>NZGJ01000009.1 GCA_002689465.1 Rhodospirillaceae bacterium | reverse complement strand
TTGACCAATCCGGTCAAAACCTGGCCCGAGGCATCGAGTCTTTCGGGAAAGGATTGAGCAGAGGCATTGAAGGCAGGGCTAAGATCAAAAGCCAAGCTGCATCCTTGCGTTCAAAACTTGCTCCTCATGCAGACTCCCTGGCTGAAAAATACAACGTAGACCCAGGTAACTGGAAAGCTTTTCTTGATGATCAGGGCCTTGGTCAACTTCAGGGGATCTCTGAAGGCTACATTGTCTCCATGGCAAAAGAATTGCATGACGCAAAGGTTGCCGAAAGTCGGATGAAGGTGAATCAGGTAGAGCAAGGTAATGCTGCTATCTCAGGGTTCATGCAGGCTAACATGCCTGGAAGCGTCCCCACTCAAAGAACCGATTATTCAGGTGAGATTGATCAGGCTCGATCTGAAGTAGGAAGACTAGAGGAGGGTATCAAGAATTTCGCTCCTACCATAGAAGCAAAAGATGTTCGAATGGAAGTTCCTCCTCCAATCTACGATCTACCCAAGGAAGCTCAAAACTTTCAGCCTACACTAGCAGATCGATTTGCTGGAGATCCATTGTCCCGAAGCGCAAAAGCTAACCAGCAAAAGGATGCCAGGATGCAACAGCAAATTGGTCAGGTAGGTCAGTTCATGCAGAACCAGGCGAGACCTAACAGAGAGGACGAAGCTCAGGTCATGGAGCAAAGGCAGGCTTATCAGGATCAGCTCAAAGGATTGGAAGACGCTAAGAACCAACTTCAACTTCTGGAGGCAAAGCAACAAGCAGAACTGGACAAGCCAGATACCCGTCCACAAACAGCCGAGGAATTTGCCAAGTCCCGAGCCAAGAATATAAACAAACTCATTGAGGACAACCCTCTTGCAGCAAGCACTATTTACTCATTGCTCATGGGGCCAAAGGTAGACGCACCCAAGCTTGATTCGGAGGCAAGAAAAGCTATTGGCTTCGCAAACCGAATGGAAAGTGCTGATGCAGAGCTTGCAAAAATCTCTGACAAGTATGACAGATCCGGTTCCTCACAAGGAATCCTGTCAATTATCCCAGGGCAACTAAAAAGCCAAGAAAGGAGACAGTATGAAGCAGTCATGACTGACTGGATTACTGCCAACTTGAGGAGGGAATCTGGTGCAGCTATAGGAAAGGAGGAATACAAGAACGATATGATAAAGTATTTCCCTTCCGCTGGGGATAGCGATGAAACAATGAAGCTCAAGGCTCAATTAAGGAAGAACGCTATACAGGCAATAACAAAGCCGATTGAGGATTCCTTTAACACGGGGAGAGGCGCATCTTTCCCATCCTTTTCGTCACCTCAACAATCTGGGCAGTCTGGTCTAGTAAAAGTATACGGAAGCGATGGCAATCTTATTTCTAGATAATGCAAAACATCTACCTGCAAGATTATGATGTAAACCTGCGATTCCCAGACGACATGTCGGACAGCAGGATTGACGAAATCATTACACGCGACTATCCCGAGCCAGATGAAAAGCTGGTAGCTCGATTTGAGAACCCTGACACTCCTGCAGCATCTCTTTCCAAGGAGGATCACGAGAGGTACCTGCAGGCAAGGCCCGATATGACTGCAGGACGGTTTGCTGGAATGGCAGCAGACGCATTCACTTCCACTGCAGGTAGACTTCTCACCAACCTACCAGAATTCCTCAAGACATTGGCAATGTCCCCCATCGAGATGGGAGTTTCCGCGAGAACTCTGGCAGAAGGATTCGCCAGGGGAACTTACGACACCGAAACCATGGGACGTATGGCAGAGGGTTATCTCATGTCAAAGGTCGAAGGGTTTGGTGGTAGAACCAATGACGAAAAAGAAAACCAATACAGACGGTTTTTAAAGGTCAAAGAATTGCAGAATGTCCGTTCCAAAATTGATAAAGGTGATAAGTCTGCCTGGAACGAATACATGGAATGGGCAGGGGCCAATGGAGCAAAGATTGACCCTGAGAAATTCAATCAAGGTGCAGCAGAATTTTTGGGTGAGTTTGCAGATCCAAGTTTACTTATACCTGGTTCCAAAATAGGAACCGCGATTGCCAAGACAACAGGCAGGGTGACAGGAGGAGCAGTATCTGCTGCAGGAGATATGATGTCTGCTGGTGGAAGGAGACTCAGTGACTTGCGGTCCAGTGCAACTGATGCCGTGGGTAACCTGGCTTCAAAAGTTGACGAAGCAAGCGGTGGAATTGGCAGGGATGCAGTCCCTGGGGGAGTAGGTGCTGCAGTTGGCGGAGGAGCCTTGGACCTTGGCACTGCAGGCATGGGAACCTTGGCTGTTGCCGGTATCCCTGCAGCAATGGAAGTTGCTGGGGGATTGCTACGTAATTTCGGAGATGCCATGAAGGTCAATCCTACCAGGTCTGGTGGCCTTGCAAGGATGGCACTCAACTCACCGGACACTGCTGCTGGCTACCTTGCTGGTAAGCTCCAGTTTCTGGACACTCCAGTTAACTATGCAGGCAGAGCTGCATCAGGTGCAGTGACAGGTGTAGGGGTTGGTGCTGGCATAGGTCTGGCAACAGGAGGGGTTGAAGGGTTAGCTCAGGGCATTGGTTCAGGTGGAGCCATGGGTGCATTCGGTGGAACCATGGGAAGGTTTGCTGAGGGTGCAACAGGAGCAGCAAAGAGGGCAGCTCAAGACAGTGATCTAGTTACATGGCTAGAAAGTAAAAGTGATGAAGACAGAGCTTCCCTTGGACGCTACAAAAACCGAGATGACTTGATCCGAGCAATGGATCTAGAGCAGGTTATACTTGGGTCAACTTCTGAAGCAGAACCCATCATTCGATACGGAACTGATGAAACTGTTATAGGTCAGGATGCCCAGGGAAAAGACATAACGCTCAAAGGTGGTGGAGGTGCTTACACTCAAGAAGGTGGCAGACCTGTCATTCACCTTAACACCAATTCAGACCTACGGACTCTAGCGCATGAAACCTTCCATGCTATTGCGAGAATTGATGGCTTTGAAGTCATGGTTCAGCGGATCAAAGATCAGGTAGGCAAGCTTTACAAAGATCAGGAGATCGACACGCTGATCAATGACTATGAAAAGTCAGGCAAGCTTCTAGTAACTGATGATACCCCAGGTAAATCAGATCGAGACAAGAAATTTAATTCAATCCTGGAAGAGATCGGTGCTGAATACTTCGCCAATTACATCAAAGGCAAAGACAGTAATTATTTGTTCAAGGGTAACCCCATCAGAGAAGCCATCCGAGGCATCACTGATCGATTCGTAGCAGGCAAGCTTGACAGGGTTCACAACACTTTTAAAAGCGACATTTTCGATACCCCTATCAAGCAGTCAAAAGCTCTAAACCGATCCATTGACGATCTGGTCAGAGCAAGGAGAAGGTCCAAGAGAAACATCAACCTTTCCGTAGATACTCCTGTCCGAGTCTACAGTGACTTTGACTTGAAGGATGATGCCATCTTTCAGGAACTCGTTGACATGGGTGCTGCCAGGGTAACAGCCACTGGTAAGAGAGAGATGATCAAGAGTGCTGCTCAGGTCAAGAAGATCGAAGCAGAACGAACCAGGACCATGGCTAAGGTTTTGGACTCAGTAGACGACACGGGAGGATTGATCCGCGATGAAAGAGGCAACTATTCAGGGCTACGTTTCAGCAGACAACAGATCGATGCTCTCCTGGCTTCAGATGCAATTACTGGAACCCTCCGAAAAGCCCTGGAGAAGATCAGGGAGATGCCAGATGACAGTGGGCTGATGAATGTCTTGTATGCTGCAGCTACCACAAAGGTAAAGAGGGGGACTCGATACCGCAATCTGCCTTTGAGCAACCGAGATGCGATTCTTTACAATTTCATTGTGTCCCCTGAGACAGGAACCATGCGAGTCAAGGTTGCAGACAAGACGCTATTGGATCAAAGAGTAGCCAAAGAGTTTGCAAACCCAGAGACCCAGAAAGAATTTAGCAACATAGAGGAGATGCAACGAGATCTCCTGACTTACCTGGATGCATTGTCCTCTGGTCAAACACCAACAGCAGAGGTCCTGGGATCGGCAAAGAAGAGAGATATACTGAATAAGGTCCTTAGGGTCAGGAATCAGAAAAACAATATCCTAGTCCCTGAAGGCACTAAGTTTAATGAGGTAGAGAAAAACTTTCCCTGGCGAGATTTCAGACTGGATCGCATTGTCCAGATGACAACCAGGGAGACCAAGGTCAACTTCTCAGAAGATGCTTACAATCGAGCAGGAATTAACTTTAGCCCTGAGCCAACCAGACCTGTTGAGGACCATCCAGAAAACCAACCAGTGCAAGGGAGGCTTTCTGAACCTCAGGCAGGAAGAATTGATGAACTGCAGAAGCACTACGAAAAAGTTACACCTGCTAGAATTAAGGCACTGGAGAAAGATGCCATTGACTCCCTGGCATCTCGTTTGATGAATTTGGGTATACCTGTTTCTGATGCAAAGTCTCTTGCCAGAGAATCGTTTAAAAACATCAAAAGCAAAGTCAGGGGAGCCATGCAGGTTATTAGTGGTATGGGCAAATCTGATTTAAGCAGGCTTGCTGGTGTAGGTAGACCTTCAGTAAAGACAAGAGGAAAAGTGAATCCTAACTGGTTAACATCCGCTTTCGAGTCTTTTGAAAACGACATAGATTTAGCACTGATGAAGGCTCAACAGGTAGGAGGTGCTGAGTCAGGAGTGAGGCAGGTAACACCAGAGCAGGGTGAATCATTTGTGACGGGTGAAAGGCTTGCGGACACAAAAGCATTCGGATCATCACTAAGAGATGACGAAGCATCTCCACCAAGAGTTTATTCAAGCGTTGTGGAGGGACAGAAGTTTGGGAGCCAAGGTAACTATAATCTGTTTTTTGAGTGGAACCCTAAAACGCCTATGGTGGTTACTTCACATCACCATTATGGTGTCGCTAATGGAATCACAGACATTCATGCTTCAGCTAACGTAGGAGATAAAAACGCAAGATCATTTGGAGACCCTGAAAGCGAAACATACACAACCTTGCCTTCAGGGAAGAAAGTATTGGACACTCCTCTACTGGTAGGTAACAAGGGAGCATCTACAGCACGATCTCATCAACTAACGGTTTCAACTCCCACATCAGGCTTAAACGAGGTTAAGAAATCTTACAAAAAAGGTGGGTTAAGTGCTGCTAGAAGGGAACTAGCAAAAGTCATTTCAAACGAAATGATTGGAAAACAAAGCCAAGGCAAAGCAAAGTCCTACGCAAGCCCTGAAGGTGTCCCCATGACTGTTGCTATACAACGGAACAGGACTGAGGCATACATCCTTAACCCTGACCTGGCGAACGTAAAGAAAGTGACCATTGTTTCAAACGATCCTAGCGAAGTCAGGATCATTAAAAACAACCTTAAAGCTGCCTTTAAAAACAACTCTTCCAAAATGCCAACTGTTCAGGTTGTCAACAAGTCTTCTGGGGAAAGCGGAAACAAAGGCAGGAAGGCCATTACTGATGAGCATTATAACCTAACTGGTCAAACAAGATTCTCTCCAGGAAGCAAGCAAAGCGAATCCATGCCAGCATTCAATGTAAAGAATGAAGCAGGCTCCCCCTTTGCTGACATGATTGCAGAGGGAGTGAAGACAATTGAAACAAGAGTAAGACCATCCCTTAACAGCATTGCAGGAAGTCGAGTAAAACTGATCAGAACAACCGGTGAGGGATCAGGGGAGGTTATCGGTGAAGTTACCGTTGGTGAACCTAAGTTTTACGCAACAAAAGATGAGTTCGATGCAGACTTTGACAAGCACTTAGTCAAAGACGATTCAGAATTCGCCTTCGGTGAACAAGGCAAGTATGGATACCCCATGCTGGACCCTGTCAAATACCAGGAGCCTTACTCAGTCGATTCAGTTAGAGACAGACCCAAGGGACGTGTTACAACCAGGGACATGCCTGGACCGAGATTCTCTCCTGAACGCATGGAATCACTTCCCTCTGGTGAGGGACCTGTCTTGCCGAAAGTGGAACCACCTATTCTACAGGGACCATCTGCAAACGTAGTTAGCCTGACAAAAGTTAAAGCAGAGATCAGTAAAGAGAAATCACCTAAGGTAGTAGATAACACTGAAATACAGGAGGACATGCCTGTAGGTCTCAGGTTAGACATCCCTACTTACGAAAGAACTATCAAGGCAGGGCAACCAGTATTCCCTGTTGCAGTTCATGAGAAATGGAAAGGAAAGCAAGCAGGGAAAGCAGGCAAGGTCATAGGTTACACAAACATTGCTGCTGTTAAGAACCCAGTGTTTACCGTAAACGAAAAAGCTGCAGAAAGCATCAAGGGTGGGAAAGCCAAGTCTACGATAGCTACAGTGGAAGGTCTTTACTCAAAGACGCGAGAAATACCTGAAGACATTGATACTTGGACTCAGGTAGGAATGAACCCTCGGAGGCATAGCTACTTTTACGACAGGGAAACTGGTCAACCTGTAATCGGTGGAGATGTTGCGATTTCTTCGGGAAATACGGTTTTTGTTAAGAACCCGATCTATGACTCTCCTGGAAGCTTCCGCTTCTCTCCTCAACGAGTACTCGACTCCCTGGGTATGTATTCAAAAGCCCAAGAAGCCATTGAAGGGATGCAGCAAAAACGAGGCACTGGACAGCAATTCCTGAAAGCCATGGAGAAGGCTGGAGTCAAGGCAGAGGAAATCGAAGACATAGGGCTGGACACGTTTCTGAAAGATAACCCGAGGGTGAACAAGGAGGAGGTTCTGGACTTTATTAAAGCTAACCAGATTGAGATGGTTGAGGTGACTATGGAGGCTAAAGGCGTTTTCAGAATTGAAGGAGTCCGAAGGCTTGCTGAGAAAGCTTTTTCAAGCAGGGAAGATGCTGAAAGTTTTTGGAAAAAAGAAGCTTCCAAAGAATACGAGGTAACACAAATTGAAGACCTACCTTATATAGCTAAACGCGATGCCATAGAAATGGGCAACATTCGTTTCCCTGACACTCCTGTTACGGAAAAAAAATACGTTATTGTCGAAGACGGAAACCTTTTGAATGAGTTTGCGGACTTCAAGGTATTTGACGACAAAGACTCAGCTAACGCAGAGGTGGAAAGTGAGGTTCAAAAAAGGTTCAATTCATCTAGTCGTATTGTGGAAGATAACAACGACACTAAATACTCTGACTACACAGAACCTGGGGCCGAAACTGGAACATACACTGAGAGGTTACTCACGGCACCTCCTCCAGTTGAGAATTTGATGGCCCGATACAGTGAGCTTACTAAAGCGTTTGATAAACGAAGCCCTACCCCCGAAGAAAGAGCAGAATACCTCAAGCTTGAAAGGGCTATACACGGGGAAGATTACAAGGAATTTCGTTTTGGTTTGTATCATTCCTCTCACTTTGACGAAACAAACATTATCGCCCATGTTCGCCATAATGACCGTATTGGCCCAGACGGTGAGAAGATTCTGTTCCTGGAAGAGATACAAAGTGACTGGCACCAGGAGGGAAGAGAAAAGGGATATAAGACCGATGATTTTCGTAAGTTGACAGACGCTGAGAGAGCGGAACTCGAAGAAATTGAAAACGCAAGCAGGACTAGCGAAGAGGCATGGTCAGAGGCTAGACGTAGAAGGTTTAATGAGTTATCGGGAATCGATGAGCAATACTACCGATCAGAAGCTCAAGCAGCCCCCAACGCACCCTTCAAAAAATCTTGGCCTGAGTTCAGCATGAAACGAATGCTCAAGCTTGCTGCAGATGAGGGTTATGATGCCATTGCCTGGACAAGAGGTGAAACCCAGAATGCCAGGTATCAGCTAGGCGATAAAGTAACAGGTATTGACGTTATTGATTACGGAGACAGTAACTATGAACTGATGGTCAGAATGCCGAACGAGGACGTATTTAAGACCGTTGAAACAAACATCTCAAAAGAGAAATTGCCTGACTACATAGGGAAGGAACTAACCCGACGAGCATTAAGCAACATGGAAGGTTCAGGGGAGGGCATGAGAAATGCCGTCCTTGAAGGTGAGAACCTTCGCCTGGGTGGTAAAGGCATGAGAGGTTTTTACGATGACAAGCTTCCAAAACTTAAAGTCTGGAAACAAACCAAAGACGGCAACGGCAATCGCCTGAAACCTGTCAGTAAAATGATTTCCGATGATCTGGAAGCAAATTACGTTGCCTTAAATGACAGTGTTAAAAAGAAGATCTCAAGCCAGGGAATGCCTCGCTATAGTCCTGAGGTCAAGTTAAACAAAACGAGAGATCTCAACAAACGAGGTGGAGCAATATACACAAATGAGCGAGGTGATCGTGCAGTTCAGACATCGCTTAGGGCAGGTATTAGGATTTACAGCACACAAGGAAAACGCATTGGTCCCGTGTTCAAGTCCATCGAAAAAGCCGAACGACACTTGGCGAAGATGGGCAAATAAAAAACCCTCCCCCATTTGCATCCAACAGCCAGGGGAGGGGTGTTAGTCGTTACGTGTATACTATCAACCTCAATAAGCAAAACCTACGGATACTCCAGGTGAGACGTTCACTTGGTCCGTAAATTCATATCTCGCTGACACACTATTATTAGTGTTAGTCACCGTCAATAAATTTATCCAACAATTTTTTCTTCTTCTCCACACTGGATTCCTGGTCATCTGCTCTGGTGCAGATAGCGTGGTAACAAAGCATTTCCCCTGGGACAATTGCGTCAATGGTTTTAGTGTTTGCAAAACTGAAGGGGAGGGTCCTAGCTCTGTCATGGGCAACAGCACGTAGCGCATCTTGATCGTGGTGACCAGGGTTACTGTCCATGTGGTCAAGCATACTCTCAAACAAAAACAGTAGTTCAACTCTATCCATGCCTGCGATGAGTCCAGCATTCAGTTCCCCTTGAGCATTTTCTCTCATACAGTAAATGCCTTGAGTCACTTTTTCCTCCAGTTTGTGAAACGCCCCAGGCATGTAAATAATATCCAGATCACTTAAAACGATCAGGCCTTTCGGTGCTGCTTTCAGAGACTTGATAGCGCAACGTATTTTCCATTGCATAACAGTCAACCAATCCCCATAACCGAAATCACCTTTAGGGTTGCTACCTGTAGGTTGCTGAAAGTGTATCCAGTTTACTGGCTCGCATTTGCTTAATGACTTTTCAAAATAACCCCTTCTCAAGTCATCATGACTCGGAGTTCCTGCAGTAACTATTGTGACCATAAAAGTTCCTTGTCTCCTTGAGGGAACGGAAGTATGCCTGGAGGACCCAGCGTCACTATTTCATGAAACCCTTCAAAGTCTGCTTTCAGTTTGTTCAAGTGCTTTAGCAATGTATCCATGGGAATCCGCAAAGGGTCTGCTGTTCCTTTCCCGTAAAAGTGAGTAGTCGCTCCCGAGTAATCCAGGTCGCACCCCACCAAATTGAGTTCGTAATGTTCACCTGCAAGCATAGCTCGATTCAATATATCGTAACTTGCATTGAGAATCATGGTTCCATGGTGAGGGCAAGTGTAGCCTTTGGGTCTCAAAAGGTAATCGCTTACTATGCGGCAACGATGCCACTCATTTCCATTAGCTTGCTGTAACGGTTGGAACGAATAATTTCTATGTATGACGTAGTCTGTAGCCACATACCATACACCCTCATGATCACCCGTGATTTGCTTTGCGTTATTTAGGACATGAGCGACTTCGACTTGATGCTTGTGCCTGCTCCACCATTCTGGGCTGTAAGGAGCCGAGCCTATTAGAAACACTTTCTTCATTCTGGTAATGGTAATTCATAGGGATAAGGGTGAGGTGTCCAGGAGTCCTGGACGATTGAAGCGTCACATGCAGAGCATCGAAACTTCTCCCAGCACAATGTGGGTTCCCTTGACATGGAGAATCCTTCAAAGACATTGCCTGTAGATCTGTAATGAGGCAGGGCTTCTTGCCCGAACATCTTGCCTCGATCAATGGCTGACATGCATGTGTAAACATCGCCCAAGGGATCTACATTGACTCTGTTGACTCCTGCAGAGCAATAGACTGGATCAGTCTTATCTGTAGCTCTGGGTGCCATGGTTAAAGAAGTATCCTGATGGGGACACCTGTCTGTCCCTTCGCCTGGCTTAGGAGGAAACTTGGCAGGTTGAACATGGTAAACATCGATATTGATTGTTCTGAGATCCAGCTTTTTTTGCATGTCCCTGATGCCTTGCTCAAAGTGTTTTTGGCCTGGGTGCATGACTAATTCACAGCCAGTTTTATGCCCCCCAAAAGCATCTGCAAACCTTGTTATTTTAGAACTGTATTCCTCCCATGATTGCTGAGTGGGGTGAAAAGAAAACGTAACACAATCAAGGTTGTTAGGATCAACTTCCTTGATCCATTGATCGACATCAAAACTTTTACCGAGATTGGATGTCATCTTGATAGGGACCCTTTGACCTATGCCATTAACGATGTCAAGCATCCCAGGGAGGACAGTAGGTTCTCCACCTGAAATGTAGAACTCCTGAACAGGTATTCTAGAGAAAGCCTCGATCCATTCGACAGGTGTTACGTCTGCATTTCTTACTTTTCGGTAAGAATCTCTGGTGGTTTCCTGCCAGCAATAGTTGCATTTATAATTGCATTTCCAGGTAGCAAACCATTGCAGAGAGACGGGAGCAGGGGAGGCATTCTGCAGGCACTCCTCGATCCCTCTGGGGTCATGCTGAATACCTAGAGGTCCATGGGTTATAGAGCGTGAAGTAATGCTACCGATGACCAGTTGACCATCACTTTTGACTGACACGTCAAGATCCCTCCCAACGAATACGTCAGGAAGGATCATTGAAATCATTCTCAGACCACCATGGAGAACAGCAAATCTTTGTGAATGCTGTTCAATAGATACGTCTATTGTCTTGCAGTCTGGTTGGGCTTCATAAAGGACATCGAGGTAAACGGACGTGATTTTCACGCAACCAATTTACTCGGTGACTAACACTATTTGCAAGCGTCATCAAGGGTATCTGACACCCAGTCTGTAAGGGACTTGCCATCCCCCTTGGCAGCGTTCACCCAGGCATCCTTCTGGTCTGGTCTGCATCTCATATTGAGAAAAGAGGAGGCAGGTTGTCCTGCCACCTTGATTCTGTTCTGCGATCCCTTTGGGGGACCTACTTTACGCTTCTCGGTCATAAGCGATAGAACACATGTCTTTTGTATTTGATCAAGGGTTTTCTTCCCTTGGCCCAATACGGTTTTCTCTTCATCCAAGTAGCATGGTAGTGGTTAATACCTCCCATGGCTTCCAGATTTAACCGGTGAGGGTTTTCCTCCAGCCAAATGGCATACTGAGCCTGGGGAGTCTGGAGCAGGGGAGAGAGGTCCTTGTAGGACTTCCCGTTCCAGCAACTGAATTGAAGCCTCTGCAAGCAGACCTGTCGCATCGTCAGATTCCGATCAATGGATCTTTGCAGGATACACCCAGCAACCAGCTCCATGCCTTCTCTGCCTTCCCCTCTGGCTTCAGCCAATATGGTCAATGCGACCACATGATCAGCCAATGCAGAGGTGTTTATTAATAGAATTAGTAAAAGTGTTCTCATTGCAATGTTAAGGTGTTAGTCATACAGGCAAAGTATCTTTTCATTTCGTTCCTTCCGTTACTGAAAAGCTTTTGATGGCTTCCTCAATTATGGATTTCATTGCTTTTGATTTGTAAGCTTCCCTGGCCTGGAACAGGCTTTTAAAACGTCTTCCTTGCTTCCCCCAGGCTTTGTGGCTTGCGTTGCTTGTATTGCAGACAGTCACTGCAAAAGGTGATACAAAGACGCTTCCTTCAGTTTTACCCACCCTGGCTTGCAGCCACTGATGCGTTTTCTTGTCTTGCTTTTCGATAATTTCAATTGAGTTCATAGTAGTAGCTATTAGGTGTTAGTCATTAAGGTGAAATTTTATCAGCTTTGAGCCTTCTCGTTTTGTGAGAAGAAAGGAGTTGTTTAGGAGGATCTCACTCCCATCATCACCAGCTTCAAGCATGAGCTTGGCTAGATACCAGCATTGCTTTGTGCTGGCAGGTTCCAGGTCTACTGAGTGACACCTGGATGCTGCAGTGTCTAGGATTCTACAAATTGATTTCTGGGTAACGGACATAGTTAAATTCTTTCTTTCTAGGTGTTAGGCATCTTGGTTGATAATGTTTTTGACACGCTCAACTTCTAATTTGTATTGATTGTCACGCCACTCAGGGTGATTGAATTTGAGACTATATCTTTTCCTGTTTTTCTTACTCCATCTAAACTTTCCATTTTTAATGCTGGGACCAACGGTCCCTCTATATGTCCATCCTTTACTTTTTGTCATTTTGTTTTCTTTCTTTCTAGGTGTTAGTCATTAAGTGGTTTAATTTTCGCTGGTGAAAAAGAACTCATTTCTTTGCTTTCGGCGTATATTTTCGGCATCTACGTAAGCCCGTGCTATATCCACTTTGCGATCCGCCTCGCTGATTGCTTTAACCGAGTATTCCAGAGCGAGACGATTGCTTTCCGATAAAGAGTATTCGTCAAAAGCAGATTCAACACCTACTAGCAATGCGAGGCCAAGTATTGCAGGTCCGTTTACGGAGTTACTCCAAACGGACTTTATCTTATCTTCAACAGCTTGGCGTTCCACGATAGCCTCCGCAACTATGTGGCGGTAAGCTGAGGCGTGTTTCCCTGTTTTGACGTTTTCATCATAAAGTTTTTTTGCAGCGTCTTTTATTTCGTTTTTCATTTTAATCTTTCTTTCTTTTTAGGTGTTAGTCATATCAGCCTTATTGCTGCTGACATGAGTAATATGCATCACGTTTAATTAAACGTCAACACATTTAACAAGAAAAAACAAAATAATCTTCTAGCGTAGCACGATACCCTTTGATGTGTATTGACAGTTAAGCGATACCACTTAGCTGTCAATACAGCTAAGAGATGTCACTTAGCTGTTTTGACATGCTGATCCCAGATCCCGAAAAACTCTTCTGATTCATCTTTTGTCACTAGGGCTTTATAATGCCTGTGAAGCATGACGGGGGAGTTTCCCAGGTGAAGGGCTGCAGCCTCTGCTGACTGTAATCTATTAAGCCAATGGGAAGCAGCAGTATGTCTCATGACATTTCTAGGCCAATTTGTGATCCCTGATTCATCCCTGAGGGAAAGCATCCTCTTTTTCAGGTTAACCTGGGGTCGAATTAATGATGCATAGTGTCCATGGTGTTCAGGCAAGTCCAGGACACGTCTTGACTTGGTCTTTGCTGCATTGGCTCCCACGATCAGGTAACCACCCTTCACTGATAAATGTTCCACCTTCATGGCTTCAGCAACTCTGAGTCCCAGGCAAAGACACAACCAAATGTGTCCCAGTAAATCTGAAGGACAACTTTTGATTAACGAGGAAACATCTTTGTTACTGAGGATTTCTATATCGCCTTTGGGATAACTTGGCTTTCCTGGAATCTTGACTGCTTCGGCTATAAAACCCTGTTGCAAACACCAGTTTAAAAACACTCCAACCTTCCTCCTGGCAGTGTTTCCAGCACCCATCGCATCCAGAGAACCCCACCAGCTTTTTGTGGGGATCTGGCAGATAGGGAGAGAGACATCCATAAAGAGATCAAGTCGATCTAAAACCCATTGAAATTCCTGACAATATCGATGGCTGCAATCTGCCTCCTTGAGATGGGATAAAAAAAGTTCAACAGAAGTCTTGACTGATTGAGTAGAAGCGAGATACAACCTTCGCCAATCTGACCAGACTTGAGCAAGCGATTGCCCATGAGACCACATGTCCGCGACAACGGACAGGTCCTGATCGGAGAGATTAATCTCTTGATTAAGATGGTGGAGTCGTGGGGATTTGAACCCCAGACCCCCACAATGCCATTGTGGATTAGGTTCGATCATTTTAATTAGGAGTTATTTTTTAAAAAAGAAAACAGGGTGGGACGGTAATTGTCCTACCTCACAAAATATAATTTAAAAATAATTGGCCCTTATTGATTCATTGACACGTTCTATTGACTAACACCCATTATTATGAAGCTAACAGCCAAACAAACAGCTATGGCAACCAGGGCAGCTACTTTGCTGGACGTTGGAGTTCCCGATATGCTTTCGCATCTGCTTTCTCAACATCTTCTTTTATTAGAAGAGCAAGCCGATCAGTCTGAGTCATGTCCAGTTCATGACAAAGCTTCTTCCACCGATTAAGCAGACGGTCATCCAACCATGCTGCCAAACACTTTTTACCTAATGCACGTATACTTGGCATAATCGGTGTTTGACACCCCAGAAAAATAAGTAAAGAAAATTTTTGAGATAGTTATTCACATGTGCGAGTATGACTAACACCTCAATAAAACAGCATCAGAGAGATAGAATGTGAACAAGTTTAAATTAATCAGGACACACTCAGGATTATTTTGGGATGACATTGCCGAGGATTTTCCAGAATTCAAAAACTACAAGGAAGCCATGCTTCATTACACTGAGCTATTTAAAGAGAGAGGATTGATTACCTATGGTAAACGCAAAAGAAAAAGGTAAACGAGGAGAATCCATGTGGGTGAAGACCCTCCGATTCTTTGGGTGGGAGGCTAAAAGAACTGGATTCCATCAATCCCAAATGGGATGCGAATCTCCAGATGTAACTTGCGAAGCCCTATCCCCGATCCGCTTTGAAGTTAAAAACACCAAACTTTGCAAAATAAAGGACTGGATGTCCCAAGCAGAAGGAGACTGCAAGCCCTGGGAGATACCAGTCATTGTTTGGAGGCATGAGGCTAGATGGGTAGCCATCCTCCCAAACGCAGAAGACTTTCTTGAGATACTACAAAAATCAGATCTCAAGGACCTAGAAGAACAAAGACAAATAAACAATAAACCAAAGAAAGCATAAAAATATATGAGCATCATCATTAAAGCAGTAAGTAAAAGGCAATCCTTCGGACCAGTAATTCCTGAGGGACCACATTCAGCAAGGCTAATCGGAGTTTACGAACTTGGGTCTCAGCCTAACTATGAGCCTGACAAGCCTCCTGTAAAGAAGCTGGAACTTCTCTTTGAGTTTCCTGAAGTGCGGAAGTCTTGGAAGGAAGGAGAACCAGAAAGACCTGTAACTAAAAGCGTGGATGTCACTCACGTAAGTGGAGAAACGAGCAATGTTCACAAAATACTTTCAGCCCTGAACGGTAAAAACTTGGATGAAGAAGAAGATAATAACCCACGCAATTTTCTGGGCATGGCTTTAACCATTGATATAGAGCATAAAATAAGCAAGAAAAGCGGAAACCCTTATGCCAAGTTTGCGTCTTACTCAAAGATTCCCAGGAAGCCTGGGACAAACGATTACCGCTATGATGTGCCTGAGGCAGAGAACAGCTTTGTCATATACGACATAGATGTTCATCCAGAAAACTGGGATCAGCTCAAGGAATGGACTCAGGACAAAATTAAGAGCAGCCCTGAGTATAAAAAGCAAGTTGGTCAACCAGTAGTTCATGCAGAAGTGGAGGAGCATGATGACGTTTCTTTCTAATCGAAAAACAGAGATCGTCTACAAACTGAACGATCCCGAGTATCGAGCTGACAAGGCTTTATCCACTTCAGAACTCAAAAAGATGAGGGAAAGCCCGAAAGCTTTCTGGAGTTACAGGAACAAGATCTATCCTTACACCTCAACACCATCAATGGAGAAAGGAACCTTGTTCCACATGTATGCACTGGAACCTGATCGTTTCGCCAATGAGGTGATTACCTGTCCTGAGGAGTATTCCAATAAGAGAAAGAAGGTGAATCAAGATTGGTGGAAGGAGCAGGAAGCTCTGGGGAAGAAGGTTATTAAGGAAACGGACCTACAGGCAATTCGATCCATGTTTGGCGCATATAGCGAATTGTCTGTGGTCCGAGAGGTCCAGTTAATGAAGCCTCAGACTGAAGTCTCTGTCTTTGCAAAGAAATTTGTCAAGAACATCGATGCGAAATGTAGAGTGGATCTTTTATGCGGTGACACTGTCATTGACATCAAAACCACGATGAAAGGTGGAGCCAGACCTAGCAAATTTCTCTGGAGACAGAGGGACCTTGGTTACGATTGGCAGCAGGTTCATTATTCAAAGATCCTTCAGAGAGCTGGAGTGGAAGTGAAGCGATGGATCTTTGCAGTAATCGAGACTGAACCACCTTACGAGTCGAGCGAGATCATCTTGGCAGAAGCTGATCTTGCTGAAGCCAGGAAGGAAGTTGATGAGGCATATAAGAAACTTTTGTCATGTATGAGAGTTGATTCATGGCCTAGTCACACGCCTACCAAACCTGTCGAAATCAGCAGGTTCAACACGGCTGATCGTGCAGCCTAAAAAACACGTTTTAAAAAGGAGTGCCTGGGGGACTCTTCCTCAAACCATGCAGGATGCATCGGAAGCTTTTTTAGCTAAGGAAATCTTCTGGTTTGAGGAACCCCTGCCTCCCACTACCTCCCATTCTTACAATCACGATCCCCATGCAGAACGCAAGTATCTTGAGTATGTGAAGGATTGCCTGGATCGAAATCAGGTGGATAAGCACAAAGCAAGGTCCTTCGTTCAGGGTCTGAGGGTATGCGGTAAAGAGGGGGAAAAACTCATAGAACATTTAAAAAAGAAAGTTATCAAATGATAGAAAGTCTGAGAATACAAGAACACCTTGGTCACGCCAGAAATGGAGCAGGCAATCCTTGCAGTTAAAGATCATGGAACCGATGACGATATTTGCAATGGGTAGTTGCATAGGCTTCGCCTTTGGCTTTCTGGTTGCACTGATAATGACGCAAAGGCCATGAGACCAGTCATTCCACAATGGGTATACGAGGTGGGTTTCTCTCCCTTGCAGAGGGAAGCCTACCTCTATGTCTGTATGAGAGGTGTCTGCTTCGATGACAAGCGTTCCATGGCATCTACCCTGGGTGTCTGCAAGACTCGATTGTGGAAAGCTCTGAAGGTGCTGGTTGACCATGGTTGGCTGGATCAAAAAAAGGCAGGAAGATCCACTTGCTACCTCGCCAGGACCAAGGGCAAGCCGATAAAATCGGTTCCTATGACTAACACCCCTAAGAAACAACGTGTACGCGATCACGGACACGTTAACGATACAACGTGTACGCGAGGACGGACACTAACTAATAATAATATAGGTATAGATATTAATAATAATAGTAATAGGGACGAAATCCTCACAGAGATCATTCTGGCAGGAAGATCCAAGAGATCAGATGTCCCTAGAACTGTTGCTGCTGACATCAAGGCAGGCAAAAAGTATTTCCAAATATGACCCTTCAAAAGCAAAACAATAAAATCTCAATCGAATACGACATCCCCGAGGACTTAGATGCAGAGAAAGGGCTTCTCTCTTGTGTTCTTCTAGGGGCTTTCAGCGAAGCTGAAGAGTTAGGGGTGAGTTCCGAATGGTTTTCAGATCTCAGGCACCAACAGATTTGGGCAGCTTGTGAGAACATAATCAAGGACGGTGGGCAGATAGATCAGGTGACTGTTTCAAGGCAATCAGTTAAAAACGCTTTATACATCGACGATCTAATTGAGCATTCACCATCTGCCTCAAACCTGAGCTACTATTCCAAGCAGGCTTATGCTGCTTACATCAGGCGAAAAGTCTTTCTGAAACATTACGCTGCCATTGAAGAGAGTAAGATTGAGCAAGACCCTGAGAAGCTTCTACAGAGGCTACAGGACGATCTCTGGCAGACTACTAGGGGCATGACAGCAGAGAAGGATCAAAGGGTAGCTCAGAAAGGCTTTATAGAGGTCTTGGAGAGTGCTGTAGACGGTGGTGTTCCTGATCTCTCAATCAAGTCTGGAATCTACGGTCTCGATCAGAAGCTGGGAGGGTTTCTTCCTGGGGCAGTTTACATCATCAGCGGTAGACCTGGTGGTGGTAAATCAGCTTTTTCAATGTATTTGGCAATTGCTGCTGCAAAGCAAGGGAAGAGGGTAGCTCTATGGTCCTTGGAAATGCTTTATAACAGCATTGCAGAACGTGCTGTAGCCATTCTATCAGGGGAAGATGTCAGGCATTACCTGAAGACAGGACATGGTGACAAAGGAAAGATAGCCAGAGCTACCAAAGAGTTTTTTGAGCTACCGATTCATATAGAGGACACCCCTGCAATAACCGTCGATCAGTTACGATCCCAGGCAAGGCGATTTGTTCAAGACAAAGGAGTGGACATGTTGGTCATCGATTACCTCACTCTTTTGCGTTCAGGAGGTAGATACGAAAACCGAGTCAATGAGGTAGGAGCCATGACGAGAACAATCAAGATCATCGCTCTGGAATGTGGTGTTCCAGTTTTGCTTCTGGCTCAGATGAATCGAGAGTTTGATAAACGTGAATCCAGTATACCTCGTCTTTCAGATCTGAGGGATTCAGGGACTGCAGAACAGGATGCTGACAGTGTAGGTTTCCTGGTCCCGAATACGAAGGAGGATGAACCTGATGATGGCATCGTTAACTTCTACATCAGAAAAAACAGAAATGGCATTCAGGAAGCCAAGGTATCCTTGGAATACACAAGGTGGAATAGTAGATTCGCTGGTGTCGAGGGACCACCTGTCCTTGAAAACAAACTCCCGAAATGATCATCACTATCACACTTGAAGACCATGATGGCAACGTCATCGAAATACAGAATTCAGTCACCAATAATTCAGGCATGGGCAAGCTGTTATACGGACTCCCTTTACTCTCCCAGGAAGACGCTGATTTCGAGCTGCATGATGATGAAGACTCAGAACCAATTAAAAGCAGGTGGAATTAATGGCTAAGAAAACAAGTAATATTATTGCCTTGGCAGGCAAGAAACGTAGTGGAAAAAGCACGGCTTCCAAGCATGTCATGGCACTCCTTGAGAAAGATGGCTTAAAGGCTATCAGGCTAGGCTTCGCAGACCCTATCAAAAGCGAAGTGGCAAAGATATTTGGAACCTATAAGGAAGCTGATAAGGCTACCCTGAGACCTGTCTACCAGTCTGTCGCTGAGTCCATGAAGATCATGCATGGCAGGGATTTCTGGTTGAAGCAATTAGCGGAAGCCTGGAATCATTATCGGGACCATGGATACAATGCGTTGGTGATCGATGACATGAGGTTTGCGTATGAGCAAGTCTGGGTATCGGGCCTTGAAGGGCAAATCTGGAAGATAGTCAGAGAGACTGGACTTAAAGACGATCATATAAGTGAGACTCAGGTAGGAGCCATCAAGGCAGATCACCTGATTGTTAACAACGGATCTGAAGAGGAATTTCTGGCAGAAGTGACTAACACCTATTATATTAAGTAGATCATG
>NZGJ01000008.1 GCA_002689465.1 Rhodospirillaceae bacterium | reverse complement strand
TTGGATTCGGCCGAGGGTTTCATCCCGGCCCAGAACCGCTGCAACCTCAAAGATACTGGGAGAAACATTTGTTCCAGTTAATGCCGCGCGCAGGGGTTGGGCAATCATGCCCAGTTTGAATTTATTTGCCTCGGCATGGTCTTTCACTACGGCTTCGAGAGTTTCCTGATCCCAAGCGTCGAGAGCGGCTAAAGATGTCTTGATCTCGGCGAGGCGCTCGCGCGCACTGACATCAAGGATTTTCGCTGCCTTATCGGTATAAGCTAGGGGCCTGTCCAAGCAATAAAATAGTGATAACTCAGATATTTGTGTAATTATCGCCGCACGCGACTTTAATGAGTCCATGCCCAGTGAGAGCCGCTGGAGGACCGTTTCTGAGACCGATTTTCCGAGCGCCGCCTCGATACCAGGCAGGGCAAGGGCGATCAAACGTTCATTATCGCTCTCATTGATATATTTGGCGTTGAGGCTGGAAAGTTTGTCATAGTCAAAACGGGCAGCGCCCTTGTTGATATCGATCACGTCGAACCACTCGATAGCCTGCTCCATGGAGAATATTTCATCGTCCCGATGGCTCCAGCCGAGGCGGCAGAGGTAGTTGAGCACAGCTTCCGGGAGATAGCCCATGTCCCGATAAGCATCAACGCCAACAGCGCCTTGGCGTTTGGACATCTTCGCGCCGTCCGGCCCGTGGATCAGTGGGATATGGGCATAAACCGGGGCTACCCAGCCGAGTGCGTTGAAGATCTGGGTCTGGCGAAAGGCATTGGTCAGGTGGTCGTCACCCCGGATGGCATGGGTTACGCCCATGTCGTGATCATCGACGACGACGGAAAGCATATAGGTTGGCGTGCCGTCGGCGCGGAGCATAATTAGGTCGTCAAGCTCGGTATTGGCAACGGTCACAAGGCCCTGAACTGCATCGTCTATTATCGTTTCGCCGTCCTGTGGTGCGCGGAACCGGATAACGGGCTCTATTCCCAGCGGCGCTTCGGACGTTTCGCGGTCGCGCCAAGTGCCGTCATAGCGCATCGACCGATTTTCAGCCCTTGCCTTTTCGCGCATTTCGGCGAGCTCTTCAGGCGAGCAGTAGCAGCGGTAGGCCGCGCCCTTTTCGATTAGTTCCTCTACCACCGAGGTATGACGGTCGCGCTGTTCAGACTGGTATATCGGCGCTTCGTCTGCCTCTAATCCAAGCCAAGACAGGCCGTCGAGAATGGCGTCTATTGCTTCGCGGGTCGATCGTTTGCGGTCAGTATCCTCAATGCGCAGCAGGTACTTCCCGCCAGTATGGCGGGCATACAGCCAGTTGAACAACGCCGTTCGAGCGCCGCCAATATGCAGGAATCCCGTCGGGGATGGGGCGAAACGGGTTACAACGCTCATGCGGGATATGCTCTTGCTTACGTGTACATCATTGCCGGCCGGGTTTAACACATATTTTCCAATGGAGGTACACTGTGGCGGTCAGCGTTATGGTAAGCAATTATTTGGCTTCGTTAATCGCCCGTGAGTCCATATCTTGAGAAACGTTGTGCAGTAGCTTAACTGATGAAGCCGGACCGGTCAGAACCGCTTTCAGTATTGACGCAGAAGCCCGACCAGACGCCCCTGGACCCGGACTTGGTCAGGTCCGAAAATACGGGTTTCGTGCGCTGCATTAGCTGGTTCCAGGGCGATCGACGCCCCTTTGCGGCGAAGGCGCTTGAGTGTTGCCTCATGTCCTTCGACGAGGGCCACCACTATCTCTCCGTTATCTGCGGTGTCAGTGCGCTGGATCAGGACGGTATCACCGTTCAGTATGCCCGCCTCGATCATGGAATCGCCCTCGATCTCCAGTGCATAATGATCGCCCCGTCCCAGCATACTGGGCGGCACCTCAAACGCGCGGGAATTGTCTCGCAGGGCTTCAATCGGAGTGCCGGCGGCGATTTTGCCGTAAAACGGTAGAGCTACCATGTCTTCGGAGGTTGTGGAGGCGGAGGCCGGTATTGCGTCCGGCATCCCGATGTCTAAGCTGCCGTCGACAATACGCGGCTCGAAGCTGCCCTTCGCGGGCGGATTATCAATCATGTTTTGGGGTTTCTTTAAAACTTCCAGCGCGCGCGCCTTGTGCGGCAGACGCCTTATAAATCCCCGCTCCTCAAGCCCCGTGATCAGTCGGTGAATTCCGGATTTCGATTTCAGACCAAGCGCATCCTTCATCTCATCGTAGGAGGGCGGAACACCATCAATATTTAGGTGATTGTCAATATAGGTCAGCAATTGGTGCTGTTTGCGCGTCAACATGCGAAGTCTCCGTCGGGGTGTCGATAAAGGAGGGGAACAAATCATAAACACGTCGCATGTTCTAATTTAGTTCTCCTAATTCGTCAAGAATCAGGCATCAGAAGCGGCATTTAAATACTGAAAATACCGTCTTTGAGAAGAATGAATTGAACGGTTGCCCCCGTTTTGGCCGCTTCGGCGAAGGGTTTGCGGATGACCAGCACATCTGCGCGCGCGATTGTTGCAAACATTGAAGAATCTTGTTTGCCATACGGCGTCGCCACTAAGTTGCCATGGTCGTCGCGCGACAGGCTTGCGCGAAGGTAATCCTCGCGTTCGTCGTTTTCGGGAAGATCCACACCTAAACGTGCCGTGCCACTTTCGGGCAATAGATCGTCCATGCCGAGCATCTTGCGGAGTGCCGGGGCTAAGAACATAATCGCGCAGACTAAGGAAGAAACTGGGTTTCCGGGCAGGCCGATCAGGAAGGTTTCCTCGATCTTGCCAAACATTAATGGTTTGCCCGGTCGCATTGCGATCCGCCAAAAATCGACTTCTAGTCCGATATCGCCGAGAACGCTCTGGACTAGGTCGTGATCGCCCACGGATGCGCCACCCGTCGTGACAAGAATATCGCTGCCCTGGGCGCCGCCGGCCAGCGCCCGCAGTCCGTCTTCTTCGTCCGGCGCGATGCCGAGGTCGAGTGGCGTGCCGCCCTGGGCGGTGATAAAGGCGGCGAGCGACAGCGCGTTGGAACTAACTATTTGGTCACGCCCTATTGGATCTCCCGGCATGACGATCTCATCGCCGGTCGCCAGGATAGAAATACGCGGTCTGCGGTGGACGCTGAGCCAGGGCACGTTCATTGCCGCCGACAGCCCGATATCGCGTGCAGTCAACACCTTGCCGCGCGGTAGCAAGACATCGCCCATGGCAAAGTCGAGCCCGGCCGGGCGGATATATCTCCCAACTGGCGCGGTGCCATCTATCACGCGGACGACTTCGCCGGATTGCTCGGTATTTTCTTGAATAACGATTGTGTCGGCGCCGTCTGGGACCGGTGCCCCGGTGAAGATACGCACGGCCTCGCCGGGAGCAACGGCACCGTCAAAGGCATGCCCCGCGGGCGCGTAGCCGATAACGTTGAGCGAAGTCGGCAGAGAGGCAACATCGGCCGCCCGTGCGGCGTAGCCATCCATCGCCGAGACCGCGATAGGTGGCTGATCGCGGCGCGAATCAACATCGCGGGCAAGAACCCGGCCGAGGCCGTCGGCGAGGAAAATTTGTTCTGCTGGCAGTGGTTCAAACGCATCAATGATGCGTTGTTGCGCGTCGGCGACGGGCATAAGGTCCTTCCCGGCCATGACTATGCGTCGACCTGGAACTCGCCGGATTTGCCACCGGCCTTGTGAACTAAATGGATATCGGTGAGCTGCATCGAGCGGTCGACGGCCTTGCACATGTCATAGACTGTGAGGGCGGCGGTCGAAACCGCGGTCAGCGCCTCCATCTCAACCCCGGTGCGGCCGCTGACGCGACAGGTTGCCACTATATCGACGGCGTTCCGGGTCGGATCGCAGGTCAGATCCACATCGACCTTGTTCAGGGCCAGCGGGTGACACAACGGAATAAGATCGGACGTGCGTTTGGCCGCCATTATCCCGGCGAGCCTGGCAACGGAGATCACATCGCCTTTCTTGACTGTGCCGTCGATAACGAGTTTTAGCGTTTCAGGCGCCATCAGCACGGTGCCGTGTGCGGTTGCGGTCCGGTCGGTAATGTCTTTGTCGGACACGTCAACCATGCGAGCTTCGCCATCATCCCCGATGTGGGTCAACTTTGCCATTATTCCGCCGCCCGAACTCGGGTCTGGCTATGTAGTAATTCGCGGGTTGCCGCCTCCACATCATTCTGGCGCATCAGAGATTCACCGATAAGGAAACACCGGGCACCAGCATCGTGCATGGATGAGAGGTCTTCCGCGGTATAAAGCCCACTTTCGCTAACCACCAGCCGGTCTGCATCGAAGACCAACGGCGCGAGTTGTCGGGTGGTTTCGATATCGGTCTTCAGGGTTTTCAGGTTCCGGTTATTAATGCCGAGAAGGGGAGAGTTCAGCTTCATCGCCCGGTCGAGTTCCTCCGCATTATGGACCTCGATTAGAACATCCATGCCCCAGTCGGTTGCCGCGGCTTCAAGCTCTGTCGCAAGCCCGTCATCGAGAGCGGCTAGGATCAACAGGATACAATCGGCGCCGAGCGCACGCGCTTCCGGCACCTGGTAAAGATCGATCATGAAGTCCTTGCGGATCGCGGGCAGCGAGACCGCGCCATGGGCGGCGACGAAATGCGCGTCTTCGCCCTTGAAATAGGGAGTATCGGTCAGCACCGATATGCAGGTCGCACCGCCGCGTTCATAAGCTCGGGCGATCTCTGGCGGGTCGAAATCGGCTCGGATCAGCCCTTTGCTGGGTGATGCCTTTTTGACTTCGGCGATCAATCCATAGCGCCCCGCATCGGCTGCCAATTTCAGCGCTTTGTAAAACCCTCGCGGTGAGGCGAATTCCTTCGCCGCCGCCTCGACATCGGCGAGTGGCTTCCGTGCTTTTGAGGCGACGACATGGTCGCGTTTGTCGGCGCAGATTTTGGTCAGGGCGTTACTCATCGCCGTTTTCATCCTCTTCCTCAACAATGACTTCGTGCGAAATCTCGATCATCCGGTCAAGCGCGGCCCGGGCTTTTCCATCATCGATACTAGCCGCGGCGATCGCTACGCCATCTTTCAGATTGTCGGCCTTGCCGGCGACAAGCAGTGCGGCGGCGGATGTGAAAAGAACCGTGTTGCGATAGGCGCTCGGTTCGCCCGCGAGCAGGGCGGTAAGCGCAGCGGCATTGAATTCGGCATCGCCGCCCTTGATTTCTTGGATATCGCAGCGGGGCAGGCCAGCATCTTCCGGCGTGGCTTCAAACATTTCGATCTCGCCGTTTTCAAGCGCAGCGACGCTCGCCGAGCCATTGGTGGCAAGCTCGTCCAGGCCGCCTTCACCATGAACCACCCAGGCGCGTTCGGCGCCGATCTCGCGCAACACACGCGCAACCGGTTCGACCCATTCCGGCGCGAAAACACCGACCAACAGTCGGTTCACCATCGCCGGGTTCGAGAGCGGCCCTAGCATGTTGAAAACAGTACGGATCGCAAGTTCGACGCGTGGTCCGGCAACGTGGCGTGTGGCACTGTGATGACGCGGCGCCATCATGAAGCCTATCTTGGCATCAGCGATGGATTTCTCGATCAGCCTCATATCGGCATCGATATTGACGCCGAGCGCCATCAGTACGTCTGCCGCGCCCGACTTGGACGACAGCGCCCTGTTCCCGTGCTTGGCAACCGGGATACCGCAACCAGCCACGGTCAACGCAGAGCCGGTGGAAATATTCAGGGTGCCGCTGCCGTCGCCGCCGGTGCCGACGATATCAATCGCATTCGAAGGGGCCGGAATTTTGATCGCTTTGGCTCGCATGACCGATGCCGCCGCGGCGATTTCGGTCACCGTTTCGCCTCGCATGCGCAGACACATTAAAAAGGCACCGATCTGCGCAGGCGTTGCATCGCCTGACATAATGATGTCAAAAGCGGATTCAGCCTGCTCGCGATCGAACTCCGCGCCGTCGGCAGCAAGGGCAAGTATGCTTTTGAAGTCCATCAACTCCTCGATCTAGTATCTTAATTACTGCGTTTATAGAACACCTTGGCGAAGAGCGTTAATACGCGCAAACCGTCCTGCACGAAACGGTTTTATGGCGGTGGCTATTTGGTCGTAGCCATTCGTTAACCATAAAATCACAAATTCAGCATGATCCGAGCGTTCGGTCTCAAGTCTGTCGTCGATGCGTGGTGGTTTGCAACGACCTCAGAGGCTCTGGAAACCGTCGTCAACAGTTTACTATCGTTGTTTATAGGGTGGGTGCATCTGCCGGCGACAGGGTGACTAGCCGTATGCCGGCTAGCACCCTCGATCAGGTAGTCCGATCCGGACGCACTCGCGGTAATCTCTATTTTCGTCGATCCGGTGCCCTCTAAACGAGCGACGTATTCGAGGGTAAATGCGGAATTAGCGTAATCCGCGTTTAAATCGGTCCGCTTCCAGACAAGGCGGTCTCCCGCTACTACCTTCTCTGGCTCGGTCCTCGCCGCGTTCGTGGTGTCGAATAAATTAGCCAAGGGAAGTCCTTTCAATCTCTCAGGGGAGACCGATGAATTTCGATATGCCAAAAGCAGTATTTTGTGGCCTGGCGCTTATAGCGGCAGCGATCTGTTTCGGGCCGGGGTCAGTTTCAGCTAACGCTCAAGGCATTACCGCGGAAACAATCCTCAAAAGCACCAACACAATTACCGGAGAAAAAATCGTCTACCCACTTACTGGCGAAGCCCTCGTTGAGGTAATGATTATTACGATTTTACCCGGTGAAAAAACGCGTTTGCACCGACATGGTGTCCCTATGGTCGCCTATATTCTCGAGGGAGAACTGTCGGTTTTTTATGAAGGGCTTGGTGTCAAAACTTTCCGGCAAGGTTCATCGTTTATTGAGACAATGGAGGTCAATCATTTTGGAGAAAACACAGCACTCTCACCTGTGAAAGTTTTAGTGGTCTACGCCGGTGCTCATGGGTCAAAAACGGTCCTGCCTGCCAAGAAGTAAATCCCTCCTGTTTTGTCAGTAGTTCAATAGCCCCGCCACGAATTAACAAACCCGCCGCTGCTTTTGCGCGGTGCGGGACGCCGCATGATTGGCTCGTCTATCGGTTCGACCGGTTTTACGGCTTGTTTGTTTTTAAACCGCTGCGCAACACGGTTAATATTTAGATTTAGGAGCGTAAACGCCGCAATCGCATAGACGCGGACGTCCAGCGCTTCGTTGCGTGCGCGGGTTTTGACCCAAGCTCGCCGAGCGCGTCCTTGGCTGTATTTTGTGACAATCTTTTCGCCGGTGAGTTGGCGAAAATACTCGTCGTCGCGCCCTTCCGGGAAGTGACAGTAACCCGGTCCGGGGTCGATGATTTTGAGGCGTCCATAGAGCAGTTCCTTTGCTGTATCTACGCCAACCGGGAACAAACGGACTTTGCCTACGTTATTTTTAGCAGGCCTGCTGACAAGCGCCCGACCTTCGCCGCCAACACCCTTAATTGCAAAAATGCGTCGGGCCTCTCGAGATTTAACAAACCCGTACACGGCTGAAGTGTAATGACCACCGCTATCGATGCTGGTTGCCCGGATAGGCAGATCGACGCCTTTCGGATGGGCGTATGTCTGTTTTAAGCAGTCCTCTCGCTCATTCCAGATAGCTGGTGCCGACGGATCGCCGTAAATAACCTGGTAATCAAGCGACCAGCACCCTTCGTCCCGGCCCCAGCCAACGAACTCACGTTCAAACCGGTCATCTTGAACATCAATACCGCAAGTCAGCAACACGACTTCTTCTGGCAGATTTTCTCCCCAATCCTCGCGCCGATCTGTCAGAAGCGTGCCGTCGATCTGCTCGCCTGCGTCCTCCCAAGTCTCGCCTAGATAGTTGTCCCCCCACTCGTAGTGTCTCAGGCAGCATTTTTTGCTTCTAGAAATTCTCCGGCAGCAACGTCTAATGATTTCCGCGGACTTTAAAGCTCGTTTAAATGGAAGCTTGCGGTACCTTCAAAAGGGCGGTTGCCTGCCATTGACGATTTGAATAGTGTCGCGCCGCGCGGCTGCGTCCCAAGCCGAGCCGCAGCTTTCGCAGGCGTAATCGGCGTCGCGTGGCTTACCCTCTTGGCCAGCGCACGTCAGCTCAATCTAATGGGTGCGCCTCGACGCAGTCTGGACACGATACAATGTATCTTATCTGATCGGACTGCTCGAACGCCGTTTCGATCCGTGAGCTATCCTTAATAGTAGGAGTGCTGGTGGGGCAGAGCTTTCGATTATGGAGGGTTGCCTAGTGTTTGCGCGCCAAAGCGACCGGATCGCCCTCACTGCCAGCACAGGCAGGACAACGATCAATCTCGTCGGCAAGGCAAATCCGAATAGAACGCGACGCAAGCGACGCCGGAGAATTAGAGCCTGCAATCGTGATGTGACCACCGGGGAAACCTTTTTGTAATTTTGTGTTGTTTGCATCTCGCGAACGAGCATCTTGAACTGGATCTACGAGCACCTCTGAATCATGGATCATTGGCGCTAGGCGATCTTTCAAGAAGGCCTGTCCCAATGAGAGGCTTGGCTGAAGAACAAGGATCGGCGAAGGTTCATGGCAGATATAGAAGCCGATAGCATTTAAAAGCAGCTCCGTCTTTCTATCCTGAGCACCCGACATGAACACTACGGTTTCGACCGCCGGGTCGCACATCGCGTCGATAATAACGAGTCGATACAGAGCGCGTGACGTCTGCCACCGCCCCGGCTCTGCGCTAGCTTCCGGACTTAGCTTTCTTTCGAGATCCGCCCACTCGCTTATATTTGACTTTGGCGGGAGCGAAAGCTTTTTGAGGATGTTCTGAAAGACCTGCGTCAGGCTTTGCGTAGCCTCCACGGTCGCCTGATAGCCCTGCGGCAAGTTCGCCGAGGGCCGTATGGACGCCATCTTGAATGATCTCCTTACACATCCTCTGATCTGTTTCGTGCGCGACCAACGGCGCTACCTTGGTCGGCAACGCTAGTATTCGTGTCCGAACGCCGCCGAGGATCGTCTCCCACTGCATTGCAACGTCGTCGATTGCCACGACACCTCCGCGAGCCTCGGCGAGTTCAATCTCGGCCATCTCGGCTTTCGCAGCGGTTTTTCACTGTCTGGCGACGTCGATGGAGACGACACCATTCTCAAGTGAGCAGTCCCGCAGGTATCGAATATGGCCCTGCACCGCCGGAACCAGTTCATAGCGGCCTCCCTCAGCTTTCGTGATTATGCCCTCACGCGATAACTGTTGTAAGCGGCGTTCGGATAAATCCAGCAGTTTAGATATCGTCCCGAGCGGATGTTTTGCGGGGGCTGCCAATTATTCGTCCTCGGAAATCCATTTAGAAAGTTGCGGCGTATTCCATACTCCAAACTCAAAAGAAAGCGTTTCATATGACCTACCTACTTAAAAAAATCTGCGCGTTTGGTGACCGATGCTATGCGTCTGGTACCTGGATGAACCACACCGAATCTTTCTAAGAAAGCCGGAGCAATGACTAAAGTTTTTAATGCGATATATTTGCTTGGAACGAAAATGTACGAGAGCAAGGATTGGACATCAATCTTGACGCTTACTAAACGCTCTCGGCTTCGTTTTCAGAAATGACTAGATTTGTGAGCGCGATGCACGTGCTCGGAACCAAAATGTACGAGAGCAAGGATTGGGCATTCATCTCAGTATTCAGAGACGCGTGGAGAGAACGCTAGGATCAAAGCCGCCAGGCAACAGCTTATCAAATGCCTAGGTTAAGGGTCGTCGTAGCATGGATACTTATCGGGTCTACTGTGCTGATCGCCGGCACAGTCGTTTTAATAGGGCGAGACCGGCTTCTTGAAATAACCTTGGGCAAGGTTGAGTACTCGCCGGTTATTTTTTCTGAACTAATCCGGTCGGACCGGCCCAATAGTTATCTCCTATGTCCCGATAGTTTTTGTATCGCTCATTCGGATCGTAACAGTCCGATCTTTCAGATGCCGGTATCGATCCTTAAACTAAGGTGCAGCGAGATAATCGAAGGTCAGCGCCGCATAGCAAAGCTTAGTACCAGCTCTGACGGGCTCCAAGTTGACTACGTCCAGAGATCAGCAATTTTTCGCTTCCCCGATACCATCACGGTTCGTTACGTCTCTATTGACGCTAAACATTCGGCCCTAGCGATATTCAGCAGGTCTCACTATGGTCGAGGCGACCTTGGGGTTAACCGCAGTCGTATCGAGGGCTGGCTTTCTGAATTGACTGCCCCATAATCGGTCTTGTGGTCTGGGTTGGTATCCCGAGGCGCCTAACTCGAAGGCAAGCACGCAAGAGCCGTCTTCGTGGACTTCACAACAAATTCTCTGTACCGAAAAATGGTCTCTAGGGGCAGCCGTTTTTTGTTTTGTTCAGTATTTTACGAGCATTCGGATACTCTTGAAGTAGTCACAGAGGCATTTCAATGTGGAAAATTTCAGTCCGCCGCAAGAATGATATAGCCGTCTTGGCTTACGCGTCACGACTGTATGACGTTATGTACCTCAAAAATATTAGGGCCGCCGGGGTCCATCTTAAATTCTTCTAAAATTGGCCCAAGCCGTGCACCGAAGGCCTCGAATTGTTCTGTTGAGTCAAAAAGCACCATCACCTTCATCTGATTGCCTGATCCATAGGCTATCTCCGTATTCAGACCAGGGGCAGGCTGGATGCCTTCTTCGTACAATCGTTTTACTATCTGGTCATATTGTTCTGCAGTCATCGAGGGGGGTGAAAACGTGGCTAAGATACTCATTTCGTGATTCTCCTGAAGTAGGGGGAACTCGACCCGTAATTCTTCCATTAGGTATTAAACTTTTTTGACGCAACATAGACACTGGCGGTTTCTTAAAATAATCAGGCGGGCGTTTCTATGTGAAGTTTTTCAGTATATTGAGATGATTATATTTAATTTTTCCTTTTTTGATATCGAAGTCCAATAATCGGTTCTCTATTTTCCGCTGCGCGTCTTTTACCAATATTTTTTATGATCTCTCTTTATCTGTCCCGGTTTAACGCGTTTTGGTTCCAACTTTTCACAGAGCGTTTATTCTAATCGCTATACCAAATAGGCTTCTCCTCGACCATCTGCGGAACGAACGCGAAGCCTTTATCGCCAGAGAGAGCGACCTGCTGATCGGCGTTATTGTAGCAACGTTCTGAAAGGTCGAGCGATATACGGAAGAATACCGTCGGATCGAGGCGGCGTTCAAAGCGTTTGAATGATGGGAAAGTACCGCTTAAGGCAAAAAGTGCGAATTCTCACAAATCTTTAAAAACAATTTAAAAACAATAACTCAAGAAAATATAGTGGTGCCCAGGGGCGGATTTGAACCACCGACACCCGCATTTTCAGTGCGATGCTCTACCAACTGAGCTACCTGGGCACATCGTTTTTCAGCGAGTGCAGCTTATAGGCAATAACAATCCACCTGTCCAGCCGCTGTCTCCGTCTGTTATGTATAAATTCATTCGAGAACTGGAGCAGATCGGTACAGAACTATAAGTTATCGGGCCGGATGGTGAAACAGGCGTGCAGTGTTCCATTACCAATGAATGCCTCCGTCGGAAGTCTTCCGCGGCGATAAAATAGCGGCGACAAGGGCTAGACTGTGGAAGCGTGGGCTACCATCGACGAGCTCCGAGCCCAGTTCCTAGCCGAGGTAAGGTTCGACAAGACTGTTTTCGTCAATACGATCAACTATACCGGCGATGTAAACAGTAAGAAGGCGCAAAATAAAGCCCGGATCACCCGATTGACCGCTGCAAACTCAACTGGCTGCGCTTGTGCCTGACTCCGAATACTTAGACGGCAGTCATGTACTAGGCGGTTCTCAGCTGGAGCCCCCTAAAACCATCCTTTAGTTCTGATAACTATCGTCGTCAGGGACTTGGTCTGCCATCCCGATATCAAATTCGTCGGGCATTTCTTCTGATGGAATCGCATAGGCGCCGGTAAACCAGCGGCCTAGATCGAATTCAGCGCAACGTTTTGAACAGAACGGGCGGTGCCTCTTCGTCCGGCTACGACCGCAGACCGGACATGCGGGTTCATTACTCACAGATCTGTTTGCTTTACAATTATATCGTAATTTTCTCGGCGATATTCACTATCCGCACGTAGATCAATCGAGCGCCCAGTTTCATCCTCCACACTGTCGACCAATTCGCCAAAGTCGCTTTCAAGCGAATTGATGACATCTGGCGCGGCATAGACTAGGATTTCGCCCGGCGGCACGACACGCGCTTCGCGTTTAAGCGCCCGCAGAATGTCGATCGATGCAGCATCAAGCGACTTCACCCGCCCCGCACCACCGCAGGTTCTGCAGATTTCGGTCATTGTATTGAGAAGCGGCTCTCGCCGGCGCCGACGCGTGATCTCTAGCAGCCCCGCCTCTGTCACTCCCAAAACGCGCGTGGGGTTTCGATCGCGACCGGTCACGTCGTCAAGCACTTCGATAACGGCGTTCCAACTTTCGTCGCGTTCCATCTGGATAAGGTCGATGACGATCAAACCGGAAAGATTTCGCAACCGAATCTGACGTGCCGCTTCCTGGCCTGCCTCCAGGTTGGTCCTCAGTGCCATTTGTTCAAAATCAGATGCGGCATCGAAACGCCCAGAATTCACATCGATCGACGTGAGGGCCTCTGTCGTCTCCACAACGAGTTCACCACCCGACGGCAAATCAACATGCCGGCTACAGACACGCTCGATCTCTTCATCGATACCGTATTGTTCAAACATCTGGGTAGGCCCTGAATGCAACGCCACCCGCTCGGCCATGCCGGGCATCGCCTGCTCGCAAAACCTGCGCGCTGCTTCCGCAGCAGCGGGGCCGTCTACATGAATGCGGTCTATACCGTCTAGCGCATGGTCGCGCAAAACCCGCAGCAAGGGGTCGATATCCGCATGCAGACATGACGGCGCCTTGATCGCCACGTGAGCGGCTTGGATCGCTTTCCAGGACTCGATAAGTGCCGCACGGTCAGCCGCGAGTTCTTCACCGGTGGCACCGACCGACGCGGTACGCAAAATGAAGCCCTCGCCCTGGTCAGAAATATCAGACATGAGGCGCGTCAGACGATCACGTTCGGTCTCGTCTTCTATCTGGCGCGATATCATCACTCGGTCTTGGCTCGGCGCATAGACTAGAGATCGGCCCGGGAGGGTCAACCGACGCGTTAGTTGAACACCCTTGGTGCCGATTGCGTCTTTAGTCACCTGGACGAGGATAGTCTCGCCCTCGTGGAGCGGCGCCGATGCATCGCCATTACCGCGTCGTTTATCGTCCATCCCAAGAAAGCCAGATTTTCCGAGACCGATATCAATAAACGCGGCCTCCATCCCCTTCATTATCCGCTCGACGCGTCCAAGATAAATATTGCCGATGACGCTGGCTTGTTCGCGTCGTTCTACTATTAGGTCGATCAGGATGTTATCGTCCATTAAGGCAGAGCGCACTTCGGCTGGCATCACGTTTATAAACAGTTCCTGGCTCATGAAATTTTTATCCGGAATGTAGAGTTAGACGTTCGGGTATAAGGAAACCTGATCCCCGCAACAGCGAAAGTGTCTCATAAAGTGGCAAGCCAACGACGTTAAAGTACGATCCGTTGATGTTGCGGATAAATGCTCCTGCAGCGCCCTGGATCGCGTAACCGCCTGCCTTGCCATCCCATTCACCGGTGTCGATGTAGCTTTTAATCTCTATGGTCTCTAGCCGCTTGAAGCTGACCGAGGTGACGACGAGCTTGCGCGAGATTTTGCCGGTGGGCGATATCACCGTAACGCCGCCGTAGACCCGATGCCGACGTCCTGAAAGCATGGACAGGAATTTATGTGCTTCATCAGCATTCTCCGGCTTGCCGAGTATTCGTCGGCCTAGCCCGACCACCGTATCGGCAGCAAGCACCCAGGCGTCGTCCTGCGTCGCTTTTACGGCTTCAGCCTTTCCAAGCGCCAGACGCTTCGCCAGCAGACCCGGTTCTTCGAATCGCTGCGGCGTCTCATCGATACCTGCTGGAACAATTATGTTGGGGACAATTCCGACCTGGCCAAGCAAGTCCAATCTGCGTGGCGACGCTGAGGCAAGGACTAGCCCGCGAGGCCCGGCGGTCCGGACCATGGCGCTTATTTAAAACGGAAGGTGATGCGGCCCTTGGTCAGGTCGTACGGCGTCATCTCGACATTAACGCGGTCACCTGCCAGCACGCGGATGCGATTTTTACGCATCTTGCCCGACGTGTGGGCTAGAACTTCGTGTTCGTTATCGAGTACCACCCGAAACATCGCATTCGGCAAGAGTTCGAGAACAGTGCCCGCAAACTCCATTAGTTCTTCTTTTGCCATCATATCTCCAAGCGATTTTCACATTCGGCGGGAAGGTGCGTTTTTGCGGCCTTAAGGTCAAGAGCTTAAGAACGCTGCCCTGCATCTGCCTCTTTTAGCGGGAAGTTTACGAATTAATCCGCTAAAATCCATCAGCTTAATAAGGCGATGGAATCATTCATCGAGCGGCTGGAAACCATCAAGGCACATATCGGACACCAGCCGGTCAGTATATCAATCCATCGACTGTACTCTTGGGTTGCCGAATCGTATTTCAATCCGGTTTAACAGGTAATCTCGCAGATCACGGTAAACTGCAAGGTGTGCATCCCGGTGCCCCTCGGCAACGGAAGGGTCCGGCGTCGGCCAATATTCAACCTCCGACGCGGTCATGCGCGCGAGGTCAATCGACGTGTGCTGGGCCTCTCGCGACAATGTTACTATAACCTCGAACGATGTATCCATCAGATCTTTGAGGCGCTTCGATTTGTGGCGAGACATATCTACACCAATTTCATCCATGACAGCGATCGCCATCGGATCGAGATCACCGTCTCGGACACCGACAGAATCAACAAAGACAGACGTTCCAAAACGATATTTCGTCAGCGCCTCGGCAATCGGCGAGCGCAATGCATTTTCACTACAGACAAATAGAATGCTAGCTGGAAGCTCGATCATCCTCTTCAACTTCGCACGTGCAGAACACAAATCAGCGTGAACAAACGACGCGCTGTGCCTTCATCTACCTCGACAAAATCCCTTAGCCTGTTCTTCAATAGTTCCGCGCCCTCGTCATGAAGTCCGCGTCGCCCCATATCAATAGCCTCAATCTTTGACGGACTCGCCGTCTTGATTGCGTCATAATAGCTCTCGCAAACCGTGAAATAGTCGCGAATAATTTTGCGGAAAGTAGATAGTGCCAGCGGTATAGCGGCGAAATGGAAACCGTCATCGTCAGTAATTTCAAAAATAAGCCGGGACTCCTGCCGTAACAGTCGCAGGGCATAGGGACCATTATCGGTGCCGACCATTCTGAAGAAATTGTCTTCAAGCAGATCATAGACCGCAACGCGGCGCTCATGTTCGACCTCGGGATTACGGGCAACAAAATTTCTGTCGTCTAGACGGACATCGATCAGGCGATTGCTTTCGTCTGACATCATCGCGCCTGCTGGTCAGCCGTCATCCAGTCGAACCGAAAGCGACAATGCATGCGCATCAAGGCCTTCGGCGCCAGCCAAAGTCACAGCGGCCGGGCCGATGCGCGCGAGCGAGTCCGCATCGCACGAAACCATTGTCGTGCGTTTCATGAAGTCTGTAACGCCGAGCCCCGATGAAAACCGTGCACTTCGCGCCGTCGGCAGCACATGGTTCGGCCCCGCGACATAATCGCCGATCGCCTCCGGCGTGTAACGGCCCAGGAATATCGCGCCAGCGTGAGTAATCTTTTCCGCCAACGCGTCAGGGGCGGCGACCGCTAGCTCCAAATGTTCGGGGGCGAGCCGATCAACTAGCGGCACAGCATCCTTCAGGTTGGCGACGAGAATTATCGCGCCGTGGGTATCCCAGCTGCGCCGCGCGATATCAGATCTTGCCAGCGTTGCGAGTTGGCGTTCGGCAGCATCGGCAACAGCATCAGCCAGCGCGCCGCTATCTGTGATCAGCACAGATTGCGAAAATGCATCATGCTCTGCTTGAGATAACAGGTCTGCTGCAATCCACTCCGCATCGTTCTCGGCGTCTGCAACTACCAGAATTTCAGACGGCCCTGCAATCATATCAATACCTACGGCGCCGAATACCTGCCGCTTTGCCTCAGCAACATAAGCGTTACCCGGGCCCGTAATTTTGTCCACAGGGAGAACAGTCTCAGTGCCGTAGGCAAGCGCCCCGACGGCTTGCGCGCCTCCGATCCTGTATATCTCGCTGACCCCGGAAAGGTCAGCGGCCGCAAGAACCAGTGGATTGACAACTCCGTCCGGCGTCGGAACGACCATCACGACCCGCGGCACGCCCGCCACTTTGGCGGGAACGGCATTCATCAATACCGAACTCGGATACGCTGTCGAACCACCGGGAACATAAATCCCCGCCGCCGATACGGCAGTCCAGCGAGTCCCGAGCCGAACCCCTTCGGCGTCAGTATATGCGAACCCTTCTGGGAACTGACGTTCGTGAAAGGCGCGAATACGTGTCGCTGCAAATTCAAGCGCAGCGATTTGATCGGCATCACATGCCTCGCTCGCAGAGGCAATCAACTCAGGGTCGATCCTTAATCCTCCTGAAACGTCAAGCCTGTCAAATTTCTGAGTGTATTCGGCGACCGCCGCGTCCCCACGCGCGCGAACATCCTCAATAATTTCGGACACCACGCTCGTAACGTCAGGCCCCAATTCCCTCCCCTGGGAAATGTAATCCGAGAACGACTTTTCAAAATCACTGCTGGACGCCGAGAGCCTAAGCGGCATTAAGAGTCTCCTGAAACCGTTTGATCCAGTCATGGATTTCGGCAGAACGTGTTTTAATCGCTGCGCGGTTTACTACGAGCTGCGAAGTAACGGTAGCGATCTCCTCGACCTCAACAAGCCCGTTTGCTTTGAGCGTAGAGCCGGTCGATACAAGATCAACTATACGCCGACATAATCCTAGTGACGGCGCGATCTCCATTGCCCCATTGAGCTTAACGCACTCAGCCTGAACGCCGCGCTGGGCAAAATGTCTTCGTGTAATTTTGGGATACTTCGTCGCAACGCGAACGTGGCTCCAGCGGCTTGGGTTCTCACGCGTTCGGTCGTCGCCCTTTTCGGCAACGACCATACGGCAATAACCAATTCCGAGATCTAGAGGCGCATACACTTCAGGGTAATCAAACTCCATTATTACGTCGCGCCCCGCGACGCCCATCTGGGCCGCGCCAAAGGCAACAAACGTAGCTATATCGAAGGAACGAACGCGCAGAATCGACAAGTTCGAAATGTTGGTCGCGAATTCCAGTTTGCGTTCATATTTGTCGGAGAACGCGGCTTCAGGTTCTATCCCTACATTGGACAGAACCGGCAAAAGCTCATCGAGAATACGCCCTTTTGGCACGGCAAGGCGCAAGTTATCGTTCGCGGTCATGATCATCGCCTCCTTTTCAGCTGACTAAGCCCGGCGCAGGGGCTCAGGTCGCCTCTCCTTCTTCGAAGTCGTGGTCAGGCCGCCACTGGGTTGGCCACGAATCGCCAAAGTCTTCCGCGTGGCAAAGAATTCGCTCAACTTCGAGACGGATTTTAGCTCCACCAGCAAAAACGAGGTTTACATACTCGTTAGTTGCCTCCAAGGCTAGCAATTCGAATATCTGTCCCCGCTGCTCTTGGTCAAAATTTTGGCGGCGTACGGCAGTTACCCGATCGAATGTTACGCCGCAGCGGACACGCGCGTAAATCTGGCCCGAGACTTTTTGGGCAGGTGTGTCTTCCCAGCGAAACCGGTTGGCAACCAGCACAAACCGACTTTCTTCGGCTAAGTAGATCATTTCGCTGATCGGTATGATGGAGTCCTGCAACAAGGCCGACAACACAGCGATATCCCCAGGATCTACCGCAGCAAGCTTCACTTCGTTGCCTGAAACCATATCGGCCATTTCGCTGGCACCCCTGTCGTTTCTGTCGTCATATTATGGCTATTTCTCTTCCGCGCGCTCGATAACCGCACCACAGGCCGCGAGTTTTTCCTCGATCCGCTCGTAACCGCGATCCAGATGATAGACCCGGCGAATTACGGTCTCCCCTTTTGCCGCCAATGCCGCGAGAATCAGCGACGATGATGCCCGCAGGTCGGTTGCCATCACCTCGGCGCCTGTCAGCTGCTCTACGCCGCGCACCATCGCTGACGCGCCCTGAACATTTATGTTTGCCCCCATGCGGGACAGTTCAGGTACGTGCATGAACCGGTTCTCAAATATGGTCTCGGTGATCATCGCCGTTCCCTCGGCGAGCGACATCAGGGCCATCACCTGCGCCTGAAGATCGGTCGGAAATCCAGGAAAGGGTTCAGTCATTACGTCCACCCCCTTTAACCCGCCACTGTCAAGGCTAACTTTTGTGCCCTCCGTGGTATTCTCTATCTGGAGCCCGGCATCGCCCAGCATCTTGAAGGTCGCCTCCAAAAGGTCCGTGCGCACACCTTTTAGTTCTATTTCGCCCCCGGTAATCGCCGCCGCCATCGCGTATGTTCCCGTCTCGATCCGGTCACAGACAACTGAATGTTCCGCCGCCTTAAGGCTGCCAACGCCTTGAATCGTCAGCGTATCGGAACCGATTCCGTCAATCTTGGCACCCATTGCCACCAAACAGTGCGCCAGATCGGATACCTCGGGCTCGCGCGCCGCATTGGTCAAGACGGTTTCGCCCTTTGCGAGGCAAGCCGCCATCATTAGGTTCTCTGTCGCGCCAACCGACACGAAGGGGAATACGAATTGATCGCCGACTAATCCGTTCGGGGCGCGGGCGGTGATATAGCCGCCATCAAGATCTATCTCAGCACCGAGCTTTTCCAGCCCCTGAATATGTAGATCGACCGGTCGCGTACCAATTGCGCAGCCGCCCGGCAGAGAGACTTTCGCTTCTCCGAAACGTGCCACCAGGGGACCTAGCACTAAAACCGACGCCCGCATGCGCCGCACTAAGTCATAGGGTGCGACCGTATTGTCAACGCCGCCCGCATCGAACGTCATTGTCATCCCACCTTTGCCGTGTTCGATCCTGAGTACCGAAACGCCGTGTTGTTCCAACAATTTCGACATGGTCGAGATATCGGCAAGCCTTGGCAAATTTTTGAGCGTTAACGGCTCCCCGCTTAACAAGCTGGCTGTCATCAGTGGCAGCGCCGCATTTTTCGCGCCGCCAATGCGGATTTCGCCGGTAAGCGGGTTGCCGCCCTGTATGACTATCTGGTCCATACCGATATATCTATCGGCCCGCGATGCTTCGGCAACGGGGCGCGAACGTCCCTAGGAATTAGGTGTTTCATTGTCATGCTACTGATCTGAAAGGATATATATCGTCGCCACCCGGCGTTTACCAGCAGGTTCGCCGGCCAGCGGTGCTTAGCACTCTTGATCCGGCGTCTGCCGCGCGCGGGACTGATCTTTGCGGCGGTGTAGATTTGCCCGCAACGCCTCAGCCTGGCGCTCCAGCCGCGCAGTCTCGCTGGCTGCGGGTTGTCGCACCGGCTTCTTAGCAGAAGTTTTAGATTTTTTGACCATACCTCTTTATAACTCATTCAACGCATCGGCGCAGTTGACATTTCGTCCGCCGATGGCAATGTGCGCCGCGGCTAAATAGGCCGCCGTAGCTCAGTGGTAGAGCGCACCCTTGGTAAGGGTGAGGTCGAGAGTTCGATTCTCTCCGGCGGCACCATTACCGACCCTTATTTACAGGACTGTTATGCGTTTCCGCGGAGACTTTGTGCGTTTGCCAACCTCCGCTGCCCACTCAGTCTTACATACCGTGAACATGCCGGATAACACTATTTCGCAGCCCATGTCGTTGGCACTCTCCACTTTATTCAGCCACACCTTCAAAGAAAATTCGTAATGGTAGCGTCTCCCCTGCCTCCGGCATCTGCTCCCAGCCCGGCTTATCGCTGGGTCATTGTCTTCGCCTCCGCCGTCATGCTGGCGGCAAGTGTCGGCTTTATCTTGAGCGGTGTATCGGTCTTTCTGGTGCCGTTGGAAAGGGCATTCGGCTGGAGCCGTGGGCAGGTGTCGCTGATCAATTTCGCCGGTCTCGCTGGCATCGCATTTGGCGGCATCGTCATGAGCAAGGCCTCCGAATTAATCGGTATTCGGCGGACCATCATGATCGGAGCAGTTACGATGAGCCTTTGTGTGCTGATCGCCAGCTTCGCGAACCAGTTGTGGCAGTTTTACACGATTTTCTTCCTCGGCGGCTTCCTCGGCGGCGGAAGTCTGTTTGCACCGCTGGTCGCGAATACCGGCAAATGGTTCAAAAAAGGGGTTGGTCTTGCCATCGGAATCGTGACGGGCGGACAGGCGTTAGGACAGGGTCTGGTTCCCTACCTCGGTGGTGTCGCGATCAGCGCTGTGGGTTGGAGCGACGCATTTCTATGGATGGGCATTTTTATGCTGGTGACGCTTCCCCTTATGGCATTGCTGATCCACCCGCCGGCGCCAGCACCAGTTGAACCATCGAAACTCAGCCGTTTAAAGACTGCGGGGGACGGGCCTGTTCACCAGCTCTCAACTACCACGATCATCATCTGGATGAGTATCGCAGTCATACTATGCTGCAGCACCATGGCGGTACCGCTGATCCACTTGGTCCCGTATGCACAAAGCTGCAGTATTCCTTTGTCGGATGCCGGCGGCATCGTTCTCGTGATGTTGATCGCGGGAATCGGTGGCCGGGTCGCCTTCGGGAAATTGGCCGACATGATAGGCGCGATCCGCGCTTACTGGATCGCTTCAGCCTGGCAAACAGCCCTAGTGGTGTTCTTTACACAATTTCAGTCATTCGAAAGCCTGATCCTCTTCGCGGCCATTTACGGGTTCGGATACGGCGGTGTGATGACCACTATTTTGGTAAGCATGCAAGTCTTGACCCCCATCGCCCGGCGCGCATCAGCGACAAGTATCGTCAGCATGTTCGGCTTTTTCGGCCATGCGGTTGGCGGTT
>NZGJ01000007.1 GCA_002689465.1 Rhodospirillaceae bacterium | reverse complement strand
TGCGATCGCCGAGCTTATGCGCCGCCAGCGCGGCGGCACGGCGGTGGTTCTGGGCGCTCTCAGCCCGCGCACCCGCAACGCCCAGGTCGAGTTGTATCAGGGCGGTGAGGTCGACTACCTCGTTGCGACCGATGCGATCGGCATGGGCCTGAACATGAATATCGATCATGTCGCCATTGCAGGCTTGCGAAAATTCGACGGTAAAAACTACCGGAAACTCTCTACGGCTGAGCTTGCCCAGATTGCTGGTCGCGCCGGGCGCCATCTGTCTGACGGATCGTTTGGGCCGATTGCAGAAATCGGCCCCATGGACGAGGATGTGGTCAACGCGATCGAAGATCACGATTTCCCTTCGCTGACGGGGCTTTTCTGGCGTAACGTCGATCTGGACTTCAGATCGGGCAGATCGCTGCAAAAGTCACTTGAAATGCCCCCGCCCCGTCCGGAACTGATGCGGGCGCGCGATGCCGACGACAAAATCGCGTTGGCGCAGCTTCTGCGCGACCCGCAGGTGGCCGACCGGGCATCGACGCCCGACATTGTTCGCCTGCTCTGGGATATCTGTCAGATCCCCGATTTCAGAAAGACTATGGCCGATGTTCACGCCGGGCTTCTGGCCCGCATCTTCCGCGAATTGACTGATAGCGATTGTCTCCCGGTCGACTGGGTGGCCGCACAGATTGCCCAGCTTGACCGCGTCGATGGAGATATAGATACGCTGATGGCACGTATCGCCCATGTGCGGACATGGACATATATTTCGCACCGGGCCGACTGGCTCAACGACACCGAAACTTGGCAAACTCGGACCCGCGAACTTGAGGACAAGATCTCCGATGCTCTTCATACAAGCCTTACACAAAGATTTGTCGATCGTCGCGCGGCGGCCTTTTCCAGAATGAAAGACCGCGATAACTTGATGGCTGTCGTCGGCGCCGATGGTGACGTGGTGGTGGAAGGGGAGTTCGTCGGACATTTAGAAGGTTTCCGGTTTACGCCCGATGCTAATTCTGCGGCAGAAGGACGACAGGCGCTGCTGACTGCGGCGAACAAGGCATTGAGCAGCGAAATAGATGCACGAGTCGAAGCCTTATGCTGCGCCCCGGATACTGTATTTACGATTGAAGATAGCGGCAGGATTTTTTGGGCCGGAGCGTCCACCGCCCGCCTGAAAAAGGGGTTCGATATCGTGTCACCCGGTATCGCTGTAATGCCGAGCGACTACTTGTCTGCCGAGCAGCGCGAACGGATACGTATACGGCTTTCGACATGGCTTGACCTCCAGTTAGAAAATGCGCTTGAACGGTTGATGATGTTACGCAAAGCCGAGTTGAGTGGCATTGCCCGAGGGCTCGCCTATCAAGTGGTCGAAGGCCTTGGGTCACTGCCTCGCCATCGTGTCGTCAAGGACGTTCGCGGATTGTCGAAAGAAGATCGCTCTGCGTTGCGTTCTTGCGGCGTGCGTATCGGTGCCGAGACATTATTTCTGCCATCGCTGGTTAAACCAAAGGCTGTAAAGTGGCGAGCAATGCTATGGAAGATTTTTTATGAACGAGAAGCTGCACCTCCGCCCGGTCCCGGTCTGGTGACGGTGCCGGCAGGTAACGACCTGCCGGAAGACTTTCTCGAAGCTTGCGGTTACGCCAAGATTGGTGGGCGGGCAGTGCGGGTAGATGTACTCGACCGAATTGCTATTGACCTGCAGCGTCAATCCCGCGTGGGAAAAATGGATATCGGTGCAACACAGCTTAACCTGCTCGGCCTATCGATGAAGGCTGCACGTCCAATGTTCGAAGGGCTCGGCTATGTCGCCGAGGAAGCAGGAGAAGAATTGATCTGGAAATGGGGCGGGCGCCGCAAACTGAGACCCGACAGACCGAACCGCCCAAAACAGGCCAAGCCAAAACGCGCCGAAAAAAAACATCGTAAGCCCACACCGATTGATGAACATTCACCCTTCGCGAAGCTAAAGGATCTGAAGTTTTCTTGACCGTAGAAGACGGCATAAGACTGGACAAGTGGCTGTGGTACGCCCGTTTCTTTAAAAGCCGTGGCCTTGCCAGTGCTATCTGCGTTCAGGGCAAGGTCCGTATCGACGGCCAGGTTGTTCGGAAGGCGCATTACGTAGTGCGGGTCGGTAACGTCCTCACGTTCCCCAAGGCGAGAGAGGTGCGCGTCGTTCGTGTCGAGGCGCTTGGCACACGGCGCGGTCCGGCGACGGAAGCTCAGGCAATGTATTCTATAATTGAAGAAGAGCTTTCGAATTAAACGTTTTTGCGGAAAATGAGAGATTGGTTGTTCGATGGCATTTCCACACGTTCGATGAATCGGAGGCTGTTCTTCTCCGCCTCTGTCTTTACATCTTCCAGGTCACGTAGGCCCCAGGTCTCGTTTTGTGCTCGCAGCGAGTTATCGAATGCCTCGTTGGACGGCGCGGTATGAAGGCCGTCAATCTTGTAGGGCCCGTATAGATAGAGCGGCGCTCCCTGTGGCAGAAGGACTGCCGCATTGCGCATTAGTCCTTCGGTTGCGTCCCACGGTGATATGTGGATCATGTTTATACATAAAATCGCATCCGCAGCTCCGATCGGTAGAACCAGATCTGAGGCATTTATTTGCAGCGGCGGATACAGATTGGCCGCGCCTGACGCGTCGCTCCATGCAGCGATACTTTCCAGGTTCACCGGGTCGGGATCGCTCGGTTGCCAACGGAGGCTGGGGAAAATGCCAGCAAAGTAAATGCTATGCTCTCCCGAACCACTGGCGATCTCAAGCACGGTTCCCGTTGCGGGAAGGTTACGTTTGAGTACGTTTGCAATTACGTCGCGGTTACGGGCAGTGGCCGGAAAATGTCGGGCTTTATCTGGCAATGTATGCATTTGGTGATCATAGCCAAGTTGTTTTGCGGTTGCACGATACTACAGCGGTATGTTGGTGCGTTGCAGCTTGTTAGGCATGCGATTTGCTGACTTGATGTTGGTATGATACGACCCCTCTATGCTTGATCGTTTTAAGACCTTCTTTGAAGTTAAACAGGCGGCGACTAACGGTGACGTGGGCGGCCATACGCCTGATGAATACCACCTCGCGGCGGCAGTATTGCTGGTCTACGCAGCGACGGCTGATGCGGAGTTCGGCGCTGACGAACGTGGCCGGATAGAATGGTTGTGTGAACATCGGTTCGAGCTTGGACACGATGAGGCCCATGCGCTTATCGGGGCTGCTGAACAGCAGGTTGAGGACTCGGTGCAGCTTCTTTCTTTCACCCGAACCATCAAGGATGGTTTTTCCTATGACGAGCGCATCCATTTAATAGAAATGCTTTGGGAAGTCGTCTATGCGGATGAACTAGTAGAGGCACATGAAGCGTCTCTAATGCGCCAGATTGCAGGTCTGATTTATGTTGATGACCGAGATAGCGGGCTGGCCCGATCCCGGGTCCGGGCGCGGCTCGAGGTTGAAGAATAGCCCAGGTGGCGCGGGTTATAAAAGTTGTTGGTCGACGCTTTAAAAAATACTAGTTTGGCCAAACGAGAGCGCGGCATTTGGCCGTAGGATTTTAACACAATAGGCGAGACTGCTCGTCGACGCCTGTCTAGGAAAACACGGAGAACAGTATGACGTACGTCGTCAATGATGCGTGCATCAAATGTAAGTTCATGGATTGTGTCGAAGTATGCCCGGTAGATTGCTTCTACGAAGGCGACAATATGCTGGTGATTCACCCAGACGAATGCATCGATTGTGGCGTTTGCGAGCCCGAATGCCCGGTTGAAGCCATTCGCCCGGATACGGATGACGGCTCCGATAAGTATCTCGAGGTGAACCGAAAGTTCGCCGATATTTGGCCGAATATCACACGTAAAGGCGAGTCTCCTGCAGATGCCGATGACTGGCGCGATAAAGCGAACAAATACGAAGAACATTTCAGTGAGAGCCCTGGCCAGGGTACCTGATTGTTGCCGCCTGCAGGCGAATTTAACGCGGTATGGAATGCTGCGCAGTGATCAGCCGCGCGGCGTGTTTTGACAATTTGAAACCGCTCGTTTTTTTAACGCTCAGTCACCCGGCGTCGGGCTAAAATGCTGTTATTTCAATCATTTTTATGATACCCAATCAATCTGACCGATGGATAGACGGACAGATCTTTCTTAATCCATCATTTTCCCTCGCTGACGCGGCCTTTAAACAGGTTACCGTCTCGGGCAGGGTCGATTTGTTTATTCTGTCGCCGACAACAAGCTAATAGAATCGAGAGTAAGCGATGGCAAAGGCCAAGATGACTGCTAAACCCAAAGCAAAGGCCGTACCTAAGACAGCTGCGGCTAAAAAACCAACGGTTAAATCAGCGAAATCGGCTGCAAAGGCGGCGGAGGTTGAGAAGCCCGCTGCAAAGAAGCCCGCTGCAAAGAAGCCCGTTGCAAAGAAGCCCGCTGCAAAGAAGCCCGTTGCAAAGAAGCCCGTTGCAAAGAAGCCCGTTGCAAAGAAGCCCGCTGCAAAGAAGCCCGCTGCAAAGAAAGCCGCCGTGACGAAACTTGCTGCGAAAAAACCGGTGGCCAAAAAGCCGGTAGTTAAAAAGCCTGCTGCAAAAGTAGCGCTAAAATCAGCGCCTAAAGCATCGGCTGCGAAGGCCTCAAAAACTAAATTGGCGCCAAAGGTTGTCTCCAAAGCCGCTGCGCCGAAGAAACTTGCGGCTAGAAAAGCACCGAAGAAACTACCGTTCACTCGGGGCGACTACGTCGTTTATCCTACGCACGGTGTTGGAAGAGTCACGGGAGTTGAAAAACAGGAGGTCGCCGGTTTCAATCTGCAGCTATTTGTGATTCTGTTTGAATCAGAAAAGATGACGCTTAGAGTCCCCGTTGAGAAAGTTGCCGACTCTGGTCTGCGAAAGATCAGTTCCAAAGACAAGATGAATGCGGTTATTGCGACGCTGAAGGGCCGCGCTCGGTCAAAACGGACGATGTGGAGCCGCCGCGCCCAAGAATACGAAGCGAAGATCAATAGTGGCGACCCGGTCGCCATTGCGGAGGTGGTCCGTGATCTTTATCGCGCTCCAGGGCAGCCGGAGCAATCTTACAGTGAACGCCAGATGTATGAAGCCGCGCTGGAACGGTTGGTCAACGAATATGCTCTGGTTGAAAAACTGGATGTCGATGTGGCCACCGATAAGCTGGAGACGGTGCTGAGCGGCGTATGATTGTTTCGAATCTAAAAACGCCTGTCCATGAGTGACGATTTTTTTATGGGCGGCCCTGGCGCTCTCTGATCCCACGTGGCTGATCAAATACCAATGCTGTCCTCGACGGGCTCAGTTCGTCGACACAATCTTGAGCTGCTGCCCCTGTCGCAGCTGGTCTTTGCGAGAAATTCCGTTCAGAACCTCGAAACGTTCGAGTTTGTAGTCGCTATAAGGCATGCGGCGTGCGAGACTCTCGACAGTATCGCCTCGCTGTACCGTAATAATCCGCAAAATTAGCGGTCGTAACCGGGCGGCTTCGGCAGTGGCCAGCTTGCGGAAACTATAGGTTGTCCGCCGCAGGTCGGTAGCTAGACGATTGGTGTCCGCGTCCGCGGTCAGGAAGATCATCCGGTAGATCGTTTTTGTGTTGATCTTGAAGGCAGTGAGTCGGGCTTGGAAGGCGCCATTATTTGTCTTCATCTGGGTCGTGGCGGTGGCGGCTTCTAAGCCGTTGACAGAAAGAGTCTCCAAATTACGCAGACGCATATTACCGCCCCAGACCCGGCTGACGTAGTGTTCCATGCTCCCGTTGGTCGGTTTGCTGGGGCGGTCTAAAATGATACGCGATTTGTTGGGACCGAACGCATAGACAGCCTTGCTGGAGTTTATCAGACGGAAGCCCTCCGGTACCGAGAATGCAAAGCGCAATGTCGGATGAAGAAAAGCGTGGCCGCGGATAAAGCCTTCTTTGGGATCGCTGCCGTATAGCATACCGTCTAGCTTCGAAAGATATATTCTACGCGCTGTTATTGGGTTTTTGACGTTACCCTGACGCGCGAGCGCTAGGGCGCGCTTGACACGCGCGGCTGGTGCAGGGTGTGTCGCCAGATAGTTGAATTGATCGACCTTGTCCGGCGATTCGCCGCGATGCAGTGCACTCAGACGTGAAGCCGACCGAAGCTTGGAGAGGAAACCCGCCATCGCCCCCGGATCGAAACCGACCCGCGACATGTACCGTATGCCAAGCCGGTCGGCTTCGTATTCGTTATGACGCGAAAAGCCTTGGAGCAGTGTAACCATGCCCAACTGGCTGATTTGCATCGCATGGCGGCCGCCCACAATACTGGCCGTTGCGAGGCCAATATTCGCGAGCAGGGCCTGTCCGTGGCGCTGGGCGTGATGAAGGGCGGTGATATGCCCAATCTCATGGGCTAGAACGCCAGCGAGCTGGGCCTCGTTATCCGCCAAGGCCATTAACCCGCGGGTAATATAGACATAGCCGCCTGGGGTGGCGAAGGCGTTGATTCTACTTGAGTTAAGCACAGTGAACGAGAAATTTAGACCTGGGCGTTCGGACGTCTTGGCAAGGACCTGACCGATACCGCTGACATACCGTTTGAGCGCGGGCGTCCCGTATACACCGCCGAATTCCTTAATAATCTTCACGTGATTTTCGCGCCCAATCTGGATTTCCTGCGCCTGGGAAAGGCCGCCAGTGAAGGTTGAGCCGCCTGTGGCGGGGTTCTGAGCACAACCCAATACGGCGAGGGCCAACAGACCTAAGGATGCCAGTGGGGGGATCATTTTAACGGTACGTTTCACGTTTAAGCTCACAGAGTTGATTTTATTCGGTCAAAAATTTAATCTGGTTTGGCTTAGCTTGTGGATATAATGGCACCGTTCCGAACCATCGACTAGCCGCACCCTCTGGTTTCGGCTGAGCCTCTTCAGTGCAGCCCGAGCTTTGGCGTCCGGCGGCAATGGGCAGAACCTTGGTACCGAATCCCGGTGAGTAGTTAGCCAGCTTGATCATATGGCCGTGATAAGTGCTGTTTTTAGAGCTTTGAGCCGGTGGTTTGCTGGTCGCGGAACTTGTTCGGGCCTACGGAAAAATGCTCAGAGCAGAGATCAAGATGAACATAAAGGCGGCAAATTCCCCAAATCGGCTAATTCTAATCAGGCCACCGGCCATAACCTTTGAATTTCACCAATGTGATCCGCGATTATGTCTCCGGTCCAATGCCGTCATACCGCTTCGCTCTTGTCTCTATGTTTTCCGGAGGTAAAATGCGGGCCTGCCATCGCCCGTCCCGTGCTTTGACAGTTTAATTCTAGCCGGAGCTTACAAAGTGGTCGAGCGGCGCATCCGCGATCAACTCTACCCGTCAATTGAGCCGTATGAGACAGGCCGGCTTGCGCTTGACGGACTTCACAACATGTACTGGGAGCAATCGGGCCATCCCGAGGGCCTTCCGGTGATTTTTCTGCATGGCGGTCCGGGAGCTGGAGCGACGGCGGTGCATCGGCGCTTTTTCGACCCCAATTACTACCGGATCGTGATTTACGACCAACGCGGCGCGGGCCGTTCGACACCCCGCGGCGAACTGACCAACAACACCACCGCTGATTTAATCGGCGACATCGAGTCCCTGCGTGAACATCTCGGTATCAAGCAGTTTTTGCTCTTTGGTGGTTCGTGGGGCAGTACGCTGGCCATCGCTTATGCCGAGGCCCATCCTGATCGATGTCTTGGGCTGATTATCCGCGGTATTTTTCTTGGCAGACCGAAGGAGATTGATTGGTTTATCTATGGACTGAGCAAGGTCTTTCCGGAGGCTTGGCGTGATCTTGTGGCAGTACTGCCTGAAGATGAACGGGGTGATATCCTTGCTAATTTCTACTGTCGGCTCCTCGATGAAGACCCGAAGGTTCACCTCCCTGCGGCCCGTGCCTGGAGCCGCTATGAGGGGGCATGTTCGACCCTCCATCCCAGCCCGGAAACGCTGGCGGCCTTCGGCGAAGAATCCATGGCTTATGCGTTAGCGCGGATTGAAACCCACTACTTTACAAACGGAAATTTCCTGTCAGATAATGAACTTCTTGATAACCTGAGTGCTGTGACTCAGCTTCCCTGCACGATTATTCAGGGTCGTTACGACATGATCTGCCCGATTGCCACAGCTGACGAGTTGCATCGCGCCTGGGTGGGCTCCGAGATGATTATCGTTCCCGACGCCGGGCATTCAGCGATGGACTCTGGGGTTCGCGAAGCACTCATCAAGACTACAGAGCATTGCAAACAAAAATTTTCGGTATAAACGCTGGATTGGGCGAACATACCTTTCCATGTCATCGGTGAATCAACTAATATAGCGGAGATAGGTAGCATCGAGTGCTCCATCAGTCGGCTTACGAGCTTAGGAGGCGGTGTTAAGTGTTTGGCGCACTCAGGGCAGTAATACTTTGCGCTATTTTGGCGACGCCACTTTCCGCGGTGGCCGGCGATCCAGATTTTCTGACCATCGCGGTGGGGGCATATGATCTGGTCCAAGACCATGACCAGGCGGCTGAAATCCGAGCAGAATATCGGTCAGAAAAGAAAATTTGGATCGTAAAGCCATTCATTGGCTTAATGGGAACCACCGATTCTGCGGTTTATGGCTATGGTGGATTTCTGACCGATCTGTTCTTTGGAAAACGCTGGGTTCTGACACCGAGCCTTGCAATTGGCTATTACGACAAGGGTGACGGTCTAGATCTGGGCTACGAGGTCGAGTTCCGCTCTAGCATCGAGCTGTCATACCGGTTCGACGATAGGAGTCGCTTCGGACTCTCGTTCTATCACCTTTCGAACGCCAGTATTGGGGATATTAATCCCGGTACCGAAGTGCTCAGCGTAGTGTATTCGATTCCACTCGGCTCGGATAACTGAAGCGAGCAGCACTTTTCAATGCTAAGTTGCATCTTTGGCCCTTATAGGGCTACACCATCGGCATGGCCCCGTAGCTCAGCCGGATAGAGCGACAGATTCCTAATCTGTAGGTCAGTGGTTCGAATCCACTCGGGGTCGCCACTTGTTTTTCGATAAAACAGTTATTTCAAAACAGATAGTTAAGCATTCATAAATGCGGCTTGTGTGACGTGGGAGCTAATTCTGTGTGACAAACTGCGTGACAGTTTTGCAGTCATAATAGGCCCCCTCTGTCTCTCTATGATCTCACACGTGGTCTGTCTTCATAACCCGAAAAAATCTCGATTTATTTGGAATAATAGACATTTCATTTTTTCAATGGGAGGAGGGGTACTGGTGGTGCCTAGCGGCCCGTATCAAACCATCTGCATCCACCCACACCCCATTCTCTACCCCATTAATCTGTTTGGAAGTAGCACAGAACTGGGGGGCTATATATTAGTCAATAAAATCTCTTAATCGCTTTATTCTCTCATTAATTGGCGGATGTGTATCGCGGCTTTGGGGAAAATTACTTTTCCGCATTTCTTGGACTTTCATTTTCCTTAGAAAAGAAATAATGTTTTTTTTGTCAAATCCGACGCCCTCAAGGCACCCTATTGCGAATAAATCGGCTTGATATTCAGTTTTATACCTTTTCTTTTT
>NZGJ01000006.1 GCA_002689465.1 Rhodospirillaceae bacterium | reverse complement strand
TCCCCCGACCAGCACCAATTCTTCGATATTTTCCCGGCGCGCGATATCCAAGGCTTTGCTTATACCCGATGCTCGGATCCATTCCATAGGCGCGCCAGCAAATGACGTCGGATCAGCGCTACCTTCGAAGGCTAGAACGAAGTGGGACCGTCCTGTATCGCGGCAAGCCGAAACAATTTGTCCGGGCAGCGCCCCGCCACCGGCAATTATGCCAAGCTTACGCACCTTGCTCAGCTTTTGGCTGACAGATAGCGCGACTCGAATCCGATCTCAGGAAATCGAGTATTTCCATGATCGCCTCATGTTCGCTGAAACTTTCATGCACATCGTTCAAACGTTCCGCCAGTGTGCCCTCTTCGGCAAACATCAGCCGGTAGGCCTTGCGCAAGGCCGTGACATCCGAGCGCGAGAATCCTCGCCGTTTAAGGCCTACAATATTTAGCCCACTCAAGCGTGCGCGGTCACCCATCACCGAACCGTATGGAATAACATCGCTTTCGACGCCCGACATACCGCCAACCATCGCATGCCTACCAATTCTACAAAACTGATGGATCGCAGACAGACCACCAATGATCGCGAAGTCGTCAACAACAACATGACCAGCAAGCGTTGCGTTATTTGCCATGATCACATGATTTCCAACAAGGCAATCGTGGGCGACATGAGCACCAACCATAAACAGGCAGTTGTTGCCAATCGTCGTAACCATTCCGCCGCCTTCAGTCCCGGGGTTTACCGTCACATGCTCTCGGAAGATGTTGTTTGCCCCGATTGTAAGCGTTGACGGCTCACCGTGATACTTCATATCCTGTGGCTGATGACCAATTGACGCGAAGGGATAAATTCGACAATTTGGACCAACGGCCGTTCTACCTTCCAACACAACATGGGAAAGTAATGCAGTCCCCTCGCCGATTTTAACATCTGGTCCAACAACACTATAAGGGCCGATTTCAACGCCATCGCCGATCTCTGCCGTGGCATCAACGATTGCGCTCGGATGAATTTTACTCATTCAAATCTCAATCGGTCATAATCATGGCAGCGTAGGTGGCTTCAGCGACCAGTGTATCGCCAACCATTGCGCGCCCGGCAAATTTCCAGACGTTGCCACGTGTGCGTTGCTTCACGACCTCGACATGGATTTGGTCTCCGGGTTCAACCGGTTTTCTGAAACGCGCACCGTCTACTGACATGAAATAGACAAGCTTTCCTTCCGCATCTTTGCCAAGCGTGTGTACCACCAAAACGGCTGCGGTCTGTGCCATAGCCTCTATAATCAAAACACCAGGCATAACCGGCTTCTCGGGGAAATGACCCGAAAAATAGGGCTCGTTAATCGACACATTTTTGACGCCTGTAGCTTTGACGCCCGGCACAATATCAATCACGCGCTCAATCATCAGAAAAGGATACCGATGGGGGATCAAAGCCATGATCCGGTTGATATCGATAGATTCCAACTGGCCGGGTGTTTCCACAGTGTCCATTCTACCTTCCTTTGTCTCTTGCTAACCGCGCAAGTACGGCAACGCGGCGGAAGTGATCACGCAGTGGCACCGCGGGTGTGCCACCGACTGTCGACCCGCCCTCGACATCCCGAATCACGCCCGATTGTGCAGCAATTCTTACCCCGTCAGCGATGTTAAGATGGCCCGCGACGCCCACCTGTCCGCCCATCTGAACGCCATTTCCGATTTTGCAACTTCCCGCGATGCCAGTTTGTGCAACAATTATGCAGCCTTTTCCAATCTGCACGTTGTGCCCGATCTGTACGAGATTATCAATCCTCGTGCCGGCGCCAATGACGGTGTCTGGCCCAGCTCCGCGATCAATTGTGGCATTTGCGCCGATCTCGACATAGTCGTCAATTAAGACCCGCCCGAGCTGAGGGATAGTAACCGCGCCGTCAGGCGATCCCGCGAAACCAAACCCCTGCTCGCCAACCTTCACACCAGCAAACAACGAAACATCGCTGCCAATACTTGCGAATCGTACCGATGACAATGGTCCGATCCGGCAGCGGTCCCCGATCCGAACGCCGTCCCCAAAGTAGGAGTTCGTTCCGATCCGACAATCCGAGCCGATCTCCACGTTCGGGCCTATGATGGTTCCAAGACCAATAACTGACCCGCTACCTATCTGCGCTGACGGGTGAATCAGGGGGTCCGAACCGACGGGACAATAGGTATCCTCGACATCAGGATGAAAGGCCCCCGCGACACGCGCATAAGCTAGATACGGTGTCTCCGTGACGAGGCACGTCATCCCGTCCGGTGCTTCAGACACAAATTTCCGCTCGACAATGCAACACCCTGCCTTTGTCTCGCGGTATTGGCCGACATACGACCTGTTGTCTAGAAAGCTGACCGTGGTTGCATCGGCTTCGTCTAGAACAGCAACATTGGTATACAGGCGATCTGTGGTTGCCGGCCCCTCGACCGTCGCCTCCGCCAACTCTGCCAACTCACCTATAGAGAACGTTCCGGCAGCAGGAAAAAATCTGGGGTCCGGCGGCATGTTTAGTTATTGCCTGAACTGCGAACCTGATTTGGGTTACCCGCCTTAACTGCGAGCTTGGGCAAGCGTTTGTCCAACCGCGTTATGATTGCCTTCGTAACGTCCATTGTCTTTGCCGAGATAAATAGATATCGCTTCTCGACTAACATATTCAAATTTTTAGATTCGGCCACCTGCTGCGCAACGACTACAAGATTTTTCAATATCTCGTTCTTGGTATCATTAAACGCCTTATCAAGCTGGCGACGGCGCTGTTGAACGGAACTCTGAGCCTTCCGCGCTTCTTCGCTGAATGCCCTTCTTTTTTGACTAAACGCTTCTGGCGCGAGAATTGCCCGCTGCCGGGTAAGTTCCTGCTCCGCCTGGCGTAGTCGCCGCTCCTGCGCACTTACCTGTTGTTGAAAGTCCTTGCGCATCTTCTGAACCGCAGGCCGAATACTCTTTGCAGCCTTCGAATCTCTGAGAACTTTTTGGACATCGACCACTCCGATTCTTGGAGCAGGTAATTCCTGAGATTTTGCGACCGAAACAGCCGCAAATAGGGTAAGAGCCCCTGCAACTGCCAGGTAAACCGAAAAGGTGCATCTATTCGTCAAAATCTCGCCCCGAAACTAAATCTGACAAGTTCTGTTTCATCAAAATCTTCCTTCAATAAGGCTTTGGCAAAATCGATGTTTACCGGGCCGAACGGCGAGTCCCACAATAGACCTGTGCCGACGGACATTCTCATAGAAGCGGTGTCCGTCAGCGTAGCGAAATTACTGTCATTCTCTCCCAAGCTGCCCGCGTCGGTAAAAATACGACCACGAACACCAAATTCATTTGGCAATCCCAAAGGGAACGTCAACCCAACCGTCGTCCGATAAAACCAGTTACCACCAACCGAGTCTCCAGAAGCCCTATCTCGGGGGCCGACACCTGCGTCATCAAAGCCTCGGAGGGATTTTCCACCTAGAAAAAAACGATCGATTATACGAATGTCTTCTCCCAAACCGAAAACATAACCCACTCCTGCCCCCATATTAAGAATCCACCTCTCGTAAATTTGATAGTATTTATCCCCCGACAACTCGTTCCTAATATATTCTGAGTCGCCGCCGAGGCCTGCGACCGTATTTTTTATTTCAACGAAATATCCCTCTGTCGGATTCAATCTGCTATCTCGCTGATCGTATAGGAGCGATTGACCGATAGAAGACGTGATGAATGCTCCTTCCTGCTCCTTAATCGCGAGCGAGGCGTCGGACGCGACGTCTTTTATTTCGTCCTCGCGCAAAGTATAACGCCATGTTTGAGACAAGGTCTCTGTGACGCGATAACCACCCCTCAACGCAAAGCCAATGGTTTGATGGTCGAAAGAACTTTCGGACTGTAAATCGCTGCTCTTACTAAATATGTCCAGACCAGCAGAAAAACTCTTGTCAAGAAAGTAGGGCTCCGTAAAAGACAAATCTATCTGTTGTTGGCGCTCGCCGACTTGCAAACCAAGTCGGAGATCCTGCCCCCGGCCCAGCAGGTTACGTTCGCGAATGCTAATGTCTCCTAAAACGCCGCTTGAACTAGAGAAACCCGCTCCAAAGGAAATTTCGCCAGTAGAACGTTCCTTCACAGACACGTCGATGATCGTTTTGTCTCGCCCCGACCCTGCTTTGTTTTCGATTTCAACCCGCTCAAAAAAACCAAGGTTACGAATGCGTTGGCGGGTTCGCCTCAATTTCGATGTATTGAAGGCATCGCCCTCTATTAGCATTACTTCACGTCGGATAACCTTATCTACGGTTCGTACATTTCCAGAAATTTTGAGCAGTTCTACGAAGACCCTAGGGCCCTCTTGTACAACGAAGGTAACGTCGATTGTTCGCGCTTTCCTGTCCCGACGAACGCGAGGGCGAATATCAACAAACGCATACCCCAGCACACCTATAACATCCGTCAGCTTGCCGATCAGGCCTTCAACCTCATCGGCATTGTACCAGTCACCCGTCTCAATCGATTGTTCGTCACTAAGCTCCGCTGCATCGAGATTTTTAAGTGCAGTGGTGATATCGATCTTTCCAAATTTATAGCGTTTCCCCTCTTCCACAACGAATGTTACGAAAAATGCACTTTTATCGGGTATTAACTCCGCTATGGCAGAAACAATCCGAAAATCCGCATAACCGTTTGCAAGATAATGTCGCCGAAGCAATTCGCGGTCAAAGGTCAACCTATCCGGATCGTAGGTGTCATCCGATGACAAAAATCTGTACCAAGCTGTTTCCCGAGTCTGAATGATCTCTCTTAATTCACCATCCTCGAAATGCTTATTACCCACGAAGGCGATCTTGCGGATCTCTGTCAGCGCGCCTTCACTTATCTCAAAGACAAGATCGACCCGGTTTTGCGGAAGCTGAATGACCTTTGGTATGACCGCGGCCGAAAACCGACCACTTCGACGGTACAAATCCATGATGCGCTGAAGGTCGGTCTGAACCCGTGCTCGCGTGAAGACGACCCGCGGCCGCAATTTCACTTCATCGTTCAGGATTTCATTAGAAATCCGCTTGTTTCCCTCGAAAGCTATCCGGTTCACAATCGGGTTTTCCACCACACGTACCACTACATCTCGTCCGACCTGTCGCATATTCACATCAGCAAACATGCCTGTTGCAAAGAGTGCTTTTAGGGACTTATCAAGGACGCCTGCGTTGATCTGATCGCCTCTCCGAATGCCCATATACGACCGCACCGTGTCGGCCTCTATTCGCTGCGCCCCTTCAACGCGAATATCCCGCAAGCGGTTATCGATGCTCTGCGCCTCGGCTGGCCCAACGACCGCACCCGTAAGAAGCGGAATAGCAATAAGCATCAACAGCATCCATCGGAACATTTGCCCCACCCCTTGAACTCCCCCAGAAATCATTCTTTTTTCTTCACGTTACAAGGTCCACGAAAAAATCAACTACCCGAAGCTGCACGAGATCATTCCAGGTGGCGAAAACCATCAATGAGAGCACCATTGCGATCCCTATTCTCAAACCGTATTCTTGCGCTCGGGGCCCCAGCGGTCGTCCGCGCAAAGCTTCGATAGCATAAAAAAGCAAGTGGCCGCCATCCAGCATCGGGATCGGAAACAGGTTTATCAATCCGAGGTTTATAGACAATATCGTAGCGAACATTAAAACGCTGATCAGACCTGCCTGCCATACGTTCCCCGACATTTCCGCAATCCGGATAGGTCCTCCCAATTCTTTGGTAGATCGGGTTCCTCTAATAATCTGACCCAATGCTGAAAAAATACTGCCGGTAAGCACATAAGTTTCAGTCGCCGCACGCCATACAGCGGTAAACGGCCCGTGTTGGATCAGCTTCATATCTGTACCGGCGCGAGAGATGCCAAGCCGACCGATCCGCTGCTGATTACCAAAACGGTCTTTTTGATACAAAATTTCCGGGATCGCCGTCAGATTAATCTCACGGTCACCGCGTCGGACTTGAAAGTTCAACTTTTCGTCTGGATGAAGCTGTACTTTCCGGATCACCTGCTCGAACCTTTCCACCCGGGTACCATCGATGCCCATGATGATATCCCCGGCCTGAAAGCCAGCACGTTCCGCTGCCGAATTCGGAATAACGACGCCAATATCGGATGGCGTAAAAGGCTGACCGACCGTCATGAACATTCCAGCTAGAATAGCGATAGCAAATAAAAAATTCGCCAACGGACCAGCAAACACTACGAACGCCCGCTGCCCAAGCGATTTAGAACTAAAAGCAGTTGGTTCAACGGCGGGAATCCCATTAACGGACTCCGAAGCAGCAGCATCGTCCGTGTTCTTGTTATCCGGCGCCGTGTCCTCAGGGATTTGCATCTCGCCGAACATCTTGACATACCCGCCAAACGGAATTGCGCTCAACTTCCAGCGGGTGCCCGCTTCATCCGTCCAGCCGAATAGCTCGCGGCCGAAACCTACGGAAAACACCTCCACACGGATCCCGCATTTGCGCGCGGCAAGGTAATGTCCCATTTCATGCACAAAGACAAGCACTGTGAGGACCACCAGAAAAGGGATTATATAGTCCCAGATAACCGACAAAAACTCGACCATCACTTCACAATATCTATTTCTGCAGCTCTAACTCTGCCGCCATCAGACCCTAAGCCGCGTGTCGGATATGATTTCACCTGCCGTCTGCCGCGCGGCTGCATCGACAGAGAGCACATCAGCGACGGAACTAATAATATCGCCCGGCATCTTTTCGAGGGTGTCGGCAACTACCCTCGGGATGTCTCGAAAACCGAGCTTGCCATCCAGAAAACCGCCAACAGCAACCTCATTGGACGCATTTAGAATTGTAGGTGCTGAGCCACCGGTTTTCAAGGCCTCGCGAGCTAATCCCAAAGCTGGAAACCTCTGGGGATCTGGCGCTTCAAAAGTAAGCGTAGAAATTTTAACAAGATCTAGACGCTCGCTTGGCGCGTTCATTCGCTGGGGCCACGCGAGCGTGTAGGCAATTGGCGTCCGCATATCCGGCGTGCCGAGCTGTGCTAGCACCGAACCGTCAATGTATGACACCATGCTATGAATGATTGACTGCGGATGAACCAAAATATCAATGCGGTCTTCTGGGATACCAAAAAGATAATTGGCTTCTATGAGTTCGAGCCCCTTATTCATCATCGTCGCGGAATCAACGGAAATCTTAGCACCCATGTCCCAGTTTGGGTGCAGCATGGCCTGGGCCGGGCTCACTCCCTGCATATCGTGCAGGCTAGTCTCACGGAACGGGCCGCCGGATGCTGTTAGAATGATCTTTTCGACCGAGTCCCGCCGATCAAAATCGAAAACCTGAAAAATCGCATTATGTTCGGAATCAACGGGTAGAAAGGTTGCTCCGCTCTTTGAAATCTCTTGAAGCATCAGGTCACCCGCACAAACCAGGCATTCCTTATTGGCAAAAGCAACGACTCCCCCTGCCCGCACTGCTTGAAGCGTTGGCTCCAAACCCACCGCGCCAACAATCCCAGCCATAACCCAGTCAGCTTCCCGACCGGCTGCCTCGACAATCGCATCCGGCCCCGCCGCAATTTCTGCAGAGGTCCCCGCCATGGCTTCTTTTAGTTCAGAATAGCAAGCAGGGTCGGCTACCGCCACAAATTGGGCGTTAAACTGCCGCGCCTGTCGCGACAATGCCTCCACACTGCGATTAGCCGTCAACGCCTCCACCGTGTAAGCGCCCGGATCACGTTCGATAAGATCCATCGTATTACAACCGATCGATCCCGTTGATCCTAGAATTGTCACTCGACGTGTCTCTTCGGTTCGAGCAGCTTTTCTTTTCGTCATTAAATCCACCCTTTAGCCCTCAATAGTAACACGAACGCAACGGTCGGCCCCGTCAATAACATGCCATCCAACCGGTCGAGAACCCCGCCATGCCCGGGTATTAAACCGCTTGTATCCTTGACCCCAAACCGCCGTTTCACAGCCGAAACCGCGAGATCACCAAACTGCGCGAGCAGCGCAATACATATTGCGGCGGCCATCACCCACCCAAGCGAATACCCCCCCGCCCAGGAAAGCGTCGCTGCGCTCCATAGCCCGGCCAGCACCACACCGCCGCCAAGGCCAACCCAAGTCTTATTCGGACTGATTCGCGGAGCGAGCTTGGGACCGCCAACCAACTTCCCAAAGAGATACCCGCCGGCATCGGTGCACCATACCGCCACGATCAGCCAGACGACTAACTCAAGACCGATATCTGGTGTGCGTCTAAGCAACAGAAATGACAGGCAAAAAATGCTGATCAAAGCGGTCCCCATCGCAATACGAACCGGGCTCTCATGCCGACGCAAAAGTGCGACGGTCGCAACAATGCCGGAAACACAAACAACGAGAATCAGAGAAAATTTGAGGCTGCCAGAATAGAGGGGGACAAGGGATATACTCATACCGGCCGCCATCAGCCAGCCGACTAGGTCAAAGTCGCCATCAGAACACATTGACGCCCACTCCCAGACCATTATCAGTCCCGTGACCACAACAAGAATGTCAAACCAAGGCGAACCGAGAGATATGACTGCAAAAACAGGGGGTGCGAGCAGGCATGCTGACTTCAGCCGCAGCCCAAGATAGTTAAAACCTCGGTTGTCTCTCATACGTTCAGGCGTTGGTTGCGCCATAACGCCTTTCGCGGCGACCGAACTGCTCGATCGATTCCTCCAAGTTTTCACGTGAAAAATCAGGCCACAAAACATCGGTAAAAATAAATTCCGAATAGGCGGACTGCCAAAGTAAAAAATTGCTAATGCGCTTTTCACCACTGGTGCGGACAATCAGCGCCGGATCCGGCATGTCGGAGGTGTAAAGGTGGGCCTCAAGCATGTGCTCATCTATGGAATCGGCATCCACGTCGCCAGCCACAACATCACTAACGAGTTTCCGAACCGCGTTTGTGATCTCCTGACGGCTGCCGTAACTCAAGGCAACGACCAGATCTAGCTTCGTATTCGCCTCTGTCTTTACTTCAGACACCTCGATCAGCGAAACGATGTCCGGCTCCAGCAGGGATCGATCACCGATGAAACGGATGCGAACACCTTCTCGATGCAGCTCGTCGATTTCCTTGCGAAGATACAGCCGGAGAAGCCCCATTAGATCGGCGATTTCCCGGGCTGGCCGTTTCCAGTTCTCCAGCGAAAAACCGTAAAGCGTTAGATATCGGATACCAAGCTGCCTGGCAGCTTTTACCGTGCGCCGCACGGCTTCCGCGCCCTGTGCATGCCCTGCCGCACGCGGCAGGCCCCTCGCCTCCGCCCACCTTCGATTGCCATCCATAATTATGGCGACATGCTCAGGGGTACCGTTGGATTCCGGCTGGGTTGAGACGGGTTTCATACAATTAAACCTGAAGGATTTCGGCTTCCTTCGACTTAACAGACTCATCGATTTTCTTGATCGCATCGTCAGTGAGATTCTGGATTTCGTCAATCCAGGCACGCTGCTCATCTTGGGATATATCGCTGCCTTTTTCCATTTTTTTTAGCATATCAATACCATCACGGCGGACGTTTCGCACCGCGATCCGCGCCTGCTCCGCGTACTTGCCGGCAATCTTGGTCATTTCGATCCGACGGTCCTCTGACAATTGCGGCACCGGTACACGAATAACATTGCCTTCCGTCTGCGGATTGAGCCCAAGATTTGAATCTCGAATAGCCTTTTCGACAGCGCCAATTAGCGAATTGTCCCAAACCTGCACTGATAGCATTCGCCCGTCCGGCGCACTGATCGTGCCCACTTGGTTCATGGGCATTGGTGAGCCGTAGGCATCGACAGTGATCGGTTCCAATAACGCGGGCGAGGCACGGCCTGTCCGTAGTCCACTGAACTCGTCACGGAGCACTTCCATTGCACCGTTCATTCGGCGCTGAAGGTCGTCAATATCGGGGTCGGCCATCTTCTGAAATCCTTCTCATTCAGCCTTCGCCGCTTATTATAGTAAAGGTACCTGCACCCTGCACCACGGCCGCAAACGCGTCAGGTTCTTGTATCGAAAAGACCAGAATCGGTATGTTATTTTCACGTGCCAAAGAGATTGCCGACGCATCCATCACCCGCAGGTCCCGCGATAGCACATCCATATAGGTTAGTGTTTCGTATCGCTCGGCATCAGCAACTTTGTGCGGATCAGCAGAATAGACGCCGTCGACCTGAGTTCCTTTACAAAGGGCGTTGCAATTCATCTCGGTCGCTCGCAAAGCTGCTGCTGTATCCGTTGTAAAATAGGGATTGCCGGTGCCTGCGGCAAAAATCACTACCCTACTTTTCTCCATATGGCGGATCGCGCGGCGACGGATAAACGGTTCACAAATGGTCGACATCGGGATAGCAGACTGCACGCGCGTCGGCACACCGATATCTTCAAGAGCGCCCTGCATCGCCAAGGCGTTCATTACGGTGGCTAGCATGCCCATGTAATCAGCCGTGCCGCGCTCTAGCCCCGCGGCTGCACCGGACATACCGCGAAAAATATTACCACCGCCTATCACCAAGCAAACTTCGGCACCGAGATCGGTTACAGACTTGATCTCATTTGCAATTCGGTTCGCTGTGGACGGATCAATGCCATAAGCGCCTTCCCCCATCAAGGCTTCTCCCGAAACCTTAAGGAGAACCCGCTTGAAGCGAAGTTGAGCGCTATCAGGCATCGGCTTTCTCCTGCTCAGTTACCCGCCGTTGCGGCGACCTCTGCGGCAAAATCCGCTTCTTCCTTCTCGATCCCCTCACCTAGCTGAAAGCGAACAAAACCTGCGACTTTAACCGGAGCGCCGACTTTATCCGCAGCGGCTTGAACCGCCTTGGAAATCTTGGATTCACCATCTACGACAAAAGTTTGGTCCATCAGGCAAACTTCCTCATAATACTTGCGCAGCCGGCCATCCACCATCTTTTGCACGATCTCTTCCGGCTTACCGGATTCTCGCGCCTGGTCAGCGAGCACTTCCCGCTCGCGATCCACCACCTCGGTATCGACGTCGTCCTGCGCCACCCAAAGCGGGTTTGCCGCCGCAACATGCATTGCAAGCTGCTTGCCGAATTCCGCCAGTTCATCGGCATTTGCGGCAGATTCTAGACCGACGAGCACGCCAATTTTACCCTGGTTCGGCGAAATCGCGCCATGAACATAACTAGCCACCATCCCTTCGGTAACCGTGATGCCCGCCGAGCGGCGAAAAGACAAATTTTCGCCGATAGTGCCGACCATTTCGGTTACCGAATCAACGACGGATTTGCCGCCATTCATCATCGCGGCGGATGTCTGGTCGAAATCGCCACCCTTCGACAGAGCCACCTGGGCGACACTACTAACAAAGTTTTGAAATTCCGGGTTCCGAGCAACAAAATCGGTCTCGGAGTTAAGTTCGATCACCACGCCTGTGGCGCCGTTTGTCGTTACGTCGACAAGACCTTCAGCAGCAACGCGGCCCGACTTTTTAGCAGCGGCCGCAAGGCCTTTTTTGCGCAGCCAATCGATGGCTTCGTCCATGTTGCCATCGGTTTCGGAGAGCGCCTTTTTACAGTCCATCATGCCGGCGCCGGAGGTTTCGCGTAGTTTCTTGACCAGTGCAGCTGTAATGCCAGCCATAACTTACCCTCTCAATAAAATTTTATAACCACCTAATAAGCAGGTATTTCCTTATTTAGATGTTGGTTTTTCTTCCGCCAGTGCTGCCTCGGCTGCTGCTGCTCCAATAAGAGGTGCGTCCTCTGCCTTAGGCGCAGCATCCGGTGTAGCCTCGGCCCCTGCTTCGACTGCGGGTGCTTCTTCCGTCGCAGGCGCAGATTCCAGTTCGGCAGACGCTTCCGCTGCGGGCAAAGCAGAATCCGCTGTTGGCAGTGCCTCAACGGGAGTTTCCTCTGCCGCGCCGAGATCTTCACCTGACGAGATTGCTTCCTGCTGCAGGCCATCAAGCACGGCGGCCGAAATCAAGTCACAATAAAGCGCGATTGAGCGGATGGCATCATCGTTGCCCGGGATCGGAAACGTGACGCCCTGCGGGCTAGAATTACTATCGATCACCGCAATCACCGGAATATTAAGCGTGCTGGCTTCCGCCACCGCAAGCTCTTCCTTATTCGTGTCGATGATGAACAACATATCCGGCAATCCACCCATGTCCTTGATGCCGCCCAGTGACCGATCCAGCTTGTCCCGCTCGCGAGTCAGATTCAGTTGTTCCTTTTTAGTCAGACCTTCGGAGATTTCCGCCGAGCCAAGCATTTCTTCTAGCTCGTGAAGACGCTTAATCGATTGCGTGATCGTCTTCCAGTTGGTCAGCATCCCGCCGAGCCAACGATGATTAACGTAGTACTGGCCGCAGCGACCAGCGGATTCAGCAACGATCTCGCTCGCTTGGCGTTTCGTACCTACAAATAGCACGCGTCCGCCCCGGGCGGTTACCTCGCGTACCGCAGCCAGCGCCGCGTGAAACATTGGTACGGTCTGCTGCAGGTCAAGAATGTGAACTTTGTTGCGAACACCGAAGATGTATTGCTCCATCTTGGGGTTCCAGCGGCGGGTATTGTGTCCGAAGTGCACGCCTGCTTCCAAAAGCTGACGCATCGAGAATTCTGGCATAGCCATTTCAGTGTCCTTTTCCGGTTAGACCTCTGCGGGGATTTGGTCAGGGATTTCAGGGACTTGAAAGATTCCAGCCCGGTCGGCCTGACACCGGATCGAACGACTAGCCTAACACGCCACCGTCCGTAAGCCCGCATGTGGATTTACGAGCCGTGTACTAGTCTTAAAGAGATGATTTCGCAAGCAATTTTGTTGAGTTTATTCCAAATCATTCAAAACTCGCGAAACCATCCTATCCACGCCAATAAGACAGATTGTTGCGCATGCAAAGATGGTCCCTGTCGCGCTACCTCAGCCTGCTTCAGGCCAGTTGGATATTATTAAAAACACCTCTCTCGCATATAAAACGCCGGTGACTAGACCGAGTGTTATTACTGCCTGTCCAAAGACCAAACTCCAAGCATCCTGTTTAGAATCAGAGGTTCTTAGAATGACATCAGGGGACTATTTTAGGGTCCAGCCCACGACGTCACCAAAACTTGAGTAAAGCCTGGTTGGCATCGCAGACGCTGCTCGCAGAATGGACGCTAGGGAACTCCATTCTCATGACCATGCGTCTTTGTCCTCAATCTTAAAAATGGGCCCTCGCCACTGAGGCGTGGAAGCTTAGATTAAAAGGATCGGAATCCTGATACCTCTGGACAGAATTCTCACACCAAGGGAATATTTTCTTAAAACAACGAGAGCCCGATGCTCTCACAAACACGCCAAAATTCCCAACTAGGGGTCCAGCACCGCAGCTACGCCCGGCAAATGCGCTACCGCGGCACGAAAATTCCCGGTTAACGCGATATTGCGCGGTAGTTTGATCTCAACTTCTTGATGGGCGCCGACATCTAGGATCAAGGCGACCTTGCAGCGGCCCTCTTCGCCGTTTTCCAGCGCCGCTTTCACACCGTCAATGGCGATTGGGTCGGCGATAACAATCTTGAGCTCGGTCGAGGCACATGCCAGCACCTCGTCGAGCGGGCGGATCATTGTCGCAGACATGCGCGCGGAGTCGCCATCATCGGCGCGAATGTCGACGGTGACGATCACCCGCTCGCCGCCTACAAGCAGTTCGCGAAATTGCGCAAGGATTTCAGAAAACACGACGATCTCGAATACACCGGAACCGTCTGACAGCTGAACAAAGGCAAATCGATTGCCTTTTGCGGAGGTGCGTTCTTGCTTGCTGATAACCACGCCGGCCACATTCGGCGCAGTGCCAGCCATACGTGGGGTGATATCGGCAGAGGGGGTGATGCGGAGTTTGCGCAACTGACCCGCATAAGCGTCGAGGGGGTGCGCCGACAAGTAAGAGCCTACAGCCTCGAATTCATGGGTCAGGCGTTCCATCACCGGCCAATCAAGCGTATCGGGTAGCCGTAGGCGTGCGTTGTCGTCTTCGGTCAGGGCGTCACCGAACAGACTGTCCTGACCGCTCTCTCGTTCTTGCGCCGATGTGTTGGCAAGGCGCATCACGCCTTCCGCGCCCTCGAACATCCGCCTACGGTTGTTATCAAGACTGTCGAAAGCCCCTGCCCTCACAAGGTTTTCGAACTGGCGCTTATTTGCTCCGGATGATCCTAACCGCTTTGAAAAATTAGCGAGATCGACGAAAGAGCCTTTTTTATCGCGTTCAGCACAGACATCAGCCATCGCCTGGCGCCCCACATTCTTTATCGCGGCCAGCGCATAGCGCACAGCATAGGTTGTCTTACCCTTTGTGATGGTTTCCACCGTGAAAGTGACGCCAGACTTGTTGATGTCCGGTGACAGTAGCGGAATATCGAGCCGATCCAGCTCTTGACGAAATATGGTTAGTTTGTCGGTATTGCCAAGATCAAGGGTCATCGAAGCTGCGAGAAATTCGACTGGATAGTTGGCCTTCAGATAAGCCGTCTGATAGGCTACCAGCGCATAGGCGGCAGCATGACTTTTGTTAAAACCGTAGCCCGCGAATTTGTCGACCTGATCGAATATCATTCCCGCCTGGGCCTTGTCGACACCGCGTTCTTTGGCACCGTCGACGAACGTTGTGCGCTGTGCAGCCATTTCTGAAGCAATTTTCTTGCCCATCGCACGACGCAGCAGGTCAGCGCCGCCGAGCGAATAGCCGGACAGGACCTGCGCGATCTGCATCACCTGTTCCTGATAGATCATCACGCCGAAGGTTTCCTCGAGGATCGGCTGCAGGTCCGGATGCAAGTAATCCGGCTCCTGCTCGCCATGCTTGCAAGCGATATAGCGTGGAATATTATCCATGGGACCTGGCCGGTAGAGCGCAACCAAGGCAATGATATCTTCGAACGTGTCTGGTTTGAGCTGGCGCAGCACATCACGCATGCCCGAGCTTTCTAGTTGAAACACCCCGACCGTCTCGCCGCGCGAGAGCATTTCGAATGTTTTTGGGTCACCGAGCGGCAGGCTCAGCAGGGCGGGCGCTTCCTCCCGCAGCCCGATCAGCTCGATCGCACGCTGCAACACCGTCAGAGTTTTCAAGCCAAGAAAATCAAACTTCACCAGCCCAGCGGCCTCAGCGTATTTCATCGAGAACTGGGTTGCCGGCATGTCGGAGCGTGGATCTTTATAAAGCGGAACCAATTCTGAGAGCTCCCGGTCACCGATAATCAAGCCGGCCGCGTGGGTCGATGCGTGACGATAAAGCCCTTCGAGCTTGAGCGAATTGTCGATCAGCTGGCCTACGGTCTCATCGCTGTCGCGCAGGTGCCGTAATTCCGGCTCGCCATCGATAGCGTCTTGCAGTGTCGGCGGGTGCGCCGGGTTGAACGGTACCAGCTTGGTGATTTTGTCAACCTGCCCGTAGGGCATACCCAGCACACGTCCAACATCGCGCAGCACAGCGCGGGCCTGCAGCTTTCCAAACGTAATAATCTGGGCAACTTTGTCGTGGCCGTATTTTTCCTGAACGTAGTTAATCACCTCGTCACGACGGTCCTGGCAGAAATCAATGTCAAAGTCAGGCATCGAAACACGCTCCGGGTTCAAGAAGCGTTCGAATAGCAGCCCGAATTCCAGGGGATCGAGATCGGTAATCGTCAGCGCCCAGGCAACGACCGAGCCAGCGCCGGAACCGCGTCCCGGCCCGACCGGGATACCCCTGTCTTTCGCCCACTTAATAAAATCGGCAACTATCAGGAAATATCCTGGAAAGCCCATCTCGATAATTACGTTCAGTTCGAATTCAAGACGTTCGCGATAACGCTTTGCAACCCCTTCACGATCTGCCGCGTCCATATCGTCGTTGTAGACTTGGACCTCTAGCCGCTTGTCGAGGCCCTGTTGCGACATTAGTTTCAAGGCTTCTTCTTCGTCCGACACTCCTTCCATCTCGAACGGCGGCAGAATCGGCTCATGTTCCGCCGGCATGAAGGCGCAGCGCCGGGCGACGACGACAGTATTATCGATCGCCTCGGGCAGGTCGAAGAACAGCTCGCGCATTTCATCGGCCGAACGGAAGTAGTGTTGTTCAGTAACGCGGCGGCGGTCAGATTCAGATACGTAGCGACCGTCGGCGATGCACAGCAGCGCATCATGTGCCTCGTACATCTCCTGCGTGGCAAAATAAGCGTCATTGGTGGCGATTAGGGGAATCTTGCGCGAGTAGGCAAGGTCAAGCAGGCCGGCCTCTGTCTGGCGTTCTGATGCCAAACCGTGCCGCTGTATCTCAATATAGAATCGTCCGGCAAAGATATCGTTCAACCGGTCACACATTACTTCGGCAGCAAGCAACTGCCCATCGCCAATCATGCGCCCGAGTGGACCGTCCGGTCCGCCCGACAGGCAGATAAGCCCTTCCGAACATTCCGCAAGTTTAGCCACCGTAGAATGGGCGTCTCCGTGCTCGGTGGTGAGAAAAGCATCCGACGAAATTTTTAACAAGTTGGCATAGCCGGTCTGATTCTGTGCCAGCAAGACAAGCTGGTCATGACGACGTGCATTCGAGTTGCCACCCTGCCGCTTGGCTTCCCCCTCCCGCGCAACATCGAACTGGCTACCAATGATCGGCTGAATACCGGCCTTCGATGCCGCCAGCGAAAATTCGAGCGCACCGAACAGGTTGTTGGTGTCCGTCACCGCCACAGCTGGCATTTTTTTTTCGGTCGCGAGCTGGACGAGGTTGGGTAGCTTGATCGCGCCCTCGGACAAAGAATAAGCAGAATGGACGCGGAGGTGGATAAAGCCGGGATCTGTCATCCTTTTATCTTAACGCCCCGGATCGGGTGATATAAAGAATCGGGTGTGGATATGTCTCAGATGACTTCGAGAAGACCGTTTTTCAGGGTCAGCATCCCGTTCATGCGCCGGGCAAGGTCGAGATTGTGAGTCGCGACCAGCGCGGCAACACCTGTTTCACGATTGACGCGCATCAGAAGATCGAAAATGCGGTCGGCGGTTTCTTGATCAAGATTTCCCGTCGGCTCATCCGCGATCAACACTTTCGGGCGGTTGGCAAGCGCTCGGGCAATTGCGACGCGCTGTTGTTCTCCGCCCGACAGCATTGCCGGGCGGTGGCCACCGCGCTCGGCTAGCCCTACCATATCGAGCAGATCGCTTGCCCTTTTGCGCGCCGCAAATTGGGCGGTGCCAGCGATCATCTGTGGTATAATGATATTTTCCAGTGCCGTGAATTCCGCCAGCAGGTGATGGAACTGATAGATAAAGCCAATCGCCGTGCGGCGGAGTGCCGTCCGGCGGTCGTCGGTTAAGTCCGAACATGCCTCGCCATCGACGATCACTTCGCCCCGATCGGGGCGCTCCAGCAATCCAGCGATATGAAGTAAGGTCGACTTCCCCGCACCCGAAGGACCGACGAGCGCGACGGTTTCACCAGGCGCGATCGAGACGGCCGCGCCGCGTAAGACAGGGAGATCGTTCCCAGCCTGACGGAATGTGCGTTCGATATTCGTCAGTACTAGCGCGCCGCTCATCGGCTATTACTCATATCTGAGCGCTTCCACCGGATCAAGCCGGGCTGCGCGCCAAGCCGGATAAAGCGTTGCCAAAAAAGACAGGCAGAGCGACATACCGACCACGCTAATCACGTCGCCGGTTTCCACCACCGACGGGAGCTGCGATAGAAAATAGATCTCAGCGGCGAAAAGCTCCGCACCTGTTAGGCTTTGAATCCACTGGCGGATGGTTTCTATATTACCGGCAAACGCAACACCTAGCGCGAAGCCCACCGCTGTGCCGATGACTCCAACCGATGCACCCGCCAGCAAGAAGATACGCATCACCATACCGCGGGTCGCCCCCATCGTGCGCAGGATCGCGATATCACGGCCCTTGTCCTTCACCATCATGATCATGCCAGAAATGATATTGAACGCGGCGACCAGGATAATTAGCGTCAGGATCAAGAACATCACATTACGTTCTACCTTGATTGCATTGAAGAAGCTCGCATTCGCCTGCTGCCAGTCAACCAACCGCAGCGGCATGCCGGCGGCACGAGGGATTTCACTACGGAGGGTCGGCACAAGATCGGGGTCGTCGAGAAAAACCTCGATTTTGCTGACCGCTCCTTTGGACTTAAAGTACACCTGAGCGGCTTTGAGCGGCATAAATACAAAGCTAGAGTCGTATTCGAACATGCCGACTTCGAACAACGCGGCAACCCGATATTTCTTGGATCTCGGCACGCTGCCGAAAGCAGTGGCGTTGGATTGCGGCGATATCAGACGGATCGTATCGTTAGGCCCAACGCCGAATTTCCTTGCCATACGCGTACCGATGATCACACTCGACTTTCCCTTAAAGTTATCGAGAGTGCCGGCACGGATATTGCTGGAAATAATTTTACGAGCACGGATGTCCGACGCCCGCACACCGCGCACGATCGCCCCGGACGCCAACCGATTACGACTAACCAGCACCTGCCCCTCGACCGTCGGAATCACCTTGGTTACCCCCTGAAGCATACTAATTTCGGTAACGATGCGGTCAAAGTCTGTGAGCGGCTGATTGGTCAAGCCATACACACCCATATGGCCGTTGAGACCGAGAATACGGTCAAGTAACTCTGCGCGGAAACCGTTCATCACCGACATCACAATGATTAGCGTGGCGACGCCAAGCGCAATTCCGGCTAGCGAAAACCCGGCGATCACAGAAACGAAACCTTCTTCGCGCCGCGAACTTAGATAACGACGCGCGACCATGCGTTCGAAGGCGTTGAATATCATCCAGTCAGCCGCGCCAGTGCGGATTCGGCCGAAATCTCCTCGCGCTCGCCGTTCGCCCGGTTCTTTAATTCAACCACGTCGTTCTTCACCCCACGCGGCCCAACAACTATCTGCCATGGTATACCGATCAGATCCATGTCGGCGAACTTCGCGCCGGCTCGTATGTCGCGGTCGTCATAAATCGGATCACGGCCCATTGCCTTCAGCTTGCCGTAAAGATCAGCGGCTACATCATCGCAGGCTACATCGCCCGATTTGAGGTTGATGATCCCGGCACCGAACGGCGCTATCGACTCTGGCCAGACAATGCCGTTTTCGTCGTGAAACGCTTCAATCAATCCACCGACCAGGCGCGACACGCCGATACCGTAAGAACCCATTTCTGGGAATACATGTTCGCCGTCAGGGCCTGCCACGGCAGCGTTCATTGCCTTAGAATACTTGGTGCCAAAATAGAAGATATGGCCAACCTCTATCCCACGTGCATTCAGCAGACGATCGCCAAGCTTGGCGGCCTCTTCGGGGTCGTGCTTTTCATCGGTCGCCGCGTACATACCGGTCCATCGATCAACGATCGGCTGCAGATCAGAGTCGTAATCGACCGATTCGCCGAGCACGTCCAGATCCAGGAGGTCTTTATGGCAGAAAACCTCACTCTCGCCGGTCTCGGCAAGAATGATGAACTCATGACTCAGATCGCCGCCGATGGGGCCAGTATCAGCGGCCATCGGGATGGCCTTCAGCCCCATCCGCGCGAAGGTGCGGAGATAGGCGACGAACATCCTGTTATAGGCGGCCCGCGCGCCCTCATATGTCAGATCGAAGGAGTACGAATCCTTCATCAGGAATTCTCGCCCGCGCATGATCCCGAAACGGGGTCGAACCTCATCACGGAACTTCCACTGAATATGATAAAGCAGCTTGGGCAAGTCCTTGTAGCTACGGGTATGGGCACGAACGATCTCAGTAATCATTTCTTCATTGGTCGGCCCAAACAACATGTCGCGGTCGTGCCGGTCCCGGATCCGCAGCATTTCGGCGCCGTAATCGTCGTAACGCCCGCTTTCCTGCCAGATTTCAGCAGGCTGGATGGTCGGCATCAAAAGCTCCTGAGCGCCCGCCGCGTCCTGCTCCTCACGCACGACATCCTCTACCTTACTCAACACTTTAAGGCCGAGCGGAAGCCAGGAATAAATGCCGGCGCTTGACTGTCGGATCATTCCCGCGCGCAGCATCAGACGATGCGATGCTATCTGGGCTTCGGACGGGTCTTCTTTAAGGGTCGGTAGAAAGTAACGCGACATGCGCATGGGTTGCACTAGACTCCTGAGGATGCGACGCGAACATAGGGAATGCCGACCTCAGCCGCAATGGCAAGTAAATCAAAGACGCTTTGGTATATCAGGGACTGTGAACCGCCCCAGACGCGATCAGTTGTCCCTCCAAATTTCGTCAGCTGTCTTAACCACTAGTTCCAGCTTTCGGCGCTGGTCGTCGTAGGTTATTTGGTTTCCATGCTCGGTAGACGCAAAACCACATTGCGGCGCGAGGCCTAGTTGGCCCATATCGACGTATTTTGCCGCCTCGTCGAACTTGCGCTTCAGCTCATCCACGGTTTCCAGACCCGCCGTCTTAGTCGTCACAAACCCCAGCATCACGCGCTGCGACCCTTTTGACAACAGTCCTAACGGCCCCAGGCCGCCGGCGCGTGCGCTGTCATACTCCATAAAAAAGATATCAACGCCGGTCTTGTTAAAAACTGCGTCCGCCGCCGCGTCGTATCCTCCCTCCGCCGCATGGGTGGACCTGAAGTTACCGCGGCACATGTGCATCCCGATGGTCATGTCCTCCGGGCGGTCCTTAATGGCCTCGTTCATCATCCAAGCATAGCGATCGATCAGGTAGTCCGGATCCTGACCTTCGCCTTCCTTCGCTGCGCGGTGTTTTGGATCGCACAAATAGGCAAAAAAGATATCATCCATCTGCAAATAGCGGCACCCCGCTTTATAGAACGCTTGGACCGCCTTTTTATATGTAGCTGCAAGATCATCGAATAACACATCGACGTCTTTGTATTCTTGCGGGTGAATGTCGTCGGGTGCCGTGCGGAAATGGCAACAGCTAGGTCCGGGGATCGAAATTTTCGGAGTCACTGTCGCGTGGCTGGCGACATATTTATAATGGTCGATCATCGGATGGTCGGCCGGGAAATCAAGCTTTCCCATGATTGATGGATATAGTGGCGGCAGAGTGTTACCTTTAAATCGGATACCTTCTCCTCGTGTTATCAGCTCAAAGCCGTCGAGCATCCCCATAAAGTCGTAATGCCAGAAATAGCGTCGATATTCGCCGTCGGTGACCGCCTGCAGCCCGAGCTCCTGCTGCATCTTGATGGCATCGGAGATCGCAGCATCTTCTACCGTACGGAGTTCCTCCGCAGAAACCGTGGGTCTGTCAGTATAGAACTTCTTGCGCGCCTCGGCGACGCTGGCGGGGCGCAGCAGACTGCCGACATGATCCGCGCGATATGGCGGTTTTAAAGTAGTTGTCATAACTATTTCCTCGTTGAATCCTCTGCCTCCGCTCCGCGGACAGATGCTCCAAAAAATCCTCGACGATCAGCACCAAGGCCGTCACGAATAAAAATCAAAATTCGTGCGATTTTCAGGCGATTAAAGCGAACATAGCTGACCGTTCTATTGGGATTGTAACTTCGAAAAAACCTCCGCTAAGGAATTTGTCAAACCGTTGTTCAGTATCTTCTTGTGATATGCCGGCTTACCGTTCTTGAACTCAACCTTGCCAGGATTTTCACCCGATTACTGTTCAGTTATGAATTTTTCAGCCTGTCCTGCCGGTTGCAGCCGCGATCAGCGCGGCCCCATTTCGCCACCCTACTAATGCCGAAACCGACCGTTCGGGCGTAGTACCGGCCCTTCGCGGTATCTATTTCAAACGCTCCTGATCTCCATATCCGCAGCCCGGTGCACCAAATTTCCTGCCACATAGGTAGCACGAACTGCACGGTCATCCGCGAGAATCATCTGCGCGAACAACATGTCTCGTAGAGATTTCGCCTGATTCATGCGTTGCCTGATAATCGGTGTGGAATAAAGATCAAGCACGATAATATCTGCCTCAAACCCAGCTTCAAGCTTGCCGATCCTATCGCCAAGCGACAGAGTTTCCGCACCGCCGGACGTGGACAGCCAGAATGCTTCCTCCGGGGTCAATGAATAGCCACAAAACTGAGAAATTTCATAGGCAGCCTTCATGGTCGCAAAAGATGACAGTGACGTGCCTCCCCCAACATCGGAGCCCAACATCACATCGACGCCCGAGGCGCAGATCTCTGCCATGCGAAACAAGCCGCTGCCTATAAACAGGTTCGACGTCGGACAATGAACGAATTTCGTGCCCGTTTCCGCCGCCTGCGCTAGGTCGGCCTCGTCCATGTGAATGGCATGACCATACAGCGCCCGTGACCCAAGCATTCCGTATTGCGCATACACATCCTGGTAGGACCGCGCACCGGGAAATAGTTCTTTCACCCACTGCACTTCTTCAATGTTTTCCGACACGTGCGACTGCAAATACACGTCCTCAAATTCAGACATCAGTGTCCCGCAAGCTTCAAGCTGCGCCGGGGTGCTGGTGGGCGCGAAGCGCGGAGTGACACCGTAGAGGTTCCGACCCCGCCCATGCCATTTCTCGATCAGCGATTTGGTATTATCATAGCCTGACTGCGCCGTATCGCGCACGTTTTGCGGCGCGTTCCGGTCCATCAGAATTTTGCCCGCAATCATCCGCATGTTTCGGGCGCTCGATTCCGCAAAGAATGCCTCCGCCGATTCTAAGTGGACGGTGCAATAGACCGCCGCCGTCGTAGTGCCATTGGCGACGAGTAAGTCAAGAAACAGCTTCGCCGTCCGTTCGGCATAGTCCCGGTCGGCAAAACGGGCTTCTTCCGGGAAGGTGTAAATCTCGAGCCAGTCGAGGAGCTGCGTACCAAATGATGCTATGACGCCGATCTGCGGATAGTGAACATGGCCATCCACGAACCCCGGCAGGATTAGGTTATCACCATAATCGTGACATTCGGCGCCGTCGCTCAGGTCGGCTGGTTCTTCACCCGCCTGCCCCGTCCATAGGATATGGCCATCCGACACCAGAACAGCGCCGTTTTCGGTATACTTGACAGAGGACGCGTCGACGGCCGGGTCACCGCTGAAGGAGAGTGTCCGGCCGGTCAGCAGCACTGGCTTCGAATAGATATCGGTCAGTGTCTCAGCCCCTCCTTAGACAACGCGATAAGGGCGGCAACGGATATGTCCGCGCCGCGCCCTGCGTCATTCGTCCTATTTCGGGATCACGCCGTCAATTCCCTGAACATAGAAATTCATGCCTGCGAGTACACCGTCATTCGCTTTTTCGCCGGCCTTGACTCTTACCTTGCCGGACTGATCTTTGATCTCGCCGGTGAACGGGAAAAGCTTACCGGCAGTGATATCTGCCCGAGTCTTTTTCGCCAGAGCTACTACATCCGCCGGGATCGCCTTGTTATACGCGGACATCTGCACCATGCCCGGCTTGAAGCCGTCCCACGTATCTGTCGACTTCCACGTCCCATCAAGGACGGCCTTGGTCCTCGCGATGTAATAAGGCGCCCAATCATCAATGATCGACGTCAGGTGAGCTTTCGGGCCAAAATTTGTCATGTCGGAGGCCTGGCCAACTGCCCAGACACCGCGCCGCTGTGCTACCTGCACAGGTGCCGGTGAGTCCGTATGCTGCATGATCACATCGGCGCCCTGATCGATTAGTGTCTTTGCAGCATCGGCTTCCTTTCCCGGATCGAACCAAGTCGACACCCAGACGATCTTGATCTTGACCTTTGGGTTGACCGACCTTGCGGATAGGTAGGTCGCGTTGATACCACGAATAACCTCCGGGATCGGGAAGGACGCGATATAGCCGATCACGTTGGATTTGGTCATGTTCCCGACAATCTTTCCGACGACATAGCGGCCTTCATAGAACCGCGCGGAATAGGTCGACATATTCGCCGCGCGTTTGAAACCTGTCGCGTGTTCGAATTTCACTTTAGGGAAACGCTTCGCCGCGCGAAGCGTCGGGTTCATGTAGCCAAATGAAGTGGTAAAGATCAGCCCGTGGCCTGAGGATGCAAGTTTGGAGATCACGCGCTGAGCATCGGCGCCTTCCGGCACTTTCTCGACATACGTCGTGATGACCTTGTCTCCGAGCGCCTTTTCGATCGCGAGACGACCCTGATTATGCTCATAAGACCAACCGTGGTCCCCAATAGGTCCGACGTAAACGAAGCCGACCTTAAGCTGTGCTTGAGCAGCGGACGAAACGCCAACTGTGAGAATGAAGGCCGCCGCGGCGGTTCCTAGTTTCGATTTAAATGTCATTTGTGGCTCCTTTGATAAATCCGGGCATTCGTCAAACATCGATGTGGCCATTTTTTTGATGGCTTATTGTCCCATAGTTTCGTCAGGCTGAGGTATGAAAGTTTTTCGCGAGGCAGGCAGGCGCATCTAACCTTGCCCGGGCGCTGTCTCGGGAAATAACTACCAACACTGCGATCGTTGCAATATACGGCAGCATCGATAGGAACTGCGCCGACACCTCGACGCCCATGCCCTGAGCATAGAGTTGTATAATCGTAATTCCGCCGAATAGATACGCACCGAAGAACGCGCGCCAAGGCTTCCACGAGGCGAACACGACCAGTGCCAGCGCGATCCAGCCCCGCCCAGCGGTCATGTTCTCAACCCAGAGCGGTGTATAGGCGACCGACAGGTATGCACCGCCAATACCGGCCATGGCGCCGCCGAACATAATCGCCCCCATCCGAACCATCGTGACCGAATAACCGATAGAGTGTGCGGCATCGTGATTTTCGCCGACCGCTCGGATCAACAGCCCGGTCCGTGTACGTGTCAGCACCCAAGCGACAATCGCCACACTGACTACCGACAAGTAAACTAAGGCATCATGGCCGAACAGGACGGGTCCGATCACAGGGATATCGGACAGCCATGGTATATACAATTTAGCCAAACCGCCGAAAGTCTTACCGACATAGGAATGGCCTATCAGAGCACTTAGGCCAAGGCCGAAGATTGTCAGCGCGAGGCCCGTCGCAACCTGGTTGGATTGCAGATAGACGGTTAATACGCCGAATATAACGGCGAGCAGGACACCGGCTCCGGCGCCGGCTAGAATTGCTAGGACCTCGTTGCCAGTAGAAATAGCGGTGCCAAAGGCGGCAATGGCGCCGATTATCATCATGCCCTCGACCCCAAGGTTCAAGACCCCCGCCTTTTCAACGACAACTTCGCCGACGGCGGCAAACACGAGTGGTGTCGCTGCGGTCACAATTGTAAGTAAGGCTGGGATCAACCAATCTACACTCATTCCGCTACCCCCGTCTTGGTCCTGGCCGCGCCTACACGCACACGATATTTGATAAGAACGTCGCATGCGAGCAAGAAGAACAGCAGCATTCCCTGGAACACACCGGTCACCGCGTTCGGCAGGTTCATGGTGATTTGCGCCGAATCACCGCCCAGATACGTCAGCGCCATCAGGAGCCCGGCGAACAGCACCCCGACGGGGTGAAGCCTGCCAAGAAAGGCGACAATTATCGCAGTAAAGCCGTAACCCGGCGAAATTGAAGGTACGATCTGGCCGATGGCACCCGACAGCTCAATCACACCAGCCAGCCCAGCGCAGCCGCCGGAGATCAGCAACGTCAGCCAAACCAAACGTTTTTCCTTGAAACCGGCAAAACGCGCCGCCATCGGTGCCATGCCGATAACCTTAATTTGGAAGCCTATGATATGACGCGACATCAGTATCCAGCCGAGCACGACAATAAACAAAGCGAGCAGCCAGCCGACATTCAGGCGTGTTTCCTCAATCAGGACAGGCAATAAAGCGGAATCATGAAAAAGCCGGGACTCCGGAAAATTCATTCCCTCCGGGTCCTTCCATGGCCCATGCACAAGATAGCTCAGCACCAGCAGCCCTACATAGGTGAGCATCAGACTGGTGAGAATCTCGTTCGTGTTGTAACGGGTCTTGAGCCAAGTGGGGATCGCCGCCCAGAACATGCCGCCGATGACCCCGCAGACCAGCATCGCCGGGATCAGAAACATGCTCTGCTGATCGAAGAATGCAAGCGCCAGACCGCCACCGGCGAGCGCCCCAATGACAAGCTGGCCTTCGGCACCTAT
>NZGJ01000005.1 GCA_002689465.1 Rhodospirillaceae bacterium | reverse complement strand
GGGGTATCAGCAGATCTTCGGCGACATTCGCACCATCGATTTTCCCGCCAAGGTCGATAATCGCACCGTCTTTTTCGATGCCAAAAGAGGTATTTCCACTAGTCTCGAACGATACTATTTTCATGAGCTTGATCCTTGAACTGCATCTAGTGTTTTACCGATCTTCCTAGCTTCATTCGTCACAATAATGCTGGAAATGAGGGCAGCAAGGGCCGTAGTAGGAAGTGATGTCGCATATGTTTGTCGTATATTCGAAAAATATTGAAGCCAAGATTGGCACACAATTCTGTTCCCAAAACTGTGCGATATGGGTGTGGAAACAGCTGTTTTTGCCAACGGCGGTATCTGAGTATGTGGCGAAGCGCCGACCTGTAATATGTTTCCGACGGCCACCCGGTCAACGCCTTCGTCCCTACGATCTTGGGCGTTGGCTATGACCGCCAAGAAGAAAAGCTAGAGGCTACCGCCAAAAAATGAAAATTTGTGTATTCGGTGCCGGCTCGATCGGCGGTGTTATCGGCGGCGTGCTCGCCAATGCGGGCCATGACGTAAGCCTGATTGCCCGCGGGGCACATCTAGAAGCATTACGGGCCAATGGCTGCCGAGTCGAAACCGGTGGCCAGATTTTTAACGTACATCCCGCGGCCAGCGACACAGCGACTGACTTCGGTCCGCAGGATATTGTAATTGTCGCTGTGAAGGCTCCTGCCATGCCTGCTGTTGCCGCCGGCATTGCGCCTTTGCTCGGTCCGGAGACCGCTGTGGTGCCGGCCATGAACGGCATCCCGTGGTGGTTCTTCGACAGTTTTCCGCAGACCGGTCCGGATATTCATTTAACGAAGCTCGATCCGACCGGCGAGTTGGCGACGGCCATCCCGGTTGAGCGGGTCATGGGCTGCGTCGTTCACATGGGGTCGATGGTGCCCGAGCCGGGTGTCATCCGTCATGTTGCAGACAACCGATTGATCCTTGGCGAGGCAACCGGCGGCGTGAGCGACCGGCTTACCATGTTTGCGTCGACATTTGACGGCACGACCTTGTCGGCGAGGGTTACAGATAACCTGCGGCAAGAAATTTGGCTCAAACTGCTTGGAAATTTCAACTTCGCGCCGGTGTCGTCTCTGACCGGTGCCACCAATGGCCAGATTGGCGCCGATCCTAGGTTGCGGAAGCTGTGTGCCGATCTTTTTGAGGAAGCCGCCGAGGCGGGAAGGTGTATCGGTCTGGAACCTGGCATGACGGCGGAAGAACGCACGGACTTGGGGGCGTCGCTCGGCGAGTTCAGAACGTCTATGCTGCAGGACTTCGATAAATCCCGCCCGCCTGAGATTGATGCCATCGTCGGCGCCGTAGTCGAGATTGGCCGTGCGACGGGAACACCGATGTCAGTATCCGAATCCGTACTTTCGCTTGTCGAACAGAAGGCTCGCGGGATGGGCCTTTACTGAGCCCGGTCCTGACGGCGGTCTGCTATTTGTCCAGGGTACTTACCGCAAAAATTTCCTCGAGCGTGAGCCGACGTGGGGTCAGGCCCTGTTCGAACGAATAAAGGGAAATCGCTTCCAGTTCCTTGCGGTTAGCGACGACACCATGCTTGATCAGGGGTGTGGCAATTGTGACTTCGGCTTCGGGCGGCAAGAGGCCGGTTTCGATGTGATTGACCATCATCGCCTTGCGTTGCTCATCGCAATAGGCTGCTGCATCTTCAAACGCTTTGTATACGTTCAGCACAACCCACGGATGTTCCTCTGCCAGCTCGCGCTTGATCACCATCCCGTGGTTGATCGGATACATGCCGGTCTTTTTGTAATAGCGTTTGCCTTCCGCGTAGGGATCTGGGAAGAGCGGTCCGAAGTTTGGGTGGTTGAAAAGATCGGCCGTGCTGCGGTCAACAAGGTTACCGCCCGGAAGATAGAGCAGCGTGGCATCCAATTCGCCCGCGAGCAGCATTTCACCCATGTTGGTCTCCGCCGGAATACGGTGTACTGTTACGCCTTCGGGTGGTTCGAACCCGGTCGATCCGCCGTGGCTGATATCCGGCGTTCTTTCCATCCAGAATTCCATATCTTTCGGCGCGACACCGAATTCATGCTCCAACACACCACGAGACCAGAGAGCAGCTGTCTGCTGATACTCCGGCACACCGATACGCCGACCTGCAAAATCCTCAGGTTTCACGATGCCCGAGTCCTTGCGCACCAGAATCCAGTTCTGAAAAAAATAGTGCGTCGAAAAGATGGGCATGCCGATAAACCTGTCATCGCCCCCGGCGATTGCCATCAGCATCGATGACATCGACATCTCGGCGATATCGAACTCGGCGAATTTTAGCTGACGCCAGAATAGTTCTGACGGGTGCAGCTCGAGACAGGTCATATCGATGCCGTCTGCAACAAACATACCGTCCAACACCGGACGGGTGCGCAGGTTGGGTGTGAGCCCGACGCTTAATGAGAGGCCCCCGCCGCCCGAACTTTGTCCGCGTTTTACAGTTTCCGGTCCCATTATCGACATATCTCAGCTCCCTATTTACAGTTTCATCTATCTAGCTTTTTCTGCGCGGCGGCACCATGCCTCCCACGCGCGATCCAGGCTGATCGGCGATTGCTGCATTTCGGTACAGGCGGCGATCTCGACATCGGTCAGGTAGTCCGGCGTGCCGATCTGCATGGATTGCAGCTGCAGTCGGGCGTTGACCTGCAAATAGATTGCTTTCATCACGGTTTCCTGCACGGTTGCGCCAGCAACCACGCAGCCGTGGCGTTTCATTAGCGCAATGGAGCGATCTCCAAGGGTGTCCGCGAGATCTCGCCCCTGCTCCATCGTGACCACCAAGTGGTTGGTCTCTCCGAATTTGTCGCGCATGTCCCAGACCGGAATATCAGCGCCGATCGGTGCGCAGGTATGGGTCACCGGGCGTATCGGTACGTCGGTGACGGCAAAGGGAATAACCTCGTAGGAGTGGTTATGGATGACCACATTCACATCGGGACGCGCTTCGTAGATCGCGCCATGGATCATCCGTTCGCTGTACGGCCGTTTGTCACCGATATCGATGGCTTCGCCGGTCTGCGCGAAGGTGACGATATCGTCGGCTTCGATCAGTTCCGGAGCCCTTGCCCGCGACAACAGGTATTGCTCCGGGTTTGCCGGATCGCGAATGCTGATATGGCCAAATGCGTCGACCACTTCTTCATAGGCGAGAATCCGGTTGGCGATAACAATATCGCTGAGCGTCTCGGGGCTGGCTGTCATATCAGGCTCCCTCTGCGGCATATTTTTATGACATGGTCGCTGACCATGGCCTTACTGCGATTCGGGGCGCGGTGCAATCTACAGGTCGGGCAGGATGTCGCCGCTATCGGAGGCTCCGACGGGCGCCGCCGGGGATACCGGTGACCTTTTTGTTTGGAGCGACGTGTTCATGACCTCCCCCATTTAATTCTTTGGGCGGGGTTTTTTCCGATATGACACCCCATGAAAAGACCGGGCGCGGCTTGCCGCACCCGGTCTTGTAGGAATTGGTTATTAGAAATCGCCGCTCAGCGGGATTCGTAGAAATTAATCAGCTTAACAATATCATCCGCCTGCATCCGAGCGAGCGGGCCGTCTGAATAGCTGGACGCTATTACCTTGTTATCGGGTCCGAGAATGAATTCAGATGGCTGAATGATCTGCCGGCGGTCTTCCCACCAGGATCCCAGCGCATCAGCGATGTCGCGGCTGACTTCCATGCCAACCGGGAAAGAGACCTCATCGGCCACTTCCTGTGCCTTGTCTGCCGGATCGATGCTCGCGGCAACGACCGATACACCAAGCTTCTCTAGTTCTCCCTTATGTTCTTCAAAGCCGACTAACTGCCGGCGGCAATAAGGTCACCAATGACCCCTGTAGAACAGGATAACCTTATACTTCGTATCAAGGCCTCCCGGCAGGTCCAGCGTTCCGCCGCTGACAAGATTAATAGTCAGGTCTGGGAAGGAATCGCCAATTCCAAGTTTGTTGGACATACATCCTCCTTTGCGAAAGTAAACTACAGCACAGCTTCGCTGCAGTGGGAGGACTATGCCGCGCCGGTATATCGAATGCAACGGGGCTGCTATGCGCCGCCCCGAACAGTGATGTGACCTGTCCGAACTATTCAGCCGGTGTTATTCGGCCGCCGTCTTCGCAGCGGCGTCGAGCGCTTCTTTCCGCGCCGCAAAGGCATCGATCCCGATTTCTTCGCGCAATGCCGCTGTCATTTCGGCCTTGTCCGCCTCCAGCGGGGCGCCGGTTGAATCGGCGATTCGGTCAATGGCATTGAAAAGGCCTGCGACACCAGCCGAATCGACGACCGCGTCGGCACCTAATGTGTCATGGATGGCCCTGCGAGCTACTTGCAGCCGGTCGTCATCGTCGCCCAGAATGGCTTCGGCGAATTCGATCATCAATTCGCCGTTTTCGATGCCGGTATCACCGGCATCTTTGCCGCCAGTGATTGCGTTATAGTCCAGTTCGTCTCCAGTATGTTCGCTGCTCGCACGGAGCAGTGCCGAATGGCTGGTCGTTCAATAGGTACACTGGTTCAGCGCCGACACCCGGGCTGCCAGCAGTTCGATCTGCAGATGTGTAATCGCCCGGAACTCCTCGGAGAAATCGCGCATCTGCGGGCCCGACAAATACTGGGCGGAGGCGACGTCGAAGAAGCCGCGGGCTTCATCCGGTACAAGTGTCAGGGCGCGGCGGATATTTGCTTCCGGGCCGACGAAATAATCGGCTTCGTTCGGGCCGAATTCGTCCCACGCGATATTAGGCGCCCAGGCCTGGTGCTGTCGCGCTTCTTTCGGCCGGTAATGGGATGGCTCTCCCTCCTCCGCTTTGGGGAGCGCCCGAACCGGCACACCGATCCCTTTGGCAAACGTATCGATCGCCGTTGTATGGGCGATGACGCTGACGATTTCGATGAAATGGGTGGCAGGGATGCCGCTATCGAGGGTCTTCTTGTACCATCCGTGGGTCAGCCGGCCCGGGTCGGCAACAATCAGATGGATCATATTGACCCAGTTTTCCGGCAGGTCCGTTCCGGCGTCATGCGGGTCGGTTATGGCGAAGGGCGACAGCGCGTATTTGATCTTTTCACAGGTCGCGCAAGTGCGGGCATGGCGGGTCTCCGCCATGACCTTTACGCGTTCGTCGCCGGTCAACCAGCTGCCGGCCTGCGACAAACGGGACCACGCCCGCTGTTGGGCGGATACAATATCCTCGCGAACGGCGTAAGGGGAGTCGTCGTAAACAATCTCGACCATGTGACGTCCTCTATTGCGAAACCAAGACTGTATTTTGGTAACCAGATGCGGTCAATGCGTCCCGACAAACAGCGGGAAACCATCGACGCGACCCTGTTTGGGCTGTTGTTTACACCGCTGCTCTCACCGGTCTGCCGGGATCTGGCACGGAGGAACGGAGTCAACGGTACCTAGAAACGGAAGAGCGCGTTCGGATTCGTATCGACAATCTGTGTGATATCGGCGGCATCGAAGCCGGCATCGCGCAGTGTTGTCAGCGGGTCGGGATCCCCCGGCGGGAACGGCAGGTCGGTCCCGAGCATCATCCTGTCTATACCGACAAGGTCGCGCAGATAGTTCAGCGCCGGGCCGTGATGCAGAATGGTATCGTAGTGGAACCGTTTCAGATAGCTCGACGGTGACTGTGCCGCGACATTGCCGGTCGCCTTCGGTTCTGCGGCGCGGTGCATCCGATCGAAACGTCCGATTAGAAACGGCACCGACCCGCCTCCGTGGGATAGAATGCACTCGAGGCCGGGGAAACGGTCCATCACGCCGGCGGAAATTAGGGAACCGACGGTCAGGGTCGTGTCATTGGTATAGGCGACGACCTGGTTGAGCGCGAACCGTTCGGCGCGGGCCGGTGCGATCGGCTGCGCCGGATGAATAAAGACCGGTGCGCTAAGCTCGACGCAGGCGGCCCAGAATTCGTCGAGATCACATTCGCCGAGATTTTTGCCGACAATATGCGACGCTACGATGGCACCGACGGCACCCGCTTTCATGCCTCGTTCCAGCTCGCGCGCCGCCAGGGCCGCATCCTGCAGCGCGCCCGATGCCAGCCAAGAAAACCTTTCTGCATGCGCGTCACAAAGCCGCGTCATGCTGTCGTTCAGCGCGCCGTGCCATAGTGCGCCCTTGGCCGCCGGCAGGTCGTAGCCGAAGATGTCGGTCCAGATGCTCAACACCTCGCGGTCGACACCCTGTTCGTCCATCTGGCCCAGTCGGTGGCCGGTATCCATCAGAGTGTCGAAGAACGGACGGATCTGCATGCCGCTTTCGAATCGGCAGCAATGGCAGCCCGGCTGGGTCTCAATCAGGTCGATACCGAAATCCTGCCCCCGTTCGGCAAGCATGCCGACAACGTCCGGCGGTACGAAATGGGCATGCACATCAATTACGGTCATCGGTGGTTTCCTCTGGTTCAGGCGCCGGCGGCACGAAGCGCCGCGCGCAGCCGGTCCGGCGTGATCGGCAAGTCGTTAATCTGGACATTATGGTCTTTGAGCGCGTGGACAACGGCGTTGCCGACCGCAGCTGCAACCGCGACGATGCCGCCTTCGCCGGCACCCTTGAAGCCCATCGGGTTGAACTCCGAAGGTGATTGTTCGAGCGCGATCGCCGTGATGTCTGGCAGCTCTGTGCTGGTCGGCAGCAGGTAGTCGGCAAAGCTACCGGTCAGCAACTGGCCGTCATCGTCATAGACCATGTGGTCCAGGAGCGTGCCGCCGAGGCCTTGGACCAGTCCGCCGACCGCCTGACCCTGGACCATCGCCGGGTTTAGCGCGCGGCCGATTTCCTCGGTCAGGACGTATTTTTCCACCTCGATCACGCCGGTCGCGACATCAATGGCGACGAGGGCCGCATGCGCCCCGTATGAATACGACAGTTTGCCCTCGTTATCGAACGCGGCGTCCGAGGCCAGCTCTTCGCCGTCCCGAGACTCGGCAAATATCGCGAGTTCGGCAATCGACAACTTCGTTCCCGGGTCATCCCGGCGATGCACCGCACCGTTCTGATAGGCGAGGCCTGCGCTATCGGTGTTCCATCGCAGCGCCGCCAGCTCGATACATTGTGAGCGCAGGGTTTCAGCGGCCATCCGCACAGCATTGCCGGCCATGACCGTGTTGCGGCTGTGGAACGTTCCGCCACCTGTCGGCACCAGCGTCGTGCTGCCATGGAGCACTGCTATCAGGTTGATATCGGTCTCGAGATAATCGGCGCAGATCTGCGCCAGGCCGGTTTCGGTGCCCTGGCCGACTGAGGACGCGCCGGTGCGAATCTCGATGGAACCGTCCGCAGAGACGATGATACGCGCGGTTTCGGGCGGGCCCGCCGCACTGCTCTCGATAAAGCACGCTATGCCGAGCCCGTAGGCGCGCCTATTGACGATCTCTCCCTGCCGGTCTTTCCAGTCGGCATAGCCAACTTGATCCAGCAGCCGCTTGAAGGCGGATGAATAATTTCCCCGGTCGAACGTGGCGTTCACGTCGCCGGGCACGAGCTCGCCAATGCGGTATGGCAGCTCCGCCGGTTCCATCAGGTTGCGAAATCTAAGTTCAGCAGGATCTATCTTCAGATCGGCCGCGACCATGTCGAGCATCCGCTCGCGGCAGAAATTCGCCTCAAACCGGCCCGGCCCGCGGAACGTGCCGACCGGTGTCTTGTTGGTGATCAGAAACTGGACTTCGCAGGAGAATGACGGCACGCGATAAGGTCCGGGCAGGAACTGCGCTGCTTTCGAGGCCACCACACCGCCATTGGTGCGGATATACGCGCCCATGTCGCCTTGTACCGTTGCGCGCATTGCTAGAATGCGGCCGTCCTCGGTTGAGGCGACTTCAAGGTCGCAGACGATATCGCGCGAATGATTGGTCGCCGTGAGGTTCTCGCGCCGGTCCTCTATCCATTTGACCGGGCGCTGCACCCGACGGCTGGCAATCGGCACAAGATAATCTTCGGGATACAGCTCGCCCCTGGCGCCGAACCCGCCGCCCACATCGGTCTCGATCAACTCGACCGCGTCTTCGGGGAGGCCGAAAGCGGCGGCAAGGTGACGGCGGTTGAAAAAATTCACCTTGGTTGCGCCATGCAGTCGCAGCAGGGGCCTGTCCGGATCGAATTCAGCGATCAGCCCGCGGGTTTCCATTGGCACTGCGCTGTGCCGGTTGGTGGTGAAGCGTTCGCGGCGGGTATAGGGCGCTTCCGTGAAGGCCCTATCGGCGTCGCCGCGCCCCACCCTGTAGCTGGTGCCCATGTTCTCGCCGGCGTCTTCATGGACAAGTGTCTCGCCCGCCGCGGCCTGGTCGACCGTTGTGACCGCGGTCATGGGTTCAAAATCCACCTCGATCAGGTCCAGCGCGTCTTCGGCGGTGTAGCGGTCCGGGGCGATGACAACCGCGACGGGCTCGCCGACATATCGCACCTTGTCGCGGGCGATCGGCCGTTGAAGAAAACGTTCGAACCCGTCGAACGGCGCCAGCCGTAATGGGATGGCCGGCAGATCCGTCTCGATATCCGCGGCACAGAATGCATCGATGACGCCGGGGATTGCCTTGGCCGCGGCGAGGTCGATGCCGTTGATCCGTGCATGAGCGTAGGGGCTGCGATAGATCGCCATCACCGCCATGTCGGGCAGTTTAACGTCGTCGATATAGCGGCCGGCCCCCGTCAGAAGCCGGCGGTCTTCAAGCCGTTTGATGGAAGTGCCTATATACGGTGTTGGTATTGTCATTTTCCACTCTCCAGGCGCCGTTTGGCTGTGTCGACGATGGCATCGATGATCGGCACATAGCCGGTGCAACGGCATATGTTGCCCGAGATCGCGCTCTGTACCTCGCCCCGCGTCGGGGACGGGTTTTCGCTCAGGAACGCCTCCGCCGTTGTCAAGAAACCCGGGGTGCAGAAACCGCATTGGAGGGCGAAATGATCGTGGAAAGCCTGTTGAAGGTCCGATAGCGTGTCGCTCGCCGCCAGCCCTTCGACAGTGGTAATCATGCTGTCCCGCGCCTGAACTGCGAACATCAGGCAGGAGCGGACAGCGGCGCCGTCGACAATCACCGTGCATGCACCGCAGACACCGTGTTCGCAGCCAAGGTGCGTGCCCGTCAGGTCCAGTTTTTCGCGCAGGCAATCGGCGAGGGTCATGCGCGGTTCGACCTCGCAGCTATGCGTTATGCCGTTTACGTGCAGGGTAAGCCGACGATCCGCGGTCATGATGATCTCTCCCATGCTGTTTGCAGGCATCGCTGGACCAGCACCTCGCCGACCTCGCGCCGATATTCGGCAGAAGCATGAATGTCGCTTGCAGGCTGTAGGTCGGTGGCCGCGGCTTCAGCGGCCCGTGCGAAAACGTCCGCGCCCGGCGACCGTCCGATAAGAATTTGTTCGCCGGAAGAAAGACGCAGCGGGGTGTCGCCCGCACCGATGGCCGCAAGACCTGACGCAGAAATTTTGCCGCTAGCGTCCAGATCGAACCAGGCGGCAATACCGACCATTGCAAAGTCGCCCTCCCGCCGCGATATTTCGTCGAACGCCCAGGATCGCGCCGCCGGCCAGGTTGGGAAAACAATCTCTGAGATTATCTCGCCGTCCCGCAGTGCGGTCTCGAATATTCCTTCGAAGAAGTCCATGGCGCCGACCGAACGGCGTCCGCCCGGCCCGACAATCTGGATAGCCGCGCCGCAGACCAGAACAATCGCCGGAAGCTCCGCCGCGGGGTCGGCATGGGCCAGGCTGCCGCCGATGGTGCCCCGGTTTCGTATCTGCATATGGGCAATATTGGGTACGGCCGCGTGCAGCAGCGGGTTTGCGCGCGCTATCTGTGCGTCCATTTCGATCTCCCGGGTGCGGGTCATGGCTCCGATGTGGAGGCGATGCTCGTCGTCAATCCGGATACCGCGTAGATCGGCTATTCCGTTTAGGTCGATAAGTGCCGAGGGGGTAGCGACCCGGAAATTCATCATCGGCACGAGGCTTTGCCCACCAGCCAGGAACCGGGCGTGGTCGCCGTGTTCTGCGATGAGCGCTAGCGCTCTCTCGACGCTGTCCGGTGCGAAATAGTCGAATTTGGGCGGCTTCATATTCCGATCCCGTCCTTGTCCTCAGTTGCTCAGTTTGCTCAGGAGCGCAATGAGGGTTTCGCGTTCCGTTTCTGTCAATGGTGCCAGTGTTTCCTCGTTTGATCTGTAGGCCTTGGAGATCGCCGTATGCCGCTGCAGGGCCAGCCGTGACTGGAACCCGTTCTTATCGTCGAGCACGTAATCAACGCACGGGACCGTGTCGGTGCATTCGGCGGTCATCTGCCGACGGCCTCGGTCAGGTCGGCTTCGATACGCGCGGCGATGCCAAATAACGTCTCGTCGCCCTGCACCGGGCCGAGCAACTGGAGGCCGGTTTTAGGCAGCGCCGCCGACAGTGGGTTGGGTATCCCGACGACCGGGTTTCCAGTGAGATTGGCAAGACAGGTCAACAGGGTCATCCCGACCACGACCGGACGGTCTTCACCGCCCAGCTGGATACGGCGCGCCTCAACCGCGGGCGGCGCGATCGGCAGGGTTGGCGAAATCAGGACGTCATGATTTTCCAGACATTTCTGCAGTCGGCCGTCGGCCGCCCGCGCCCATTCCCAGGCGGCCGTGATTTCTTCCGTGCGGAGGTTCTGCGCATGCCGCAATGCGTTCGCGGCTGCCTTGCCGAGCGCGCCACGCTGATCTTCCGACAGGTCCGCATATATGGCGGCGGCTTCCGACAGAACGATGACGCCATGGGCACCAGCGATATTCTCTCGGCCCGGCACAGGCAGGCGGAGAACATCATGCCCGGCGGCGGCAAGGGCATCGGCGGCCCGGTCAAGCTCATCGGAGATTGCCGGGTCGAACAGTTTGGCCCGGTCCAACTCGACGGCAATCCGCAATCCGTCGGTTACGGTTTCTATCTGTGGATCACTGCCGAGGAGCACTGCGGCACTGCATTCGAGGATGCCGAGGTTGGCGGCGATGATGCCGACATGGTCGAGTTGCGGGGTCAGCGGGAAGACCCCGTCGTTCGACACACGGCCAAAGGTCGGTTTGTACCCATATAGTCCGGTGCAAGCGGCTGGAATACGCACACTGCCACCCGTATCCGTACCGAGCGCAAAGTCACAATGGCCCGCCGCGACGGCCGCGGCCGAGCCGCCGGAAGAGCCGCCGACGATGCGGCCCGGAGCTGCTGGGTTTTTCGTTTGTGGTGTCGACGCTCCGAACCCGCCCGCATCCGTTTGCGCCATGCCTACGAATGTCGCCCCAGCGGCGAGCACCGATGCAAAGGCAGGCGCCGATTCAGATGCGCGCCGATCCGCAAACAGCGGATGGCCCGCCGTAAACACCTGGTCCTTTACGGCGATGTTGTCTTTTACGGCAAATCGCAGACACGCGAGCGGCCCTTCCGGCGCGCCTGCGATCTCCGCCTGCTCGACAAAGGCGTTATGTGTATCGGGTTTCAGCACCGTCACCGGCATTAACCGTCGCGTGACCGGTCCATCAGCGATTTCTCCTGACCGCCATCGATCTCGATCTGGGTGCCGTTCACGAAATGTGTCAGTGGTGACGACAGCATGACACAGAG
>NZGJ01000004.1 GCA_002689465.1 Rhodospirillaceae bacterium | reverse complement strand
TCGTCAGGTTGTGGTACAAAGTGTGGTACGGAGTTATTAAACATTGAAAATGACTGATATATTTCAGATATTTAATTAATAATAATGGCGGAGGGAGTGTCCGCTATGTATAAGTTCAATATTGTTTATTATAATATATATACTATTGATAAATAAGTAATCTGTGCCTTACATAATCTATCATCGTCCCATGTGATCCAGGTTAATTGGGGGACGAATTGGGGGATTAATTTTTAACCCCAAATTATTAGAAGGTTACTGTTATGGCTATCCATAAGCTCTCTCCCCGCAAAGTAGAGACTGCCGGTCCTGGCAAATATGAAGATGGGGGTGGTCTTAGACTGGTGGTTTCTAAATCCGGTTCAAGGAAGTGGGTGCTGCGATACACCTGTAACGGCAAGCGCCGAGAGATGGGACTTGGCAGCGTACAAAACGTCGGCCTGGCCGAAGCGAGGGCCAAGGCTGCAAAGTTCAGGAGCATGGCTTCGGATGGCGTAGATCCCATTGCGGCCCGTCGTGCTGAGCCCGGTCAAATTCCTGATTTTACCGCCTGCGCCGCACGTTACATCCGTGTACATCGACATGGCTGGAGAAATGCGAAACACGCTAGACAATGGGTCAGTACATTAAAAAAATACGCGCGTCCTGTTATCGGCCCTAAAAGCGTGGATGCCATTGTGACGGAGGACATAATAAAAATATTGTCTCCGATTTGGACCACCAAAACAGAAACCGCCAAGCGGATACAAGGGCGGATTGAAAACGTCTTAGACTTCGCCGCAGCGCATAATTATCGAGACCCACTAAATCCAGCACGATGGCGCGGGCATTTAGACAAACTACTGCCAAGGCCTTCACGAGTGAGTACCATCACACATCACCCCGCTATGCCATATACAGACCTTCCCACATTCATGGAGGAGTTACGCAGCAACGGCAGTATTACAGCCCTAGCGCTGCAGTTTCTCATTCTGACCGCAACGCGCACTAGTGAAGTGCTACTGGCCGAATGGACTGAAATTGACGAAGCATCAAAGATCTGGACGATTCCTGCGACTAGGATGAAGGCGCAAAAGGAGCACAGAATTCCTCTGACCGATTCAACAATAACAATACTCGGCTCGCTTCCTCGGATTGCTCATAACCCTTTTGTGTTTCCCGGCAGCCGGACCGGACGGCCCTTGTCCAATATGGCTATGTTGCAATTGATGCGAGGTATGGGTTTTGGGGTAAATGGATCTCGCGGTCCGTTCGTCCCTCACGGGTTTCGTTCGAGCTTCCGTGATTGGTCAGGCGAGGTATCTAGCTTTCCACGTGACGTAGCTGAAATGGCTCTGGCTCACGCCGTGGAGAACAAGGTCGAAGCCGCGTATCGTCGGGGAGACTTGTTTGAGAAACGGACGAAGATGATGGAAGCTTGGGCATCATTCTTAGCTGTAAAGAATGAAGACCAAGCTGTTGTTCGGCTTATCCCCGCCAACGGTCAGGCTCGCGCGTAAATACGCACCAATCCTTGAGTCCTGCTAATTGCTTGGCCCGAATGCTGTAACCGTCATTCTATGTATTGGAAGCAATATGTATGTCTGCTTTCGGCCAAGAGCGGACATCAACATGAAAAATCTATGAACCGCAAAAATCGAGCTGAAAATTCTCAAATAATGCCTGGGCTTCAACTGCCGGAAATAGAAAGTTTTGCCCGTTTCGTAATTTCTCGATCTGAACGCCACTCAATCTGTAATGACAGAGAGCTCTTATCGTCGTCTTTGCTCGCCATGACCTGCAATGTCAAAAGGCCCTCTGGCTCCAATACGAGCTCGTCTTTCTCATCAGAAAGGATCACCTTCCCTTTACCGAGATTATTCGTAAGTGACTTTAGTATAGCCTTGATCGACTGCGCATCCTGCAGAGACACATGGTTGAACTGCTTCATTTCTGACAAAGCCGCCGTCTCCCATTCTCTTGTCTAAGCCGAGCGCGACTTCCAGCGCGTCGGCCGTTTGCTTCGGCTCGAACACTTTAATGTACGGGAAGTCGGTACTGATACCAAGTATTCGTCCTTCGGGTTGAACGACCGTGACGGCCGCGCCTGGGCCGCGGAGTCCTTCTTTGTGCCGTGAGTGTGAATCGACTGTCGCGTCACATTCGAAATTTATCACCCCTTTGCGCAACATCATTCGCTGTCCGTGGAGCTGATTACGGTGGCCGTGAATAATGGCGTGTATACCGCTCTGGCGGATGTGTTCAGCGCCTCTTGCGCTCAGATCGTTGTCAACTTTTCGATATTTCGTCCGGATCGTATTAGCAATTGACCCGTAGTAGAGATCAAACGGTTCACCAGACAAAGCGGCGCGAAACATGCGATTGATCTCGTCGGCGCCTCGGTCGCGCATCGCCTGCGCCATCGCGTCGTCAAAGCCCGCATGCACAAAGATAAGTGAACCCTCGCGATAGCCAAGTTGCATGTTCTGAAAGAACCAGGCGAACTCACCATCCCGATCCAGGAACAACTGGCGCCACTTTTGAACCGCCGCATAAACATGGCGAATGGATAGCCCCACCGCAGCGCAACTCGGTTCAAACATGGTGGTCTTCTTTTCAATCCGCTTCAATTCGCGGGCAATCTTAGTTTCAGAAAGAACAGGTCTGGCGCACGCCGGAAATTCGTGGACCCAATCCTTTTCCGGAAACAAATATCGTCGGCAGGTCGCGGCGTCCGGTACATCTCTTAAACCGCTCTTTCCTGCGAGATAACCGTCCCAAATTTCCTTCAACAGCGGAATAACCTTCGGGCCCAGGCGAAGGAAGAAGTGATTATTTCGATGATCGGCCGCAAAGCTAGGCGCCCGCATCCCAAGATAAGTTCGTATATCGTGATTGCCCGCCAAGATGCGAATGTCGACCCCGCAATCGAGGAGACTCTTTATCTCCGTCAACAAGGCAAGGTTGCTAGGCCCTTTGTCGAAACAATCGCCGCCGATGACCAAGGTCGCGTACCGGCCCAAATCTGTTAAGTGATAGTTCCCGGTCGAAGAACCGGCGAGACGAATGGCGCCCGATGCGGCTAAAGAACCGAGGAAGGCGTCCGAATCAGCATGCAAGTCTGACAAGAACAGGATGGGTCGCCGAGGCCATTGCCAACTCCCAGTTTGTCTCAATTGATCGAGAGCGGCCAGAAGTGCGTTGAGGTCGCCGTTTTCCTCGCCATATGACTTCTCTTCGCCGAATGTCCAATCCCGCGCTTCTCGCGGTAGCGTGGCGTCGATAAAAGAGCTATGAGACTGTTCGTACGATGGAGAGGCGGCGAGACCGGCGATCGTCAAAAGGATTCAATCCAGAATTGGTTGACCTGATGCCCGAATCTTCCAATTTCCCGCAACATGTGTCCATTTACAGTTTGATGACAATTCGAAGACCACAGGCCTCGCATGGTGCATACTCAAGGTGCGAATGTCTTTAAACTCCAGTATTCCAAGCACATACGCCGCATGGCGAAAGGAGGCGCCGTGCCCGACAAAGAGCTTTATCACGTTATTTTCGGGCGAAATCTGGCGCATTCTATTCTGGATATGCCGGGCCACGCGCTCGCCGGATTGCATAAGTGATTCGGCCCCCTGAAAAGGAAGAACGAAATTGCTGTCCGACTTCCATCCCTCTGGTAGCGAATCATAGCGCGGATCACCGTCAACGATTAGCTGTATCTCAGTGAGCGTCAAATTCGCCGCCGCACCAACCCCTCGTTCCGCTAAGTCTTCGAAGCTTTCCAATGTAAAATTTTTCTGGGGAAGGCGCGCCGTCAGAATCTGCGCTGTGCGCCATGTACGTAACATCTGCGACGTGTCCACGACGGGATGAAGCTCGGCGTCTAACTCTTGGCTAAGTCCGTGCACTAACTTCGCCGCCGCACCCGCTTCACAGTTCCCCTCTTCGCTCAGGTCAAACGGCTGATGCGCACTTGGTACATTATTGCGTTGATGATACTTGGCGTGCCGTATCAAGGCGGCAAACCGGCGAGGCACGGCTTTAATCTACCCTGTTTGCGAAGCGGTCGACAAAGTCCGAGACCACGCGTTTGAGGCCATCCTGCTTCAAATTGGCGATTGCCTGCTCCGGTGCCACCCAGCGCCGGGTGCGGTGACTTTCCTCCCAAACATCCTCGCTCAGCATCCTCTCAACTCGCATCGGGTATACGGTGACGGAGCACGTCGCGCCCCATTTCTCGTACCGGTAGATACCCGCCGCTTCGTCTTCGACGTCCCCAAGGACTCCGGCCTCCTCTTTCGCTTCATTCGCAGCCGAGCGTTGCGCGCTCATTCCCGGGTCGTGAATGCCCTTAGGAATCACCCAATGGTTTTTTTTGCTCGACATAATCACCATGATCTCCAGGCCCGCGTCGGTTCGCCGGTAAGGTATAACGGCCGATTGGGAATAGTAGTAGGCGGGCCGGTCGCGTTGTTCCTGTCCATCCGGGCCAGGGAACGGAAATTTCTCTGGCAAACTGTCCGCATGGATGGCTGACCGAAACTCCGCGCAGCCAGCCACAACGCGTTCGGGGTCGCCGGTCAGCGCGAAATGCAATAGTAATCCTGGAGAAACCGGAAACTGCACGCGGAAACTGGATGGCCATTCTTGGCACAAAAACCCGGCCAATTGCTCGAGAATTGGGAGATGACCAGTGATGAAGAACGGACCAGTTTTCGTCCTTAGCTCGGAAACCAAGCCCGTCAGTTGTGTAACAGTACCGCTATAGAGCCGCTCATCGTTCTTAATTCCGTCTGCGCCACGGCCACCCGCCTTCATTACTTTTTGTGTTGCTGTCACCGCCCGATCGGCGGGCGAGCTAATGACAAGAGTCGGCCAGTCCAAATGTTGCGCCATCCAAACGCCTAGTCTTTGTGCGCGACGTTTGTTTTTGTCTTTGAGAGAGCGTGTTCGATCTTCGACGTCGGGGACAGACCGCGTCTTACTTTGGCAAAACAGATAGAATTCTTGGTCCATTTCTTTGTACAGTCAGGTGACGTTCGCGGAGCTATCACGAGGGGGCAGCAAATCCGAAAGGCATTGTGAAGCGGCACCGTCAAAATCTATCATACCCGTCGCTTCGAAAAAGGGTATCTCGGAAAATGCTGCTAAATAATGCTCTTCGACACACGGCGTACCGTTCTCGAGCATAACACCTTCAGCCAATTGATAGAACGGTCCTGGAGATTTCATAACCGCCGCCAATAAGTCCCGTCGATCGAAGATATCGATAGGTTCAATTCGACAAGGTGTGGATGCATCTCGCGACCAGTTCAAGATCAGAAACCCTGCTAGATCGGCGCGTTCGGCGATACGGTCCTCCCCATATTTGGTCGCCACATCGACATCGTATTTCTCTTCGATATCCCATAACGCGCTTTGATCCAATTGGGATAACGCCTTTCGCCGCGCATCTGGCAGAAGTGTAACCAAGCGGGGATTGTTTAATGCGGTTCCCGGGTTGATTCGAGGCATTTTGGGAATGCCCGCGGCAAGGGTTTCTGCTCCGTCCCGCCGTACAAAAAGCCGGTCATTGGTCAGAAATCGAATGGCCTCGCCATCCATGAGCCTCAACATCAGGGTAGACTTTCCGCCACCGGAGAAACCGGCAACAGCCAATGCCCTGTCGTTTCGCACCACACCGGCGGCGTGACATATCTGCCAGTCTTGCTGCAACAGGTGGTTCATATACTGAGCGTTGATGAAGTTGATCACCTGATTGTCGTTGCTGAGGCACGGACCTATCGCAAATCTTTCATTCTCACTCTGCAAGAATAGCATGCCGGTCCGTACTTTGTGGACGAGGCGACCGTCCGAGAGGTCCCAAATAGCGTCTTTTCGGCCGATCTTTCCGGTTTCTCGCTGCCAATCGGTATAGGCCAATCCGATCTCTACAGGCGATCGTTCGAGGGCGATCACCTCGGCCTGGATTTTGGCGGTAACGCGCGGAAAATTTCGGAAGTAAAATTCAAGCTTTCTGAGCAACGACGCAGTGTTCGACCGAATCCGAATACCCCAACCTGCGAATTCAAACTCCAGCACCTCCGGCAGCAGTTCAACGCCCTTGGAAAGATACTCCTTTGCCTCCGCGGACGTCTTCATTGGCCCAGTGTCTTCATGATGTGATCCGCGTAGCGGTCTGCTGCGTCGATACCGATACCATCTTTGGCACCTTTGAATCCACCGAAAGCGGAAACTTCGAATACCACGGGGCCTTCGTCGGTCAGCGCTACATCGACCGTTGTAAAGTCGAGGTTGAACAATGATTGGGCGCGTTGAGCAATCTCCACGACTTCGGGCGGCGGTTCGAATGGGGCATACTTGCCGCCACTATGAATTGTGGTGTTCCAAACGTCTCCCTTAGCAACCCGTGCATAGGCGCCGAGATACTCTCCGGCCAGAAAGACAAGGCCCAGATCCCGTCCGGCGAGGTTCAACTTACGTTGGATATACATCATGGGGTTTCCCCGGCGAAAGTCAGCGATTTGCTCCTCAATTTCGCTTGCCGTTGCTTCGCCCTCGATCAGAACCATGCCTCTTGCCTTCGTCGAGTAAAGCGGTTTGAACACAGAAGTACCGAAGCGCTTGACGGTTTCGAATGCCGCACCGGGGTCTTCTGTTACGATTGTCTCGGGCATCGGTATCCCACCGTTCCGCAAGGTCACCGTGCACGCCAACCGATCCACGAGGCGGATAATGCTCTCGGCTGGGCTGAAAACCCGCACACCTTTGGCTTCCGCGACGCGTAACAATTCGGCACGGTCTAATGTGTTGGGATCGTATTCTTCAGTGATCTTTTTAACGACCAATCCATCCAGCTCACACAGGTCATGTCGTTTCCATAGGAGGCGATCTGAACCGAGGTCGGCCGCGACATCCGACATATCGATCACCAAGCGAAAGCCCGTCCTCGTCTCGAGCGCATCCGCTATCACTTCCGTTGACCATTTTCCCAGAATACCGATGACGCCAACTCTCTTATTAACCAATGAACAACTCCTTCACGGGTACCACGAATTGCTCGGGCTTTCGAGCTGGCGAGACGTGCACCTGTTCGAGAAGAAAGCGGGCGCGCAGATACATGTTGCCGGCGAGAGATTTATCCAAAATGAAACGGGTCGACGTAGCGAACGAGCGGGCCAAACCGAGCGCCAACCGTAGCTCAAAGGTTCGGTCTTCACTTCGGCGCGCAAAGTCGCGCGCAAAATCATAAAATTCGGACGCCGCGTAGTAGACACGACGACGATGCGCCGCTTCCAGGGCTTGCAACCGGTAGAGTGAAACCATAAAGACCGAGACATCCTGAACGAAGTCCATGTTCTGCGACCGGTGAAGATCGATAAAGCGAATTGCCTGGCTGGCCGGATCGTAGAGGATGTTGTCTAAATTAAAGTCGCCGTGAATTCGGACCGTGTACGAAGATTTCAGGCGCTTCTCACGGGCTCGACAAGCGGCAATCAGACTCTCGAATGACAATACTTCCCGTCCGGCGATCTTGCGGCCGTCATCGCGGAATTCCTGATGCAGCTCACAAATCGCATCCATTCGACCCGAAAGTTGGTCCATGAAACCCGCCGGTCCGGATGTCTTCTCATGCGTTTTCTTCCATACAGCCCGCAGCGTTTTCTTTAGTTGTTTCAAGGCATCGTCGAAGGTTTCGGTGCTTTCGGAAATCAGAATCTGCTCAAGCGTTTGACCAGGTAGATGCTCCAACAGCAAAGAAGCAGATTGATCGTTTTTGTGATAACCGAGGACTTTCGGCGCTAATCCCGGAAACACGGCATTCCAAACATTTACCTTGTTCCGCTCTTCCTTCAGCTTGCGCCGTTTACCGTCCTTAAAGACCGCGATGTAACTGTCGGTGTCGGCGCCCGCCTCCGAGATTCCGGATATCTGACTACCCGAACGGGTTTGCGCCAAAGTCTGCACCTCAAACTTGACGCTATTGTCTTCTACCGGAAGATTGTCCACGCTTGCCGCCAAGGAGCGATAACTTTCTGCGCTTAGCTGCTGTCCCATATTTGCAGAGATGAAAGCATCGCCAATATCCTGTAGCGCATCGCCCATATCTTCGATCCTTTGCGCCAGAAAAATAGCCGCGATAATAGGCTCCATATCGTCGGCCTTCTTCAAATCGGCTTTGCACTTTGTCAGGACACGCGCGTATTCGCGGCCGATTTTTTCGTTAAGGTTGGCCAATTTCAGGATCGCGCTGATCTCTGTGTTTTCTGCAGCATCACCGACAATGCCAAGCCCCTCTTCTACGTAGGACAGCATCCGCGCATGTCGGCGTTTAACGTATTTCGTTGCCCGTTCCGCTGCATTCAGTTGGCGAACGCAATGCCGGCAAAGTCGAGAAATTCTGTCGAGATCTATTGCAACGGATTCGACGGCTTTGATGGACTGTGCCCGTGTCACCGCTCCCTTGCGTTTTTTGAGAGCGAGCGTGCAACCGTCGCGTATCCGCATCTTCAAATTGTCCGGATAGCCACTGCGGTCCAGGATTTTCATTGCGATGTGCAGGGAACCCGAATCGCATGTCGTCCGCAGGTAACCGACCTGGGAGATGACTTCGGCCAATAGAAACCTGAAGTTTTCGTAGATGCCGGGGCCGATTTGCGAGATCATTCGATACGCCCAAGATAGAAAGGTAATTCGGTATCGGACTTAAGAATGGTCGCGAGATAACGTGGATTAAGCGGCATCTCATCCAAATCGGATAGGGCCACCCAGACGACGTCGGTTTGATGTTTGTCTGGTTTCGGACCGCACTTAGCTTCATATTGGCTCGGAACGGTACAGGAAAACAGAAATTCGACCACGTGGCGAAAACTCTTGGGGGTGGTCGCTCGAGGTTTAAAATAATCAGCGACGTGGATCAATTGGTGATTCGACACAGCAACGCCAATCTCTTCTTCGCACTCGCGAACCAACGTTTGCGTCAAAGTTTCCCCGGAGTCTTGGGAGCCGCCGGGCAGCGCATAACGCACGCCGTATAAGGGGTTTTCTTTTCGGAGCAATAGAAGTTCGCGACCACGCAGAATTATTGCCCTCGCACCGTTGCGGATATCTGGTTCGAGAATCATCTTCTTTAATCGAACTTTACGTAATAATTATTACCAAGCTGAGGTTCAATCTGTCCTATAGCGATGACAAATCGATTAGAGTTCCTCTACGCGCGCCCCGCAATCGAAAAACGATCAATGTTCGATGAAAAGAATTTCCGTTAGCCGTACGCTTATCATGCCGGACCGCCGGCGCATCGCCCGTTATCAGCGGGTTCCGGAATTGGGGCCTCGTTTGCTATTTTTTAGCGGCGGTACCGCTTTGACCGACATTAGCCGCGAACTCAAAACGTTTACCTATAATTCAATCCATCTGGTAACACCTTTCGATTCCGGCGGCAGTTCGGCGAAGCTCCGGGACGCTTTCGATATGCCCGCGATTGGCGATCTTCGCTCCAGAATTATGTCGCTAGCGGACGAGACAATTCTGGGCAATCCCGATGTCGTCCGGTTATTCGCCTATCGATTTCCCGCTGACGCAGAGCAGTCAGAACTTGTACAAATACTCGAATCCTTAATATCGGGGAACGATAAGAAGATCTCCTCTATCGGCAACCCGATGCGCCGTTTGATACGTAATCATCTCGGTTATTTCCGCAATGCCATGCCTAAAGATTTCGATTTGCGAGGGGCCAGTATCGGCAACTTAGTTCTCGCTGGAGGTTATCTAAACAATTCACAAAAATTAGATTCCATCGTTTTCCTGTTCTCGCGCCTCGTGGGTGTGCGAGGCACAGTGCAGACCGTTACTAACGACAACCTTCATTTAGCTGCGGAATTGGCTGATGGGAAAACGATTGTCGGCCAGCATAAGCTGACCGGCAAAGAAACTTCTCCTCTCAAATCTCCGATCAAGCGGGTTTTTCTATCACGTCAATTGAATAAACCCACACCTATCAAGGTCGATATGCCGAAGAAGAAAAGAGGGTTAATTAAGGACGCAGATTTGATCTGTTACCCGCCGGGCAGCCTATTCAGCAGTATCCTGGCCAATCTTCTTCCCGGCGGCGTCGGAAAGTCAGTTGCAATGAACGGCGCGCCTAAGGTCTACATCCCTTCTCTTGGCCGGGACCCCGAGCAGCTCGGCTTGTCCCTTTCAGACAGTGTCGACAAGATTCTATCGACGCTGCGCGGCGACACTGGGATTGATTGTCCAACCGACCGTTTGTTGAATTTTGTCCTGCTCGACACGAAATCGGGCAAATATCCTATACCAATGATGCGCCGAGCCATACGAAAGAAAGGCATAGAGATCATCGACACGCCGTTGATTAGCGAAGAGAGTGCCCCCTATTACGACCCAAAGCTCGTCGTCTCAGCTCTACTTTCTATTTCAGCTTAGCTCCTAGAACCTAATGTTAGCAGCTGCTGGGAAGGCGCTGTCATACCAATCCGAACTTGTCTCATTAGTGGCGAGATCCCGGCGATTCAGGCGGCAAGCTGACGCCACTCGGCCAAGGCGGCAGAGCGATTTTCCTTGAACATGTCGCGCGGCGTGAGGGGACGGTCGAGATTGAAGTGGTTGTGGATCGAAGCGTCGACGGAAGCGAATTGCTGGAGCGTCCTGATGTCCCGGAATCGCGCCATCGCCCCTTCCCGTCGTCGAAACGGCTGGTGTGGATTTTCGGCTCGATTGTTGAGCCAGCGACCGCAACGCTTCATCGCACGCCACAGGTAATGCGTCTTCCCGTTGATCTTCACGAACACCTCGTCCAGGTGCCCGCGCCCGGTCGAGTAAAGACCTTGCCCGACGCGACGCTTTCTAACGTCCGCCGCGAACATCGGGCCGAACCGGTTCCACCAGAAACGCACCGTCTCGTGGCGGATGTCGATGCCTCGCTCGAACAAAAGATCCTCGACCTCACGCAACGACAAAGGATAGCGAACGTACAGCAACACCGTCTGCCGGATCACCTCCGACGAACTGTTGAAATAACGAAACGGATTTCTCATCCGCCAACGCTACGGATCGACCCTCGCCGCCTCAAGCCAATTTGGTCTGACAGCGCCGCCGACGGTGATCGCTCTTGACCATCATGACCAAAACAATTAGATGAAACGTAATTGTAACAATTCTACAATGCGTGACGCTCATGCGATTAACTTTAATTGCCGAGCCTGACGAACAGGGCAAGGTTGCATGGGTTTGGTATTGGAAACCTGGCTCAAAGTCGGCGCGGCCGATCGACCATGCTTTCTCAATCGACGTTGCGGAAGATCAGATCGAGTATTGCGGTGCTTCTGCTACAGAAATCTCAAACTGGCTGGAAGGCCATAGCCAGAACCACGCCGCAAAGTAATACCGAGCAACCCTAAGTATCTGGGTAGGATCACAAAGCGGGCATCGGACCCTCGCACCTACAACTTCCGTTCAGGAGCGAAAGCTGCCATCATCCCATGGCCCATCTTTGATTTGATACCTACAATTTTTAAAACTCAGCGACTGAATTCCGAACCTTTAAGAATCATGTTCACGGTTTCTCCGTCGTCCGCCAATGGGATATCGATCGTTTCGAATCGGAGATACGGTTTGAATGCGTGTACCATATTCCCATACGCGCGTAGCGGAATTCGCTTATCAATGTTTGTTTTAAAAGTTCCGATAGCTCTCTCATAGAATTCTGGATCATAAATTTGGTCCAAATATTCTCCCGTCGAATCCCTGCCGAGGGCGTTTGTGACATGGGAGCCAATCAATCGATAGCCAAATCTTAGAGGCTGTCTTTCTACGTCGATGAGTACGATACGACCGCCAAATTTCATGAGTTCTACCGCTTCAAAGTCATCCCGCTTTGGAAGTCTCTGATTCCTAATTTTGCTCTCCCAAAGCCTCAACAACTCGATAAGGTGGGTTGATTGAAGTGACAAGCTCTCATCAACTTGTCTCCAATTTGTATACGCGTCGACAGTTGAATACGTGACGGTCAATGAATCCCCCCCAAATCCATCCAAAGTCTAACCGTAGATACCTTAAACAATAATTAAGGTTAATTTATGGGTTCGGCAGCAGACATCGAACGACATTGATCGGCGTATCGCCAATTCTATAACGTCCGCTTTCGCTCCTAAGCGGAAGTGGCAGAGCTGATAGTGTTACGTCCGCTTTCTGATCACTTTCCGGACATCGGAATGGCCCTGGTTCCACTTCTCAGATTAGCCAGAACCTGTCATTAAGGTTTCCGGTGGTCAGGAACGGTAAGCGCTGATTGCTGCATCAATGACCTTTCGAGCCTCTTCAGGACCTGCAAAGCCGTTGCTCTCTATCTCTCCCGAACCTTTGTAGCTTTCAAACCAAGTTTCAATGATCGGCAGCACGCCAGGAAACTTGCTGCTCAAATCCGATGGTGAACGCGCAGCTGACATCGCAGAGCTGTCTGACACTGCCAGAATCTTGTCGTCAACCTCACCGCCGTCCAGCAGTTTGAGAACGCCAATTATATGAGCCTTGACGACTGATCCTCTGGGGACGGCCTTTCCGATGACGATTACATCGAGTGGATCGCCATCACCGCCACCTTCTTTCGAGAGCAAGGTCCGTGGAATCATGCCATAATTCCCCGGATAGCCCAGAAATTTTACTTCTCTGGGTTTCCCGTTCTTAAATTCCCATTTAATGCTTCCGTCTTCTTTCGAGACTTCCCATTTCGCAACTGAGCCGGTTGGAATTTCGACGATAACATTTATCGTCCCGTCACGGTTCTTGGGCTGAAAATCGGCAAGAAAATTTTTGTCGCCAACGAGGGTATACTCGTCCGTCAATTTCAGCCCAGAGGCAATATCGGCAGCCATAGCGACGTTAAAGCCGCTAGCAATCGGGGCAAGAACGGCGAAGGTGAGAAGAACATTTTTAAGGGGCACGTTTATTTCCAGGTACACAGGTTGGAGAAATATCGCAAATCTATAAGACTGTATTATTACAATAGAAGATATTCCATTGACCACTTCCGCATCAGATCAAAAGCGGATGGGGAGTTCCAGGCATCCAGTTCTTCCTATTAGCCATCAGCACGCATTTCCAGGCGACGCCAAACACGTCCGTAGCTGTAGGCGAGGCAGCCTTAGATTTCATTCAACCCGACCTGCGCATAAACCAAGTCCCTTCGCCCCTCAGGACGGGATGCAATGCCGATCAGTGAGTTACACGCCTCACAGCCATAAGAAAACGCGATCAGTGAACCAGATCATTTGGCGGCAGCTGATCGAGGCCGTTCGCGCCGTCGAAAATTCATGGGGTTGTCATCTCTCTATCATGGGCGGCCGCTAAATTGCCGCACGTAAAAACAACCCGCCTTCCAAGGGAGGAGCCCCATGGCCGCCAACGACATGCGACGGGCGCCGTTTACGGAACCCACGCTGGACCACCTGTTGAACGACCCAACGATCCGCCTGTTGATGGACCGCGACGGCGTTCGCGTCGATGATCTCACGGACTTACTTGCTTTGGTGCGCAAACGCCTGTTGGCCGAGCGCTGGCGGCACGGAGTGTAAGCCGCTCTTCGCGACAAGGAAGCCGGACGCCGCGGTTCACCCGTGGGAGAACACCGACCAAACCCTGTAGCGCAATGGCTGCTTTGGGTCATCAAGAGACTAACGTTGTGTCAAACAGTGACGTCCGCTTTCTGATCCATTAGCAGTCATTCACGCTTAAATCACGCCACGGCG
>NZGJ01000003.1 GCA_002689465.1 Rhodospirillaceae bacterium | reverse complement strand
TGAACGTCTCTTCGTTTCCGCCAACCATTATAGTGAGTGTTCCATTCTCCGCCCCCGCCTGACCACCAGATACAGGAGCATCCAAAAAACCCAGTCCACGGCCCGCTGCCGTCTCTGCTAATTCGCGAGCTAGCAGCGCAGAGGTCGTAGTATGGTCAATTAGCACGGACCCTTCCTTCATGCCCGCAAATACGCCGTGATCACCCAAGACCACACTCCGGAGATCGTCGTCGTTGCCTACGCACGTCATTACATAATCGGCACCATGGGCCGCTTCTGCCGGGGTAAGAAAGGTATCCCCTCCATATTCAATCGCCCATCTGTCGGACTTCCCGCCCGTACGGTTATAGACCCGCATCTCCAAGTTGTTCGATGCGAGATGCCCTGCCATCGGATAACCCATCACACCAAGCCCGATGAAGGCTACTGCAGCCTGATTGCTCATTACCTGTTCCTGTATTCTCGATATATTTTACCCGCTGCGAACTATACCTTTTTCACTAATTACTTGAAGCTGGTTAGGGCTTTTTTGATTGGGTCCCGCAATTTTTCCCAGGCGTCGCGGTCAGTGGCATATAGAATGCCTCCTTCCCCGGGTTTCCCTGCAAAATATTGAGTGTCATCGAGACAACGATTATAACCGCCCGCCTCAGAGTGAAGTAGCCAGCCAGGCGCATGATCCCATACGCGAACGCCCCAATAATGGGCGAAATGAATATCGTTGTTCACCATAGCGCAGTAATCGACTGCTATGCAGCGGGTCGATGTCACTCTGGCCAGCTGGTTAGGAAGACCGGTCTTGCGACGCAGATGGCCGCCAAGCGAGCCCGCAAAGTCTGCAAGATCAGGCGGTGACGACAAAACCTTCAGTCGCTCATCGTTGCGGAAAGCCCCCGCCCCCAATTCGCAGGCATACATAATATCTTCTACCGGCCGGTATATCCAGCCAGCGATGGTCTCACGCCGTTGGACAAGTGCTACCATAACGCCGAAGTCAGGAGTGCCCTTGGCGAAATTTGACGTGCCGTCGACCGCATCTAATACCCAAACAGGGGCCCCACCATCCAGCAGGTCTAAGATGCCAGGGTCGTCTTCTATCATCTCTTCGCCGACTACGACCGAGCCGGGAAGCAGCCGTGGCAGCTCGGTTGCCAGAAATTTCTCCGCCTCCACATCAGCCGCTGTCACAACCGACCCGGCTCGTTTTTCCCATTTCTCATCCTGCGAGAGCGATTGCCATCGCGGCATGATCTCAGCCGCCGTCACCTGGCGGATCAGAGTTTCTATTTTTTGGGACTGAGGAACATGAACGAACATTTCTTTTTATATAGCGCGCTAGCGAAAAAATCCTACTCGGGACCTGCTATATTTCGCCTTTCTGGCCCGATCCCCCATCTAATTAATCTAAATGGTTCGGCGAAGATGGTGATCGCTGCTGCAACCTAAAAAAAACCGCCGCGGAAATAACACCGCGGCGGTTTCATTAGTTCCTAAAGCGGGAACGAATGACTTACATCATCCCGCCCATGCCGCCCATGCCGCCCATGTCGGGCATTGCAGGCATACCGCCAGCACCGCCTTCACTCGGCTTCTCGGCGACCATTGCTTCGGTCGTAATTAGGAGGCCGGCTACCGATGCTGCGTCCTGCAGCGCAGTGCGGACAACCTTAACCGGATCTATGACACCGGATTTCACCAGGTCTTCGAACTTGTCGGTCGCGGCATTGTAGCCAAAGGTTGCGTCCTTCTTTTCGAGCAGCTTGCCAACTACGATTGAGCCTTCGACTCCAGCGTTTTCAGCGATCTGACGAACCGGGGCCTGAAGTGCCTTACGGATGATCTCCATACCGACACGCTGGTCTTCATTATCAGGCGCCAGCTTGTCGAGGACCCTGGACGCTCGTAAAAGCGCTGTTCCACCACCGGGTACTACGCCTTCCTCAACCGCAGCCCGGGTAGCGTTCATCGCGTCTTCTACGCGATCCCGCTTTTCCTTCACTTCGACTTCAGTCGCTCCGCCGACACGGATCACAGCCACACCGCCTGCGAGCTTTGCCAGACGTTCCTGCAGCTTCTCACGGTCGTAGTCCGAGCTGGTCTCATCGATTTGTGCCCGGATCTGGTTGCAACGGCCTTGGATGTCACCTTTCTTTCCGGCGCCATTCACGATCGTTGTCTCTTCTTTCGTAATCGTGATTTTTTTCGCGGTGCCGAGCATGTCGAGCGTGACGTTTTCAAGCTTGATACCAAGATCTTCCGAAATCACTTGGCCCCCGGTCAGGATCGCGATGTCTTCAAGCATCGCCTTGCGACGATCACCGAAGCCAGGCGCCTTAACCGCAGCGATCTTCAGACCGCCACGTAATTTGTTGACGACGAGGGTCGCAAGAGCTTCGCCTTCGACATCCTCGGCGAGAATGAGGAGCGGACGGCTAGATTGAACGATAGACTCGAGAAGCGGTAACATGGCCTGAAGACCTGAGACCTTCTTTTCGTGCAGGAGGATGTAGGGGTCCTCTAGCTCTGCGAACATTTTATCCGCATTGGTCACGAAGTATGGCGAGATATAACCACGATCAAACTGCATGCCTTCGACGACCTCAAGCTCGGTCGCGAGAGATTTAGCTTCCTCTACCGTGATTACGCCTTCCTTGCCCACTTTCTGCATGGCATCGGAGATCATTTCACCGACGTCGAGATCACCATTGGCGGAAATCGTGCCGATCTGACGTACCTCTTCGTCGGACGAAACTTTCTTAGCCTTCTTCCGAAGCTCGTCAATAACGGCCGTGACAGCCGCATCCACTCCGCGCTTTAGATCCATCGGGTTCATACCCGCGGCCACAGCCTTGCAGCCCTCACGGACGATGGACTGAGCCAGAACGGTCGCTGTTGTCGTGCCGTCGCCGGCTTCGTCGTTAGTTTTTGACGCGACTTCGCGGACCATCTGGGCGCCCATGTTTTCGAACTTGTCTTCAAGTTCGATTTCCTTGGCAACCGTGACACCATCTTTGGTGATCCGCGGCGCGCCGAAGGATTTGTCAATAATGACGTTACGACCCTTTGGGCCAAGCGTTACCTTGACCGCATCGGCCAGGATGTCGACGCCTTGCTGCATCCGCGCGCGGGCGTCGCCTTCAAATTTAACTTCTTTCGCAGCCATTTTTCGGCGCTCCTACTCGATGATTCCCATGATGTCAGATTCCTTCATTATTAGAAGGTCCTTGCCATCAATTTTGACTTCCGTGCCCGACCATTTGCCGTAAAGGACTTTGTCGCCCTTCTTGACGTCGAGTGCCACGGCCTTACCGTCTTCGCCACGTGCGCCGGATCCAACGGAGACGATTTTACCCTCCTGAGGCTTTTCCTGCGCCGAATCCGGTATGATTATGCCGCCAGCCGTTTTTTCTTCAGCGCCAAGCGGTTCGACCAAAACGCGGTCATGTAGAGGCCTGATTCCCATCTAGCCTTCTCCTTAAAGTGTTGAGTTTAAACCAAAGTTTATTTACCGCTAGCACTCCCTGCCAACGAGTGCCAAATATATAGGTATCACTCGCAGCGGTGTCAAGACACCACCCGCCAGTGATTAAGTGGTTCGGGTAATTTTTTTAAACCGCGCGAGTTCTTCTGGCGCGATCGACACTTCGATATGGGCGAAAACGCCCCTATCGTCCCGACCAAGAACATCCGCATGACGATATAGCCATGAAATTGCCGCCCCGTTGCCTTGCGACAATTTAAATTTTGCCACCTGACGGTCTGACGACAACAAACCATCTAGACAATCGAGAAAGATGTCGTTTTCTGATCCCTTGAGAGCCGACATCGCTACCATATGATCTTCCCGAGAGGCCTGATTAAAAACTGCCGCCTGCATATCGGGATTCAGAAGATCGATTTTATTAAGTACTTCTACAAATCTGCGTCCTTGACCGAAAACAATGCCAAGCTCTTTCATGACCCGCAATACATCAGCTTTTTGCGCTTCGGTATCGGGGTGTGAGATATCCCTTACATGAACGATGATATCAGCGCTGATTACCTCTTCCAGTGTAGCGCGGAAGGCCGCTATAAGCGTGGTTGGCAAATCCGAGACAAAACCCACGGTATCTGAGAGAACGGCCGAGCGGCTCGACGGCAAGTTAATTGCACGCATCGTAGGATCAAGCGTCGCAAAGAGCAGATCTTTGGCAAAGACATTAGCAGCCGTCACCTTGTTAAATAGCGTAGATTTGCCTGCATTGGTATAGCCGACCAAGGCTATGACCGGGCAGGGGATACGCCTGCGCGCCTCGCGATGCAACTTACGCGTCCGGGTTACGGTCTGAAGGTCGCGCTGAATCTTGCTTATCCGCCCAGAAATCATGCGTCTATCGGCCTCGATCTGCGTCTCTCCCGGCCCCCCGAGAAAACCAAAGCCGCCACGTTGGCGTTCAAGATGGGTCCATGTCCGCACTAGACGGCTTCGCTGATAATTCAGGTGCGCCAGTTCGACCTGCAGGACCCCTTCACGCGTTCGTGCGCGTGCACCGAAAATTTCAAGGATGATCCCCGTGCGGTCGATAACCTTGGTGTGCCAGGCTTTTTCCAGTGTTCGCTGCTGGACAGGCGACAACGAGGTGTCGACGCACACGATATCAATGTCTTCTAGTTCTACAAACCCCCCGATACGCTCGACAGTACCTTTTCCAAAATAGGTGCCCGCATTGATTTTCGACAGAGAAATCGCTTCCTCGGAGACGACGTTCAGGTTTATCGCAGCCGCAAGTCCTACCGCTTCCTCCAGACATGCTCCGACGGCCCGACGACTTGACCGGGCTGGTTTTTGGAAAGGATGAATGACAACGGCGCGGGTTCTGCGAACGTCCGAGCCCCCCTGGCTGTCCGTCAAATCAGACTTCAGCCTCGACGATATGATCGCCGTCACCTTCCACATCGTCATCGTATAACGACACCGGCGTCACAGGCATAACTGTAGAAATCGCATGCTTGTATACCAGCTGTGAATGACCGTCCCGACGGAGAAGCACGCAGAAATTATCGAACCAGGTGATAATACCTTGGAGTTTCACCCCATTAACAAGGAATACAGTCACAGGGATTTTTTGCTTTCGGACATTGTTAAGGAAGACATCCTGAAGATTTTGAGGTTTCTCTGGAGACATTTTGAGCCCTTCTTTTTCCTATCGTATTTGTAAGTCTACGATTTTCGATGCTCCAACCGCACTGGAGCGTGAGACGATTTCGCCGCATGACACCCTTTCTATATGGAACTTTCGATTCGTCTGACAACCTTGAGAAAATCTCGGCAGGAAAAATAATTTTCATTCGGCGGGTGATCGCGAAACTCTCGGCTCTCCGGATTTTTTGCGCCGAGTAAAATGGTGTGGCAATTCGCTGCCCGGCCGCAGGCTATATCGACCCATGTGTCCCCGACGAACCATACATCCGGCGATGGAACAATACCCGTTCCGTTTAGCGCCATGTAGATAGGATCCGTGGCCGGTTTGTCCCGTGCCGTATCGGTGGCACCCACAAGGTACCCCGAAAAGAATTTGTCCCACCCAAGCTTGGTCGATTCCGCGCGCAGGTGGCCACCCGACTTGTTGCTTACAACACCCAAATGACTACCGTGGTCCCGCAACAATTCAAGAATTTCATCCGCACCATCTATTTTTTCAATACGTTCCAGATGGATTTCTCGATATGCCCCATAAAAAATTTCGCGGGCATCCTCCCACCGGTCCCCGAACAGTTCGGGGAATGCCTCTCGCAATGATTTACGAACCCGGGTCATCGTCTCCTCCAAGGTCCATAACGGCTCATCCAACCCCTCAAGGGTCCTGTTCATACTCTCATGAATAATCGGCCAGCTATTGACCAACGTACCGTCCCAGTCGAATAGAACAGCTATTGGCATCCGGTCAGGCATTACTGCTCCATATTCGATCTTTGTAGCGTGCGAGAAGTTCAGTCGCGACCGGCCCAGGGATACCCGCACCGATCTTAGTTGTATCTATTCTTACGATCGGTACCAGAAATGCCGAGCTGCTTGAAAGGAAAGCCTCATCGGCGAGATAGGCTTCGGCAACCGAAAACGGTCGTTCCTCAAATTCGATGCCCAACTCTGTTGCGATTTTCAACAATGCCAGACGTGTCACTCCGTTAAGAATAGCGTTAGCTGCCGGATGGGTAATTAAATGCCCACCCTTCACGATCCATGCATTCGTGGATGTACCTTCAGTCACGATCCCTTCGGGGGTAACTTGCCAAGCTTCATAAACATCATGTTGAACCGCATCGTCTTTCGCCAGAACGTTTGCCAGTAGAGCAACCGATTTGATATCCGATCGTTTCCATCGGACGTCAGGAACGGTTATCACCGGTACCCCGTTTTCTAAGACTTCCTGAGGCACTGGACGCGACGGCCGCAAGGTCATTACCACAGACGGCGTCAAGGGATGGGGGATTCGGTGGTTTCGCGGGGCGACACCCCGGGACACCTGCAGGTAAAGTGAACCACTGGTCAACTTGTTCAGCCTAAGTAACTCGGCGACTTTCAACCGAAAAATTGCACGCGAGAACGGCATTTCCATTCTGATTTCTGCTAGAGATCGCTCGAGCCTCTCAAAATGTAGTTGATCGTCGATTAAGCACCCGCGGACGATGGTAATAACCTCGTAAACGGCGTCGGCGAATTGATAGCCTCTATCCTCCACATGGACAGCAGCAAGGCTATGGCGAATGAAACGCCCGTTTACATATGCAATACGTGACATTTGGCCTATCTGTCCCTAGAAAAACTCGATGCTCACGGCAAACAAACGCTCGATTTCGCGGACGGCCGAAGGACGCACGAATATTACCACCCTGTCGCCCTTTTTAAGAACCGTATTACTCCGGGGTGTAATTACTTTTTCCCCTCGAATAACCGCGCCAAACATCACACCATCGGGAAGTTCCATTTCGTGAATCTGAAGACCGGCGAGGCTCGACGTCTCCAAAATTTCGGCTTCCATAACCTCACCAAAATCTTCGCCAAGCGAATGAACCGCTCGAATACCTCCTCGTCGAACATGCTGCAGAATTGTTGACGCGGTAATCGATCGCGGGCTGATAACTGCATCCACGCCAAGCGTCGTGATCAGCGGCGAATAATTCGTATTATTAACCAAGGAGATGGCCCGCTGTGCACCATGACGCTTCGCCAGCAATGATCCAAGAATATTGGTTTCATCATCATTAGTGACGGCAACGATGGCCTCGGTTACGGCAACGCCCGCTTCCTCGAGAATTGTCGGTTCGAGGGCATTTCCGTTGATCACGGTCGTTTCTGGCAAGCGCCTGGCGGCATTTTCCGCGCGCGCGCGGTTTGCCTCGATAATCCGTGCGTTGACGCCGGGGTGCTCATCGCGAATTAACTGGGCCAAAAACACGCCCACATTGCCGCCGCCAGCGATTATGATCCGCCGTGCCCGGCTTTCTTCATGGCCAAAAATCGTCATTGCGCGGGCAACATGCTCATTATCCGCGACGAAATAGACGTCGTCTCCAGGAAACATCTGCTCGTCGGCATTAGGCACGATGGTCTTTCCATCTCGAATAAGTCCAACAATCAAGATGCTAAGATCGGGGAATACGCCTGTTAACTGACGCAAAGGCGTGTAAATCACCGGGCAGTCGTCGTTGCAGCGAACGCCGATCACTCGAGCCCTGCCGTCAACCATTGGAATGGTTTCGAATGCACCCGGCACGACTAAATCCCGCGAAATCGCCCTTGCGACCTCAAGCTCCGGCGAGATGATCACATCGATTGGCATATTCTCACGGCTAAATAGATCGGCCCAGATTGGTTGCATATAACTCTGATTTCGGACCCGGGCCAACTTCTTGGAAACGTTAAATAGGGAATGCGCCACCTGACAAGCGACCATATTCACTTCGTCGGATTGGGTCACCGCAATCAAAAGATCGGTATCTGCGGCATTTGCCCGTTCTAAGACATCAGGATCGGACGCAAAACCGCAGATCGCCTGCACATCCAGCGATTCACTCACTGTCCGAATATTTTCGGAGGATGAATCGACAACCGTAACGTCATGGTTCTCGAGCGAGAGCTGGCGCGAAATATTGTAGCCTACCCGACCCGCACCACAAACAATGACCCTCATTTTCTCTCGTCCTGTTATTCCGACGCCGCTGCGCCGGGCTGTTAAGCTAATTCACGACCGGTAATCCCGAGAGATTTTAATTTCCGGTGTAGGGCCGATCGTTCCATGCCGACAAACTCAGCCGTGCGCGACACATTTCCGCTAAATCGCGATATCTGTGCAAGTAAATACTGGCGTTCGAAGTTTTCGCGGGCATCTTTTAACGTTAAAGACATCATCTTGGCCCCCTCTTCCCAACCGACGGTCGCGGAGGTACCTACACCGATATCGGGCGGCAAATTTTCGACAGTCACTGGTTCGTTCGTGGTCCCCGGTGCCATAATCAGTATCCACTCGACCGCATTTCTCAGCTGGCGCACGTTTCCCGGCCAGTCATACGCCTGAAGGGCAGCAATTGCATCACGCGACATTAGCCTTGGCGATACGCCTAAAATCGTCGCAGAACGGTGCATAAAGTGCTCAACCAATGCTGGGATATCATCCGGGCGATCTCTTAACGGCGGCACTTCTATAGGCACAACGTTGAGCCGGTAATAAAGGTCCTGGCGGAAATTGCCGGCGTTCATCTCGGCTTCCATATCGCTGTTGGTTGACGCGATGACACGGACATCCACCTCTACCGCGGCTTCCCCACCGACCCGTGTAAAGGTCTGTTCCTGCAACACACGAACGATTTTACCCTGCGTCCCTAACGGCATATCGCTGACTTCGTCAAGCAGCAGCGTCCCGCCGTTCGCCGCTTCTAATGTTCCACTCTTCCTCTGCACTTCATCGGCTGTCGCTTCGTTACCAAAAAGTTCTACTTCCATCCGGTCAGGGCTCATCGCCGCACAATTTAGTACGATGAACGGCTCCTCGGAGCGCGGCGAAAGCTGATGGAGCCGACGCGCAAAAACTTCCTTGCCCACCCCAGGCGGTCCGGAAATCAATACGCGGCTATCGGTGGGCGCCACTTTTTGTAGGGCCACGCGCAACTGGCGTATTGCTGGAGACACGCCGACAATTTCTGTTACATCGTTTGTTCGCCGCCGTAGTTCCTTATTTTCCGTCTGTAGACGCGCCGCCTCTACCGCGCGTGTGACGGTAAGAACGAGCCGATCAGCTTTGAACGGTTTTTCGATAAAATCATACGCGCCAAGTTTTATAGCATTGACCGCCGTTTCGACATTGCCATGGCCGCTAATCATAATGACCGGCACCGTCTCATGATTTTCATGGACGCGTTCCAGGATTCCCATCCCGTCAACCTTGCTGCCTTCAAGCCAGATATCGAGAACCAGGAGATTCGGGCAACGTTCCTCTATTTCCTGAAATGCCGACTCACTGTCGCCCGCTGTCCGACAAATGAAGCCTTCATCGGCGAGAATGTCCGCTATCAATGTCCGGATATCCTCCTCGTCGTCGACGATAAGAATATCAGTCGGCATAAGCGGTATCTCCACGCAAGTCTGTTGCTGGTGCCGTAGACTCAACGCCCTCCTGCCACTGAAACAGAGGCATGATCACCCGAATAGATGCGCCAGGTTCACCGTCATCACGATCCTTGAGTTCAAGAACGGCAGCGTGATCTTCCAATATTGTTCTTACGATCGCCAATCCGAGTCCTGTCCCTTTGGCTCGTGTTGTTATATAAGGTTCTGTCAGCTGATCGCGTTTATCGACGGGCAGCCCTATGCCGTTATCGGTTATCTCTATCTCTACGTGATCGCCGGAAACCGAGAGTGCGAGACGGATTGCACCTCGAGGTAAATCTTTTTCGATTTCAGATATCCGCCCGTCAATCGCATCGATTGCGTTCTGGAGCAGGTTGGTCAAGACTTGCGAAAGCTGGTGAACGTCGCCCGATATTAATATCGGATCGCTGGGGATTTCCATGACAAACTCAATCCCGGGATGTGCGCTCCGCGGGAGAACTACCGCCTGCCTACATATTTGCTCGATATTTACTTTTTCCATCTCCGCCCGTGGCATTCGCGCGAACGCCGAGAATTCATCCACCATGCGCCCTATATCGCCGACTTGGCGAATAATCGTATCTGTGCAATTCGAAAACGTTTCCGGATCGGACGTTACCTCTACCAAATATTTGCGACGCAAACGTTCTGCGGCAAGCTGGATTGGGGTTAGCGGGTTCTTAATCTCGTGGGCAATCCGCCGAGCCACGTCCGACCACGCGGCTTTTCGCTGCGCTGCCACAAGCTCCGTAATATCATCGAAGGTGATTACAAACCCCATCACCTTCCGATCGACAATATCGGTAGCGAGGCGGACAAACAGTGTCCGCGACCGCCCCAGGCGTTTTATCGAAACCTGCGCCTCCACTAGCCGGTGCGGTCGGTTATGTGGACCGCCGATCATTTCTGACAGTTCCGGCACAACGTCCACAATATTAGCACCAATCCGCTGATCGATATCTGTTTCCAACAGCGAACAGGCAGATGTGTTTGCGACATTAATCTGTCCCCGCGCATCAATGCCGATGACACCGGCCGACACTCCACCTAAAACCGTTTCGATAAAATGACGGCGCTCATCCAGTTGGCGATTTGCTTGGACTAGTTCGTGCCGCTGCCCTTCGAGTTGGTCAGTCATCCGATTGAAGGCACGGCTAAGTAGACCAAGCTCATCTGAATCCGGGCCTTCATCGACGCGAGCCGAGAGGTCTCCCGCCCTTACCCTTTCCGCTGCCCCTGCCAAGTCCGATATCGGCCGTGACAACTTGTTTGCAAAGACCAGTCCAACCCAGATAGCGACAAACAATAACAACATACCAACTAAGATAAAAATCATAGCAAAGGTAATTTCTATGCTCGAGCGACGACCCTCGATATTAGCGTATTCGGTTGCCGCCTGCTGAGTTTTCTCTATATGCTCAAGCACATTCGGTTCGACGAAGCGTCCGACATATAGAAAAGCATCAACAACTCGGTCGAGTTTGATGATCGCGCGTAACCGGTCATCCGCGCCACTGGTCAGCAGGACCACCTCCCCACCGCGCGCGCGATCAATAACGTCGGGAGCAACCGGGTTACGATCGATAACGAAACCCAGCGCCCATTTCGCTAAAATGCGCCCCGATCCGTCGAATATATAGATTTCGCTCAGGTTCCGGATCAGGCCCTGTCCGGTAAGTATCTGAGAAAATTGCCGCGGATTTTCATTCAACAACGGCAAGGCCCGCTCAAGATCGCGCGCCATCGACAGCACGTCGCCTCGAATAACCTGCTGATGTTCCTTTAGGTACGCTTCTGCTACCGCGCGAGATTCAACGATCGCCGTTTTCACACGTGCATTGAACCAGTTCTCCATTCCAAAATTAAAGAAAACCGCCGAGAAAACGGAAACGATAATCGCTGGCGCTAGGGCGATGAGACTGAAGAGCATTACGAGGCGCATATGAAGTCGCGAGCCTACCTGACCCCGCCGCCGTTCGATCCACAGTCCGACCAAGTTCCGGCCCAGGACAAGTCCCAACAACAGGAACAACACAAGGTCAATTTGTAAGAGGATCAGAACTGTTCGCGTATCTGCGCCTAGCGGCGAAGAACCAGTAATCGTCGCGTATGTAGCAAAAGCAAAACCCAGCGCGGCAATGGTCAGGGCAATAGAGAGTTTCCGGCCGAGCGCCACTCGCCGCCCCCATTGGGAAAGGCGAGCAATAAGATCAACCGCAAATGATGTTCGGCTTATCTCGGTCGATGAGTCCATTGTTTTTTCTGTCTCTGCCATCGCACAACCGCCCGGATATTTATGGTCGTTAGCGCGGGCCCTTCACCACCTCAATATCAAGGTCTCTAATCTTTTTACGCAATGTATTCCGATTAAGACCCAAAATCTCTGCTGCCTTGATCTGATTTCCGCGGGTCGCTGTCAATGTTTTCAAAATCAGCGGGCGTTCCATTTCAGAGAGCACCCTAGAGTAGAGCCCGTTCAACGGCAAACCATCTTCTGCTCCAAAGTAGGATTGTCCGAGATGCCGCTCAATGGCCTCCGACATCGTTTCATCGTCCAGACGTGCATCTGCAAAAGCCGCTGCCGCATCAGACAATTCGTTGGCAACAATTTCGGCTGAAATGGTTTCGTCGGCGTATAATGCGGCAAGTCTCTGGACCAAATTTTCGAGTTCTCGGACATTTCCCGGCCACCGGTGTCGCAGCAGAATTTCCATCGCCGTTGGCTCTAAACTCTTGAACGACAGACCGGCTTCAAGACCCCGGGCAAAGAAATGTTCTACCAATTCCGGCAAGTCTTCGGCCCGCTCCCGCAATGGTGGAAGACGAATCGGAACCACATTCAGACGATAGTAGAGGTCTTCTCGGAAATGGCCCTGCTTTACTTGCCGGCTCAGATCTCTGTGCGTTGCCGCAACGATTCGGACATCCGCCTTGATTGGCATTCTGCCACCAACCGTCGTGTATTCGCCGTCTTGCAGGACGCGCAATAGACGGGTCTGGGCATCGACCGGCATGTCGCCGATTTCGTCTAGAAAGAGAGTTCCCCGATGCGCCTGCTCGAAACGCCCAATGCCTCGACCGGTAGCCCCCGTGAACGCACCGCGTTCATGACCAAATAACTCTGCTTCGACCAGATCACGTGGAATTGCCGCCATGTTGATGGCCACAAAGGGACCGTTCCGCTGCTTACCATAGTCATGCAAGGCCCGCGCGACCAACTCTTTGCCAGTGCCGGACTCACCGGTGATCAACACGGTCAAGTCCGTCGCCATCAGACGCGCCAGAACCCGGTATATGTTCTGCATCGCGGCTGACCGGCCAATCAGCGGCAGCTTTTCCTCGCCACCCAGCGGTGCTGAGATAGTGGGTTCAGAAGAGTCCAGTAAACCCCGTTCCACGACACTAATCAACTCGGTCAGGTCGAACGGCTTTGGCAGATATTCATAAGCGCCCCGCTCATTGGCTTTGACCGCCGTCAAAAGCGTGCTCTGAGCGCTCATGACGATGATTTTGAGCTCTGGCCGGAGCTGACGAATACGCGGCACGAGGTCCAACCCGTTCTCGTCCGGCATAACGACATCGGTAACCACGATATCGCCTTCGCCATCCTCCACCCATGACCACAACGTTCGCGAATTTCCAGTTAGCCGGACGTCGTAACCCTGTTGCGTCAGAGCCCGTTCCAGAACAATTCGTATTGCCCGGTCATCATCGGCGACCAGAATAGTAGCTTTCTTGCTCATAAGCCTCCTTCATGAGTTGCGTCGTCCCCAATCCCATCTTCAGTATCTGCATGCATCGGCAGTCTCACCCGGAATTCTGTTCCCTGATCAGAGGTATCGAATTCGACGATACCGCCATGATCGCCCACGACTTTTGCTACAAGCGACAGCCCCAGACCTGTTCCGTCCGACTTGGACGTCACAAAGGGATCGAATAGATTGGCCGCGATGTCTTCGGGAATGCCCGGCCCATTATCCTGCACCGTTACGATCAACGGCAATTGAACCCTGCTCGACCCACCGGGCAAAGCGAGCCTTATGCCGTGCTGAAATCCGGTCAAAATCGTTATTTTTCCATCAGTTTGCGGTAACGCTTCACACGCATTCTTTACAATATTTAGAAAGACCTGAATCAACTGATCGGCATTACCATAAACCGACGGCAGCGATGGATCGTAATGTTCGACAAATTCTATATGCCGGCCGAAACCAGCCTGTGCGACTCGACGCACCCGTTCGAGCACAAGATGGATATTCACGGCGCTGCGATTTACCTCATCGCTCGAAAAGAGACCCATCCGATCAACGAGATCGCAGATACGATCGGTCTCTTCGCAGATCAACTGCGTAAGGCTACGGTCGTCGGGTTTTTGCACCGCCGCCTCGAGCAATTGGGCCGCGCCCCTAATACCGGACAGCGGGTTTTTAACCTCATGTGCCAGCAATTCTGCCAGCCCAGAAACCGACCGAGCAGCGTTGCGATGCGCGATATGGTTATTTATCCGCCGAGCAATCGATTGTTCATGGAGTGAAATGACCGTCAGAGACGATCCGTCCATGATAGGTGCGGCCGTAATCGCTAGGTTTCTCTGCCGCGATCTTGGAAACGAAATCGAGATGTCATATTCGGCGACACTGACCTGACCTGAAGAAGCCTGTGCGATCAGCGAAAACAAGGGGCTATCCGCCGGTAAAAGCTCATTCAGGCGCCGTCCTCGAAGGCCGTTTGCGCCTTGCTCAAAAAACTGCTCAGCGGCATTATTAATAAAGGCAATCCGGCTGTCTCGGTCGACCGCCAGGACGGCAAACGGCAGCGCAGATAGGGCATCCACGGGATCGAAGCCCAGCGGTTTTTCAGTCTCGGAACCGATCGGCGCCGTCATCAGGCAGCCTTCGGGCGCCAGGTCCCATCAAAAAAGGAGCGTATCTCATATTTAACCTGAGAATATTCTTCCATTTTGTTGATTTTACGACGAAATTCTGCCGAAAATTTTAACCCGCGACTGTACCAAGCGATATGCTTGCGGGCCATTCTTAGGCCCGCATAGACGCCGAAGTGGCTCATCATATCATCAACATGCTCACATACTATATCGCCCTGTTCAGACAAGGATGGCGGTTCGAGCCGTTCACCCGTCGCCAGATACTGCATCACTTGCCCCAAAAACCACGGACGACCGGTGGCACCGCGCCCGATCATAACGCCGTCTGCCCCGGATTGTTCGAGTGCGGCGTCGACATCGTCGAACGTTCGGATATCCCCATTGACGATCACAGGTATTCCGACGGCGTCACAGACGTTTCGGACGAACTTCCAGTCAGCTGTTCCATTGTAAAGCTGGCAGCGTGTGCGGCCATGAACAGTGAGCATCCTAACACCCGCGTCCTCAGCGATTTGCGCGAGTTCAGGCGCGTTGAGACTGTCATCGTCCCAACCCTTCCGCATCTTCAACGTCACCGGAATATCCACAGCCTCAACCGTCGCTTCGATAATACGCCGCGCTTGATCGAGGTCGCGCATTAGCGCCGAGCCGGATTGCTTATTCACGACCTTTTTGACCGGACAGCCCATGTTTATGTCAATGAACGCGGCGCCACGGTCTTCATTCATTCGCGCCGCTTCGGCCATCAATTCTGGCTCGTACCCGGCCAGCTGAACAGCCATAGGCTGCTCATCGATACAGTTAGTGATCATTTTCATGGTCTTGCGGTTCGCGTTCACCATCGCCTGGCTCGCGATCATTTCCGAAACCACCAAGCCCGCGCCCCACCGCTTTACTAGACGGCGAAACGGGAGATCCGACACGCCCGACATAGGTGCAAGGATAACTGGGACAGCAAGCTGAACGGGGCCGACAGAAATGGGCATTTTTTAGGCAATACATTTTAATGTTTAAAATATGAGCAGATACTAATGTTCCTCCTCAAAAAAACAATAACCCAAGGAGATTAAATTAAGACGACATCTGTTACGAATTTAACACCCGGGTAGGCTAGGGTAATAAACAGATACGCGATCAGAAAATACCGCGCCGCCCGCCTTCCCCTTATACCTGTTCTGATGTGGACAATAAGAAGAATGACGATAATCAGGAAGGTGGTAATGGAAAGTATTGTTTTGTGCGAAAACTTGATCAAATCCCCAGTCTGATAAAGCTGCGCCGCCATCCCGCTTAACAGACCGAACCCGAGGATAAGTGCGCCCATGGTCAGCAACGTAACTTGAATTCGCTCTCCGTCCGCGACTGACGGCAACAGCCGAGTAATCCTGCGCGGGCGTTTGCGTTTAAGGGCCCGTTCTTGAACCACCACCGCTAGACCAGCAATCGCACCGATAGTGAGCAACCCGTAGGTGAGCACAGAAAAAACAATATGAAATTGAACCCATGTGGACGCCCCGGACAGGTCGAGCGAACGCGGCGGCTGCTGCAGCCAGATTGTGGCAAGGACTCCGATTATCACAAGATACGGCAGCAAAAGCGGTGAAAGCCGCCAGACTTCCCTCAGAAAAAAGGAAAGCAGCGCAAACCAAAAAAGACTGGCAAGCACGCTAACCCAGAGCGTCGGCGCTAGGCCGGTATGCCAGCCAGTAGCCAACGCACTCCATGTCCATATCGCCGGGCCGGCGATCGCGGCCGCTAGCAAAAGCCAAAACACGCTATCGTGAGCCGGTACTCGACAAAACGGCAATGCCGCCGCCGGTATTAAAGCGACCATTGCAGAAATTGACAGGATCAGTGTGCTCATCATTGCAGTTATAATAACACCTGCCCCGTCCCGGGTAGTAGCCTATTTCGCCAAGCCCTAAAAATCTTCGCTCTTTTGCGAGAGTTGGCGCGGACAACGGATTCGCCTAGTTTGCCCAATAACGTCGATCGACCAAAGGAACTTCGTTAAATGGTCCGCTGTGCCGTTCTTATTCTTGCTGGAGGAGCCGGTTCCCGTCTTGGGTCTGCCATACCGAAACAGTATCTGAAG
>NZGJ01000002.1 GCA_002689465.1 Rhodospirillaceae bacterium | reverse complement strand
TCCCACTCAATCTAAAGACCAAACTTCTGAAGAATAAATAACTCTTTCAAAGAGAGAAGTTCTATTTTCTCCTAATTAGAAAAATGCCTCATGTTTTTTTAACACATCGTTAGGTTTAAAGTGGGTATATCAGAGCAACTGTCTGACATCCTTATGTCCCGAGATAAATGCCACTACTCGCCATCCCATATTCTCCCTACCCATATTCTTGTTCTTAGTAATCGTTAGATGCGGCAGGATTTAGGCACGGGTGGCTTTTGTATTATGGGGCCTCCATCGCCTTTAGGCGTTCGATTGTGATTGGGGGGCTCTCGCTGTGCGCAAGCTCATGACAATTGGCACAAAGTGGCCGCAGATCCTCTAGAGTGGTCGCCCTCATACCCTCAGCAATTGGTTCCAAGTGATGTATGTGTCTTTGGCGGAGTGCTCTCGGCTCAAAAGAACACACGAAGCACCTGCTCTCGTAATGCTCTAGAGCCTTCTTCCGATACCCCCCCGCATCCCTTTTTTTCTGCCTGTAAATAGACTCGAATGTCAGCTTCGACCCGAGGCTCCTGAGAGCGTTCAGGTACGAAAGCGCCTAAGCCCTTATAGCGACCATCAAGAACGTATACTTGGCTTTCGATTTTCTCGTCGAGAACAGTCGCGGAGGAAAACGGAATTTTTGGAACGACAATTGATGCCCAAACTGTCGGAGTGTCCAAACCAGCCCAGGTCCTTGACGCGCGAGAGAAACGAAACCAATTTAGATAGATGCTAACAGGCAAAAACGCCCTCCAATCCGATGTTAATCAGCCTTGGGAACAGACCAATCAGGCCTGGTGGGACTGGTATGTGACTCTCGCAGACAACAGCGGACAGCAAACGGACGAGCTGTTGGAAGGACCGCCGCTGCCGACAATGGAGTCGCCGAGCGACGCTGAAATCTCCGAAGAACTGGGGTCGCCCTACACGCTGACGCAACGGCACCGCGAAGCCTTTTGTCGTGACGGCTTCATTAAACTGGCGAATGTGCTCACACCGGGTGCAGTGATCCGTTTGCGCCAAGAGCTGATCAGGCTTCTGGGAGAAACGTTCAACACCTCTCTCGACGGCGGCGCGCGCGACCGCTTTCTAAGTCTTGAGATGGCATGGCTCGATAACCCGGTCGTCAGGGCTTACGTTCTCAGCGCGCGCATCGGTAAAATATGCGCAGAGCTTCTGGACGTGAAAAGCGTGCGCCTCTACCATGACAACATCCTGTCTAAGGAGCCGGGTTGCGGGCGGACTCCGTGGCACTATGACGATCACCATTTTCCTCTGGCGACCGACGATGTGGTGACAGCTTGGATCCCCGCCCAGCCAGTCCCAGTCGCGATGGGACCGCTGTCTTTCGCTAAGCCGCTCGATGTTTTTGAATTAGTCAAAGATATCGAGTTCAACAAGTTCGACACCAGTTACGATCGCCGGGTCGCCGAAGCGTTCGAGGCCAGCAACGTCGCCATCGAAGACGGCGCGTTCGATATTGGGGAGGTAAGCTTCCATCACAACCGGAGCTTTCATACGGCAGCCCGCAACAGGACACGCCAGAGCCGGGTCGTCCTGGCAAGTACGTACTTCGCGGACGGAGCGAGGATACTCGATCAGCCAACTATGGTGTCGGGCGACTGGGAAAAATTCATCCCCGGTGCTGGGCCGGGCGACCTGGCGGCAAGCGAGATGAACCCGATCTGCTGGCCGTCTGGGAGCTGAGTCGGTGTCGGATACTTTTCAGCGAAGCTGCGAGCACTGGACCGAAGAGAGCCGGCATGAGATGGAACATTTTTATGCCCTTGCCTCGGTGGATTACAAATATCTCGCCGAAGCGTTCGACTGGAAGAAATGGTTGAAGTCGCGGCAGGCGGAGCTTGGCCAACGTCGGTTAAAGCTTTTGGACGTTGCTTGCGGCTCCGGGAAGTTTCCCATGGCGCTCACTCGATATGCCGAAGTGGATGATTCGACTGTATCGCCCATCGACTACGCTCTTCTAGATCCATCTGAATTTTCGCTTGCCGAGGCGCGCCGAGCCCTTACGCCCCCGTTTCAGGCGGGCGCCGAATATCAAACGACTTTACAGGCGTTGGCATGTGAACGCGGCGAATTCGATATCGTCTGGGCGACGCATGCGCTTTACGCCGTGGCCGTGGCCGACCTTCAAGCCGCTCTTGAACGCTTTGTCTATGCGACATCCGGCGCAGGGTTCATTGCCCATGCCGGCAGAGAGTCCCATTATCTCCGTTTCTACCAGCATTATCTCGATGGATTCAAAAGCGGCACAGGCGTGCCCTTTTCGAGCGGCGAACAGATCGTAGAAACGCTCGAGAGAATGGGCGTCGGCGCGTGCGTCCAACAGATCTCCTACGACAATGGCGCGCCCGAGGACGCCGAGCAACAAATCGAGGGATATCTCCAGCGCTGTATATTCGATGACACGATCAGTCTCGACGCGATGCGCAACAACCCATTGACCGGCCCTTATCTAGACACATGCTTGCAGGATGGCCAGTGGCGGTTCGAACAGCAGGTTATGCTGATTTTCCTCTGATTCGACGTCCATTTATGCCTTTGCAAAAACACGGTTGGTGCCAGAACGCTTTCATCACGTCAGAATTTGTCGCATGACCACACACAGTTCCCTGCGGCGAGCCGCACCGGCGCTTGGCTTCGGGTTTGCCATGGCGTTTGGTTCAAGTGTCGGGCAAACCTTTTTCATCTCGTTGTTCGCGGGAGAAATCCGGAACGACTTGGACATATCACATGGACATTTCGGCGCTCTCTATACTGCGGCGACGCTTGCTAGCGCGGTCGCCCTCTTGTGGCTGGGAAAACTGGCTGACAGCTTCGATCTGTCGCTGATTGGCGCGCTTGCACTGGTGGGTCTCAGCAGCTCCGCGATGCTGATGTCGGGTGCCGGTTCTTTCTTTGTTCTTTGTTTGGCGCTGTTCGGGCTGCGCCTCTTCGGCCAGGGCCTGCTCAGTCACGTCGCAATTACGGCTATGGGGCGCTGGCATTCAACCGACCGCGGAAAGGCGCTCAGCGTTGCGACACTGGGGTATCCCGCGGGAGAGGCAATTCTGCCCTTTCTAGTGGCGTTTTCGCTGACCCTTCTGACCTGGCGTGAAGTCTGGATAGGCGCTTCGGCTGGCATGATCGTCATAGTGTTGCCGATGCTGCTGTGGCTCGGTCACCTCGTGCGCGTGCGCCGACTCGACCGGCCCCAAAACGATCCCACAGAAGTCGAAGCTCAAAGACGTCAGTCCTGGACCCGGGCGCAGGTCCTCCGGGATCCGCGGTTTTTCGCGCTGTTACCGGGGCTTCTTGCGCCCCCTTTTGCGATCACAGGCGTTCTGTTTCACCAGGTTCACCTTGTCGAGACGAAATCATGGACGCTCGCAGCGTTCGCTGCCTGCTATCCGCTTTACGCCATAAGCGCGACGGCTGTTGCGCTTGGGGCCGGCTGGATGGTGGACCGGGTAGGCGCCGTCAGCCTGTTGCGGTTTTACCTGTTGCCGCTCGCTTTCGGCCTTGCGCTTTTGGCCACAATTGACGCGTTCTATGCCGCGCCTGCGTTCATGATTTTGATGGGGGCGACGGCTGGCGGCGCCACTGTTGTGCTTGGTGCAGTGTGGGCCGAGCTATACGGCTCTGAACATCTCGGCGCGATCCGATCCCTGGGCGTTGCCCTTTTGGTGCTGTCGACGGCAATCGCTCCGGGGCTGATGGGATTGCTGATCGACACCGGACTCGGTTTGGAATTTCAGTTCGCTATTTTGTCCGTTTACGTCTTTACCTGCGCGATTGTTTTCGCGGCGATGTTGCCAAGTTTGTCGGCAGAACGACCGCCGCCGATCCGGGCGTGACAGCAGCCACGATGCTCCACGGCCGGGCTCTTGGACCTGCCCCCCTAATACTTTAAGGACACCTTCCAGAAATGAGTGTGCGAAAAAATATCGTTTCCAGTTGGACGCAAAGTCTCTCGCGCGGCCAACAGCCCGACCACGCGGACCTGCGCGACCATCTTCTGATCGTCCATCGCGATCACCCGGGCTTTACGGAGTCCTGCGCCATGAGATGCCGGGATAAGTCGGGGCGTAATAGTTACGAGGTGCTTGCCGACGTCGTCGACCCTGCCCGGGTTTCACGCGTGTTGGACCTTGCCTGCGGTAGCGGCGCTCTCCTCGAAATCTGCAACCGGCGGTGCGGCCCGAATGCCGAATTGACCGGTGTGGACATGAGTGCAGAGGAGCTGGCACTGGCGGAACAGCGGGGCCTCCATCCCACGACCAAGCTATATGAGGGCATTTCTCAGGACCTTAACTTTATAGTGGACGGGTCGTTCGACGTAGTCCTGTGTCACTGGGCCTTGACCCTGATGGATCAGGTCTCCGGGGTGCTGGGGGAAGTTAAACGCGTGCTTAAGCCGGATGGAGTCTTTGCTGCAGTCGTGGATGGCGACCCTGCGACCGCCCCCGGCTATTCGGAGATACATGAATTAATCTACAACGTGGTGCGGCGCGAACAGCCAAGATTTGGCGAGATCGATCTGGGAGACCCCCGTGTTCGCACGGGGCAAGCCCTGAAGCAGCTTGCAGCTAAGTCGTTTGAAGGCGCGCAAGTCGACATTGAACCCTTGGTCTTCGACCTGCACGCCTTCCCGGATGTTCTGGCGCGCGAGGCAGCCGGTTTCTTTTATGCATCGTTCATGTTGTCGCCGCCCGCACATTGCCAGATGCTAAAGGAGCTCGAAGCCCTCTTCGCCGAGCAGCGGCAGGCCGACCGGAGTAGGTTTGCATTGCCCGTAAACAGACTGGTCATCCGCCAATAACAACTCGCTCACCTTTGTATGAAACCACTATTCTTGTTCTTAGTAATCGTTAGATGCGGCAGGATTTAGGCACGGGTGGCTTTTGTATTATAGGTCCTCCATCCGCTTTAGGCGTTCGATTGTGATTGGGGGGTTCCCGTTTTTTCCACCTTAGTGTCAGCCATTCTTCATCGAGCTGAGAAGTAAGAGACGCAGACTTAACTCTGGCAGCTTTGATTGATCTGGTTCTAAGAGAGATGATAATTCGCTCACATCGATAGTGCCTTTGCAGGTCTGATGGCACTCGTATGTTGAAGTAGAAGACGCAGCCTCGTTGATAGAGATACGGAAAATCTTTGGTACACATCATGGTATACACCCCAACAGCTTTGGCTAGAAAAGCGTTTGGATTCAATGGTGTAACCACTGTGTTCAAAAGGAGAATGGCGCACCCGAGAGGATTCGAACCTCTGACCTCTGCCTTCGGAGAGTAAGTGTCAGGTAATTATTCGGAATTACTCAGGTGCCCCCAGGCTTACTAGGAACTAGTAATATGTTGATTATAAGGAGATTATGGGCTACTTGAAGGGTAGTGGTCTTTGATCACGTTTACTCATATTCCCTTCCTGTGGGTGCCCCCTGGGTGCCCTGGAAGCTGGGGCACCCACAATGGCCGGTCTTACGAAACGCCTCATCGATGCGACAACGCCAGAAGATGGCAAAGAACTTCGACTGTGGGATGATAACCCGCGTGGGTTTGGGGTTCGGCTCAAACCGACAGGCGTGAAGACCTTCTTTGTTCAGTATCGGAGCCCGGTCACTTTTAAAAAAAGTCGCCTCACGATCGGACAGTATGGTCGGCTCACACTGGACGAAGCCCGCAGTGAGGCCCGCAAAATTCTTGGCAGCGTTGAAAAGGGAGACGACCCGGCTGAAGAAATAAGACGGGTAAAGGCCGATGCTTTAACCGCGGCTGTTACAGTTGGTGAGTTGTGCGACGACTATATGCGTGATGCCTGGGTAGGGAAGGTCACCTATCGTGGTAAGCCAAAGAAAGCGTCCACGTTGGAAATCGACGAAGGTCGTATCAATCGACATATAAAACCACTCCTCGGAAAATCTCGGTTGACCGAAGTCACGCGGAGGCATGTTGAGACGTTCATGCACGACGTCCGGCTGGGCAAGACTGCGGCGGTTGAGAAAACGAAGCTACGTGGAAAGGCGCGTGTCACCGGCGGCGACGGCACGGCGAGGCGAACAGTGGGTCTATTGGGGTCGATCTTTTCATACGCTGTTAAGGAAGGCCTGAGACCCGACAACCCTGTCACCGGCATAGAACGTGCTCCGGATAACAAACGCTCTCGTTCTTTGTCACCTGGCGAATACCGAGCATTTGGCGTTGCACTTGATGCACTGGAAGGATCTGGAGCCAACCCGGTCGCTGTGAGGGCGATCCGATTACTGGCGCTGTCCGGATGCCGGCGCGGAGAGATTTACGGCCTCCGGAGAACTGAGGTTGATTTACACAATCAATGTTTTCGGTTCGATGACACTAAAGCAGGTCAGCAGGTACGTGCCATGGGTCGCACTGCGATGAATTTGATCCAGGCCACGCCAGAAGAAGACATCACCTTTGTGTTCCCTGCGTCGCGAAGCGATGGGCATCTGAAAGACGTTAAGGTTTTCCGCAAGGTGTGTGAAATGGCGAAGTTGGACGATGTCACCATCCACACGCTTCGTCATTCCTTTGCGACAACTGCCAACGAATTGGAATATTCGGAAATCACTATCGCAGGGCTGCTTGGGCATGGGCGACATTCTACAACCGCGCGTTACACCCACCTGATTGATCATGCTCTCGTCAACGCGGCTGACAGGGTGTCGTCGTTGATTGAAGCCCGCATGAATGGGATCGAGATCGAGAGCGCCAACGTTGTTCCGCTGCGGACTTCTGGATCATGATGTTCTGCAAGATGTCTGCGACCCCCCTTCCAGTGGGGATCTTTTGGCGGAGGTTTCGGTGATGAAGTTACCGACAAGCGGATATAATTTTCCCCTGGGGGCGAAGGTCGAGAAAGCACCCGTTCCTGTTGGATACATGGAACTTGAAAAAGCTGTCGATGGTCTCGGCAAGGGCATGTTCCCAACGGACTGGACCGGGGAAGAGCGTGGGTATTTCAAAACAGGATATTTAGGCCAAGAATTTCGGAGCAAGATTGAATACGAAACGGACAGTGCGTTTCGAGATGCCGTTTTATACGCGGAATGTGAATTAGAATGCGATTTGTCGGGTGGGGACCCTCAATGGCGCTACGAACGGCGGAAAGCGCCTGTCGCTGACGATCAGCCGTTTATGATGGTGGGCGACCCGCCGACGCTACCGACAGATAAAATTAAAGAGATTGAAGAGCGGTTTGCCAGTCAGATTACCGAGGCAAAAAAGACAAGGGATAGGCGCGAAAAAGTTGAAGACGTATTTCTCCACCAACTTCTCTGGGCTGGTTTAATAACGGCTCATTACGTGGCTGTAGATGGTAAAATCGTCCCAATTGAGAAAAACATCTGGGGATCAGATGAGGGGAAACGGATTTTCGAAAGCGGATGGCTCGAGATAGATAAGGAAGGGAGACTGACGTCCGTTCGGGCAGTTTTGATAGCCGAAAGCGACCTGGAAGATCATGTCTCCCCCGCACCTGCCGCCAAACCTAGATTGAATGCAGCTATCGAAGAAGTGAAGACTTCATCTGCTCCACGGCACTCGCGAGCCAAAGTGCGGACCTGGTACCAACTCCATGTTAAAAGAGTATTAGATGAAGGGGGAAAATCATCTCGAGATGACGACCTTGACGCTGCGCGCGAATATTTTGGCATTTCAATCTCTCGGGGTTTCATGCGTGAATTGCGTAGGGAGTTTGCCCCGGAGAGCTGGAAATCCAAAGGGGCACCAAGACGGAAAAGTTGATTGTGGAGATATCACCGACGCAAGAAACAACCCTCAAATCAGAGGTGTGTTATGAAGGCTTGAAAATGTTGTATTGGGCTGATCCGCAGCGTTAGTCTTTTAAATGAACAACACTGCGCCTTTAACAGGCGCATTGGACTCCGCCGTTTTCATGGGCGTGTCTGCGCACTGCCGGCTTTTAAAGGAAGCCTATTATCAGGCGAATGATTTCCAACATTTCCCACACGGTCGCACCTTTTTCTCTATTGGACTTCTACCACGATAGCCGAGATATCATCGTCGCTCCCCTGGCTTTTCGCCGCTGCACATAGTTCCGTCGCGAGGTTCCCGCTGCTGTCATTCAGCGCAGAAACGATCTGTTCGGGAGAAATATGATCGGTAAGGCCGTCGGAGGACAGAATAAATTTATGTCCCGTTTTATAATGCCTCTGAATTGAGTGAACCGTCGGGTGAATTATTCCACCTCCTAGACACTGTGTGATGGCTTTTGTTTTTTGATAAGGATCCCGGTCTTCGATCGTTAACTCTTCTATGTTTAGCTCATCGATACAGTGGATCTTGCTGTCACCGACATTGAAGATCAGCGCGCTGGTTTCATTTATCAGAAACCCAGCGATCGTGGTGCCCATTGGCCTGGTTCCCGAGCCATCAGCGTTCACTAAAAACCTATGTACATTCTCAACTGCTAATTGTTCATCGAAATTTTCGGGAGAGGCGTTGAAGCTACCGTTAATCTGTTCAACGGCGGTTTGGCTTGCCGTTGCGCCATTAGCATGACCACCCATGCCGTCTGCGAGCATAAAAAGCTGTGGTAGATCCTGTCCGCTGTATTTGCCAATAAAGCTGTCGCGTTCCCGGTTCAAGTTTTGCCAAGATGAGACTGTGACGGTGTCTTGGTTCTCTTCGCGCGATACGCCGCGCTGGCTATGAGCAGATACCACAAATCTCAAAATAATTCTCTACTGTCGGCTACCTTGAAAATCTATCAGCAATCGAAACGATAGCTTCTTTATTCCTGTTGAAGCCAATTAACGCCGATGCCCGATAGCGGGTGAGGTTAAAGTCCAATCGATGTCGTCGTGGCAGGGCTGCAAGTTGACGTGACGTCGGTTGTTCCTGAAGCCATGACCGAGACCTGTGGGCGGTGTCATTTGTCTCATACGTGTTCAACCAGTCGTCGGCCGCTGCAAAACATTGAATACGATCACCCGACAGAAGCAACTTGGCTTTTATCGCTTCATTTCCGCCGACGGCAATCCAGTTTGACCCGAGACAGAAGACCCCCGCCCAGGCATTGAAACCGCCCGAGTAAAAAGAAAGGTCGTCGACATAGAGATCAACCCATTGGAAATGGGATCTCTCGAGAAGATTGATCTCCACCATTTCGACGTAGGAAACGGCGCTTACTGTTTCGTTGTCCTTATCGATGTTTTTCCTGAGTTCTGCCCCGCAGACCGGGCATTCGCGCGACGACATTGGTATTTCCGCTTCACAAGATGGACAATCCATCGTGAGGTCGGCGTAGGCACCCACATTTCCATCAAGGTCCACATCCTGCTCGAGGCTTCCATGGATAACGGACGAAGTACCGAAGTCGAGAATTATACAGTCGTTTTTGATAACCTCAGGATACTCATCGGGGTCTACCGTCCGTAAACCTCTGCCGACCATCTGTATCATCGTGCCCTTTGCTGAACTCGGTCGAAGCAGGACGATGCATCCGGTCGGAGGGTGGTCCCATCCCTCTGTCAGAACACTCACATTAACAATCACCGGGCTTTCCCCGGAATAAAAACGATTGAGAGACGCGGTTCTGTCGCCTGAGGTTAATTCACCAGTAATTAATTCGGCTGAAATCCCCGCATCAAGAAATGACTGTTGAACACCCTCTGCGTGTTCAATCGTAGAGCAAAACACGACCGTTTTTCGGTTCTCTGCGAGCTCTTTCCACTTTTCGACAACGGCATGGTTAATTGGACGCTTGTTCAGGATCTTCTCAACCTCGGCCATATCATAATCGCCGGCGAGCATTTTCACGGAGTTAAGCTGCTTCTGAGCGACGTCGATAACGAAGGTTCTGGGAATTACCAGGTGACCTGAGCCAACCAACTCGCTGACAAATATCTGGTCAGCAACATTTGAATAGTTTTGACGCAGCCCGACACCGTCACTTCTGCTAGGTGTCGCAGTAAGCCCGATTAGTTTGCATTCGGGATTTAACTCTCGCGCGTGTTCAATAATCGCCTGATATGTCGCGGCAGGGGTATGGTGGGCTTCGTCAATTACGATAAAATCTACCGGCGGGAGTGTTGCCAGATTTTTCTCTCTGGCTAGCGTTTGAACCATCGCGAAGACAACCTGACCACTCCAATCTTTGGTCGTTGCATCTATGACTGAGACAGAGATATCAGGGTTAATCAGCCGAAACTTCGAAGAGTTTTGCTCTGTTAATTCATCGCGATGAGCTATGACGAGCGCTTTTTGGTCTGGCCCGCCTCTCACCAAATGGCCAAGAAGGTGCGAAAATAGAATAGTTTTACCCGCTCCAGTTGGGGCAATACCTAAAGTATTATCGTTCTTGGAAAGAGCATCGATGGCCCTCTCGAGAAATTCTTGCTGTCTTGGGCGTAAGAGCATTTTTTTCCTCTACCGTCGCCACATCGGAGAACTGGGCTCAGAGGGAGGAGGAACTTTTCTGGCCGGCACGAATTTCTTACTGGAGACCAGGTCCTGATATTCCTCATGGTCGCCGTTCAACACCCGTGAAATGTTATTTTCCTCTTTTCCGCGCTGATTTTTAGTAACGCCAACGACACCGACGAAACATATCCCGTCGAGAATGCTGTAGCTTTTAATTATCCGGCCAGCAACAGCACGTCGGGAATTATCAGAGGCTGATAGACCTTGAGATGAGTTTAGTATTTCCCTGACAAGTTCGCGTCCACGGTCACGCCATTGATCACCTTTATCGCTAAAGATCCCAATCGGAACACTAAAACTTTTGTCCTTATGGGAGCCGGCGAGTATTTTCACTTTTGATCTTAAATAGATTACCCCGCTTTTGGCCTGAGTACCGAAACCGGCTTCAAGGCACAGGGTCTCATCGTTATAGCCGCCTGGACGGACGCTTATCTGGAGTAGGGCGATCGTACCATCAGGGATTAAAATATTGTGTTTTTCCGACACTCTGGGTCCCCGTTGAATTTAAGAATTCAGTTCAGAATAGTTGCTCGATATCTGGGTGGATAGAGAATGTAACACCAGTGCGGCAAACCTCTCTCGCTAAATTATGCGTTCGCTGCCGAAATTTGTCATCTTTGAACGGTGGGGCGAAATTGAGAGGGTAACCGCCGGTAATTACGCGGCAAATATTATGCCCCGATAGCTTCTCTGCGAATATCGTTCAACTTTGCAAGCTCATCGGCGACTGCCTTGATGTCTGCAGGGCGCCTATCAGGGTCGACGTGCACAATTCGAGACACAAACTCCCATAAATTTTCTCCGACCATTTCCTTGAACCGACCATCAAGAAGGCGGTCAATATCTTCACGGGTATCGGGCATTTCTTCACACAGATAAGCTATTGCGAGTACGCCCCAAGCATACCCGTCCCAAGTACGCTCGAAAAATAATTCGGCATCGGTCCTTGGTGGTGTCCAAGGCTCAGTTCTTAAATGCACCATGGTCGCGTGTTTTTTGCCCTCAAGAGACCAATTTTTTGAGGCTCCGAAATCTGCGACCAAGGTCGTGTCGGTTAAGAATTCCCGAACCTCGATATTTTGCATGATTAGATCCGAATAAAAGTCTAGCGCAGTATCGAACTCTTCGTCTTCTCCCTGAGCGTAAGCTACGTCCTCAAAAGTGACATAGCCGTTTTCTTTTCCTGCTTTGATCAGTGCCTCGAGCCTCTTTTCTAAGTCAGTTTCACCGTCAAGATCTGGTGCAACGTCAGCGTTATATGAAACATCGATAAATATGTTCGCTGGCTTGATGTCGCGGTGAATTATGGAGCTATCAGCGGCGTAGACAAGTCCCTTCAGGACGTCTCCTAAAATGCCTTCATCCGAGGCTTCCAACCATTCGTCCCCGCTGTCGTCATCAATCAAAAAACTTACGAATTCATCTTCCGACATTTCCAACTCGTAATTTTCACAAATCATTGGATACAGAGAGCGGTACAAGGACTCCGGGTCATTCCAAAGGTCGTCGAGAGTCCAGCGCATCCATGGTGAAACTATGAAGTATTGCCCGGTGTGATCATGTCGACCCCAATCCAATATTGGCAGTATATTGGGGTGGTCTAGTTGCAATAGAGCGTCAAGTTCCCGTTCAAACGCTACCGTTGTCTCGCCATCTTCTTCGTCGCCTTGGTCATAAAGTTTGATCGCGCATTCAGCGTTGTTTGTAAGATCGTAACCAAAAAATACAGATGATTGACCACCTCCCGTCATTCGGGAGTATGCCGCAAATCGGTCATTGAATAGGTACTTGAGGCAGTCCTTCGGCCACCACTCCCTAAATTCGTCATAGTCGAATTTAGCGGGCACATACCAGGCTTTGATGCCCGGGTGAAACTTGCCCCCCATAGCCTTTATCCTGTCTTTATCTGCGAAGGCGGGACGAAGGAAAGACCACCAATTCCGAAATCCAAGGGGGTCAAGGCCGGGAGGGGCGTACCAAAGCTTGCTCGCAGCATCCCACTTGGCTCCGGCATCTTTTGCGGCATCTTTAGCTTCGAAGGGTACGTTTAAATAGAGGTTTTCGAGCGTGACAATAGAACCGATCATTGGTCTCCATTCTCCTTAAAGAGTGGCCTATTCAGGTAAGTTACCCGATATGGTCGCGTGTTGGAGACAATATGGCCGACCCGGGCACAAGTGCTATTCAACCACAGGATAAAATGGACGACCCCAATTCTCATCCGGATTGTCCATCATCACATCCACGAATAATGGTATTAGAAAACTTAGAACAGCACCTCATACAAGACTGATAATTGACCTTCACATCAGGGATATTCAAAAACACGTCATCCAGAAAAGTTAAACATCACTAAAGTGTTCGGCTATATGCCGATAAGCATCTTCCCCCGCTAATTCAGCGACGCCCTTGTCCTCACGAAAATAAAATTGACCAGACCTTTTCGCCTTCGCCTCCTTATCAGGAAGTCTCCGTATTTTTTTGTTGTATGCGGTATCATTACAAAAGACGGGGCTCTTACTGCGCTTGCAGCTTACTAAACAGACATCATCAGGTCCCAGCTTGAATATTTTGATCCCAATTTTTGTCATAACAGCGGAACCCAGTGCTGCTTTCACTTTATCATTGAGCCTTCGGATGTAGAGATCCTCACCCTCAAATTTGTCATTGAATAACCCGACGACCTTGTGAGGAGGCGCGTCTTTTACGCCGATCACAAGATAGCCACCGACCGTGTTTAAAAATGCTGCGATCGATTTGATAACGGCGTGATTTAACTCGACATCCATTGT
>NZGJ01000001.1 GCA_002689465.1 Rhodospirillaceae bacterium | reverse complement strand
TTTCAATGCATTAATTAAAGCTCGTTGATCAACAACATCTCCTCTCGCAGTATTTATCAGAAAAGCAGTTTTTTTCATCATAGCAAAATGCTCCCTTTTTAAGATAGGTTCTTTAGTACCGCCAGGAGCGTGAATGGATACAACATCAGCACATTTTAGAACTTCAGCTAAAGTCTCTAACTGCACAGCGCGAAAACTCAAATCTCTTACAGGAGATCGATTGAAAAATACAACTTTCATACCGAGAGAATTTATTACTTTTTCGGCAGTCGCCTGACCGATTCGTCCCATACCAATAACTCCAAGGCGTTTTCCAGAAATCCGGTGACCAATCATAAAGGTCGGCGACCAGCCCTCCCATTTTCCCGACCGGACAAGCCTGTCACCCTCAGCAAGGCGGCGGGATGCGGCAAGCAGCAAACAGACCGTCATATCCGCCGTATCGTCAGTGAGCACCCCAGGTGTATTAGTGACCGCGATTTTTCTCGCATTGGCGGCCTCAAGGTCGATATGGTTCACACCAACACCGAAATTTGCAATCAGTTTGACCGAGTCGGGCAGGCGGTCGATCAGCCCGGAATCTATCTTGTCAGTTACCGTCGGGACAAGCACGTTTGCGCCTTCTACTGCAGCAATGATTTCATCAGAGGTCATCGGCACGTCGCTTGCATTCAGGCGCGCCTCGAACAACTCCATCATGCGCGTTTCCACAACGTCTGGCAGCGTCCGGGTAACAGTGACGACGGGTTTGTGTTGTGGCATCTTTAGCCCATCTCCATGAGTCCGTGTTCTTGCGATCCAATTTTTCTCTGGCGTATCAGGGCCAAGTGCGGTTGTCCAGAGGTCTTGAACTTGACGCTGCCGAGTATATTTTCTCCGGGTCAAAGGGGCGGTCTACCAAACACATGGAGCGACTCACCGCACTGGTTTATAGTGAAGGCATGAGTCGCTCTATGATCATCGCGATCGCTTTTGCCGGCGCCACAGCAATGCTTCTGGCAACGCCGATGGTCGCGATCGCTGATACAGGATTGCCTTTGCCGCGTTTTGCCTCGCTGCGCGCGGACAAGGTGCACCTTAGAACTGGCCCCGGGATGCGCTATCCGGTCGATTGGATCTTCGTGCAGCGCAACATGCCAGTCGAAATTGTCGCCGAGTTCGAAAATTGGCGAAAAGTCGGTGACTGGCAAGGAACCGAGGGCTGGGTGCATCGCTCGATGCTCTCAGGGAAGCGGACGGCAGTCATAAAGGATGGTATCCAGCCGCTTCGCCGCGGGCCCGCTTCAAATGCAATGCTGGTAGCCAGGGTGATGGAAAAAGTGGTCGCCAGCATCCTCGAATGCGAAAGCGATTGGTGCCGCGTTGAGGTCGCGAAAAAACGCGGCTGGATGAGACGCACCCATATCTGGGGCGTTTACCGGAACGAACAGTTGAATTGACGCAGACTAGCTAACAATAGATGGGAAATATTTCGTTTAGATAATTCGCTTCAGTCAAAATCCCGGGCGAGAGCGGTTCTAACCGCGGGTGGCATCCCGGCAGTATGGGCATAGCTCTGGTGACCGAAGCTTACGCTTACCTCAGTATCTTCCGCTCGGAATTCTGTAATCTGGACATCAGTGAATGCAAAATGGAGGAACTGAACAGATGACGCCTTTCCATCGGCCTTTGTGCGGTCAACATCTGTTTCCGCAATACCCAGTATTCTTGCTCCACCAACGGTGATTGAGATTGTCTCTTCGACGCCGCCAAGCGTCGAGAGTACCTTAGCACGTCGGTCTGGGTCGCCGATTTCAAACATGACGGTTGCAACTAGTTCACGCCCCTGCGGGATCAGCGGATTGTAGGCGGCGAGTTCATCCGAAATCTGGTTTTCACCGCCGCGCTCAATGTAAAGCATCTCGTGGACCTGGTTCCACATCGTCTCATAATTTTCGAAGTAGAAGGTGGCATGTGGGCCAACTTCCATCCGACGGTCTTTTTTGACTGCCATCAGCGCCTTTTTTCTCTCCCGGCGGCTCGAGGCATAGTCGTCGAACGGAAGAATGTCTGCGCGGGTAATTTCTTTAAGCGTGTTCATGCTATTTCCTGTCGTCGCGATAGGCCTGCGCCAGCAACTGCACCGGATGCGGCGCATGTATCGGCACCGCTGGCGGTGGCGTTTCTTTCTCGGCAAGTCTTTCCATTCCCTGAAGGATGTGAACACCAGCAAGCGGGCATTCCGACACCACATATTTCGGCGCGGTTTCTATGGCCTTTCGAGCGGCAGGCCGGCCGACCTTGATTGCGGTTTCAAAATTTTCTTTCATCATGCCCCAGGACCCACCGTGGCCAGAGCAGCGTTCGATCACAGTCACGTCTGAATCGGGGATCAGCCGCAATAATTCTGCGGCCTTTTGACCCATATTCTGCGCCCTTGAGTGACAAGCGAGATGGACGGTCACAGGGCCGTCTAACGGCTGCATGCCGTCAGACAGACCCTCATTCTTGGCAATATCGACTACATACTGGCTGATATCATGGGTCGAACCGGAAAGAAGTTTGATGTCGTCGTCATCCGGCAGGATTAGCGGCCATTCAAATTTGAGCATTAAGGAGCAACTGGGCGTCAGCGCAACAACGTCGTATCCCTTCTCAATCCACGGCCGGAAAACAGCGGCAATCTGCTTGGCGCTTTCAGCAACGCCAGCTATATCACCATGCTCCAACTTGGGCATACCGCAACAGGCGGGGTGCAGAACCTCTGTCTCGACGCCGTTTCGCGCCAAAACTTTAAGCACATCCATCCCTATTGAAGGATCGTTATAGTTGACGAAACACGTACCATAGACCACAGCTTTTCGCGCTTTGGCCGGGGCGTCGGCATCTCTCGCCGGCGGGTTTTTTCTTGCCTGGGCGATCAGGGTCTTGCTGTAGAATTTAGGGAGAGCGGCTTTCTCATCAATGCCGGCCGTTGCCTGAATCACAGGGCGCGTCAGTTTATTACCCCTCTCTGTCGTCCAGTTCGTCAACGGCGCGAGAGAACCTGCGAGCTTCCCGTTTCGATCGGTCTTGGAAATCTGTTTGGCGACGAAAGGGGCATCTCCTTTCTTTAGCTCGACTGCTCGGTAACGTAGCATCAGGTGCGGTACATCAAGATTGAATTCATGCGGCGGCACGTACGGACATTTTGTCATAAAGCACATATCGCACAATGTGCAGGCGTCAATGACTGGCTTGAAATCCTGTGAGTCGACAGTGTCGAGTTCCATGCTCTCAGCTTCATCGATAAGATCGAAAAGCAGCGGAAAGGAGTCACATAGATTGTGGCAACGGCGGCATCCATGGCAGATGTCAAACTGGCGGCGCAGCTCTGCATCCAGTTTTTTCTCATCATAGAATTCGCTATCCTGCCATGGGATAGGATGGCGTTCCGGCGCACCAAGGCTGCCCTCAGACATATGTCGGCCTCATCTTTCGTAGAAAATTTCCCGTGGGGCGCACTTAATAGACAAGCACCAATAGCACTAACGTGGGTCCTTCACAGGCGCGCAACCGGCCACCGATCCTACTACAGGCCAGTGGCCGGTCTAATTAGGTGAGGTCGTCGAGCGCCTTCTGGAAACGTCCGGCATGGGAACGCTCGGCCTTGGCAAGTGTCTCGAACCAATCGGCAATTTCGTCAAAGCCTTCATCACGGGCTTCTCGGGCCATGCCAGGATACATATCGGTGTATTCATGAGTTTCGCCAGCAACAGCCGCTTTAAGGTTGTTCGATGTCGAACCGATGGGCTCACCCGTTGCAGGATCCCCCGTTTCTTCAAGATATTCGAGATGTCCATGCGCATGGCCGGTTTCGCCTTCGGCAGTCGACCGGAACACAGCCGCAACATCGTTATAGCCCTCTACGTCGGCCTTTTGGGCGAAGTAGAGATAGCGACGATTGGCCTGGGATTCGCCCGCAAAAGCGTCTTTCAAATTGTTTTCGGTCTTTGTTCCACCAAGTGACGGCATGTCACCCTCCTTATTCTAGTTATGAATTGAGTCGCTCTGGTTTTCTGAAGGACGAGAGGCTTCGTCCTGCGATCCGTTTTCTGCCGGACCAAGTACCATCCATTTGAGACGGGCCTTTGACTTTATATAGGTGGCGGAAACCCAACCGTCAATAGTTTGGAATTATTCCAGAGAAGAGAATCGTCTCATTATTAGATTTTATTCCTGACCACTAACCCGCACAATAACATCTACGCGCTTGACGGATTTACCCTCAGGTGCGGCTGGTAGTTCGGACACATTGATCTGATCGCTCGGAATATCTTCCAGAGAACCGGTATCTTCGTGAAAGAAGTGATGATGGTCACCGGTGTTGGTATCGAAGTAGGATCGGCCTGCTTCTACCCCAACTTCGCGCATGATTCCGACACCAGTAAACTGGTGGAGCGAATTATAAACCGTAGCAAGAGAAACACTTACGCCGGCTTTCTGTGCTTCAATGTGCAAGTCCTCCGCCGTAACATGTCGATTTTCCCCCTCAAACAGCAGTTTGGCCAGCGCAATTCGCTGCCTAGTCGGGCGAAGACCAGCCTGCTTCAGGAAGGCGATCACGCCGGAATACGGTCGCTTTTGAGAGGTGTTCTCAGCCATGGAATAGGTATAGGACGTACGGCGAAAATTTTAAACCCCACGAAAAATTCGAGGTGCTAAATAGGTGTTCAGAAATTCTTGAAATTACCCCTGCCGGCACCGGAATAATTGACCCTAATCGCCGGTATGGAGCCGGGCGACTAGCTCCTTGACCGTTGGGATAAAACCGTTCGAATAAAACGGATCGTCCCTGAACTTGTAGGCGTTGTGGCCCGCAAACATCAGCTGTTCATCGACCGGGTCTCCATGGACGATATCCTGCAGCGTTTTCTGGATACAGTACGACCGAGGGTCAGGGCGACGACCCGTGGTTCCACCTTCATTCTGCGCCCAGTTCGAAAACTGGCATTGTGACAAGCAACCCATACAGTCTGACTGGTCGGTCTGGATTTGCTTGCCCTTTTCCGCCGAAACGAAGATGACAGTGGAATCCGGTGTCCTCAAACCTTCTGTATATCCCTCGGTAACCCATTGCTCGGCCCGCGACTTGTCGGCGGCAGTAACAAAAACCTTGCGGCCACGGGCGCCAATCTTGAATTCCTCATTCAGCTCACCCACTGGCTCTTCGACAAAAGCGACCTGGCGGTCGGAACGTCCCTTTAGCTCTTGCAGGAATGGATTGCGCACGGCCGATGAATAAAAACCGGTCGGACTGAATTTATTCAGAAAAACGTCACCTTCCTCAAGCGTCATAAGGCGTGTTTTCCATTCTTTGGAAATCGGACTTTCCTGGGTGAGTAGCGGGCGCGTGCCGTACTGAAAAGCGATCGGCGCGATATCGGGATCTTCGATCCAATCCGCCCAGTCCCGCAGATACCATACACCGCCGGCCATAACAATTGGCACGATATTTAGACCAAGTTCGTTCATGACCTTGCGCAGTTCCGCTACCCGTGGCCGCGGACCTTCAGGCACATGGGGGTCTTCGCTGTTCGACAGGCCATTGTGGCCGCCGGCCCGCCAAGGGTCTTCATAAACTACACCGCCAAGCCATTCAGGGTATTTGTTATATGAACGCTTCCACAACGCTCGGAATGCCCGCGCAGAAGAAACGATCGGATAGTAATAGACGCCGTATTCTGCCGAAATCTGGGCAATTTTATACGGCATGCCAGCACCGCAGGTGACGCCATGAATAAGGCCCTTCGCCCCACCCAGAACACCATGCAGGACCCGTTCAGCGCCCGCCATTTCCCACAAAACGTTCATGTGGATGCGGCCTTCGCCGCCAGAAACGTCATGGGCAATGCGAGCCTGAACCAGCCCGCCCTGAATCGCATAGGCTAAAAGTTCCTCATGTCGGTCACGCCGAGTTCTTCCATGATATACAGGCAGAATGGGATTTCCGTTTCCGTCAAAGGAATCGGCGTTGACGCCGGAAAATGTTCCGATACCACCGGCCGCCGCCCACGCGCCAGAGCTTTCGCCATTCGACACGGCGATGCCCTTGCCGCCCTCAACGAGGGGGGCGACCTCCTTGCCGGAGATGACAAGCGGTTGCAACGGTTTCAGAATCTATCTCCCTGACACGTGCCCTATGTTGCATATTATATGAAGGGTTTCCAAAACGGCCAGTCCCGGACAACGAATTATTCTCATTGCTCGGAACAAAAGCACGTTTTCCAGAAAACCGACGATCAAACGTCGCTATCTGCTTCTTCCTTCTTTTCGGACAGGTCTTGACCGGTTTCCTGATTAACGACTTTCATAGATAGGCGAACCTTCCCGCGGTCGTCGACCGCGAGGACCTTGACCTTGACCTGATCGCCTTCGTTAACGACATCTGTGACCTTGTCCACCCGGCGATTTTCGAGTTCGGAAATATGAACTAAGCCATCCCGGGAACCCATGAAGTTCACGAATGCGCCGAAATCGACGACCTTCACTACCTTGCCGGTATAAATCACGCCGATTTCCGGCTCAGCAACGATACCCTTAATCCAGTTCACCGCCGCTTCAGCTGCGGCATTGTCTACCGACGAGACCTTAATCGTGCCATCGTCTTCAATATCCACCTTAGCGCCAGTTTCATCGCAGATTTCGCGAATTACCTTGCCTCCCGTGCCGATCACCTCACGGATCTTATCTTTCGCAATCTGAAAAGTCGTGATCCGCGGAGCAAAATCGCTGACCTCTTCCCGGCCGGATGTCAGCGCGGCAGCCATCTCACCCAGAATGTGCATCCGACCGCCTTTGGCTTGTCCCAGTGCAACCTGCATAATCTCTTCGGTTATGCCGGTGATCTTGATATCCATCTGGAGAGCAGTGATACCTGCCTCGGTACCGGCTACTTTGAAATCCATATCGCCAAGGTGATCCTCATCGCCAAGAATATCGGAGAGAACGGCAAAGCGTTCATCCTCCTTGATCAAACCCATAGCGATGCCTGCACAGGGACGCCGCAGTGGAACGCCGGCATCCATCAGCGATAGCGAGGTGCCGCAGACAGTCGCCATCGATGACGAACCATTGGACTCGGTGATCTCCGACACGATTCGCATTGTGTAAGGGAAATCCTCTTTCTTCGGCAGCAAGGCGCGAATAGCACGCCAAGCGAGCTTTCCATGGCCAATTTCACGGCGCCCCGGAGAACGCAGGAAGCTGGCTTCACCGACCGAGTAGGGCGGGAAGTTGTAGTGCAGCAAAAAGTGTTCGCGATACTCTCCTTCGAGCGCGTCAATGATCTGCTCGTCCTGACCCGTGCCGAGCGTGGCTGTCACGATCGCCTGAGTTTCGCCCCGGGTAAACAGGGCCGAACCATGGGCGCGAGGTAGAATTCCTACCTCGGAGGAGATCGGGCGAACAGTCTCCAGATCCCGACCATCGATACGCTGCTTCGTATCTAGGATCGCATTACGAACAATATCCTTCTCTACCGTCTTCAGCATTCCCTTGGCACGTTCTCGAATACTGTCATCGTCATCAGCAAAAGTTTCCATCGCGGCGGACTTGGCGGCACCGATTTTTTCGACACGAGCCTGCTTGACGGTTTCCTGATAGGCATCACGAAGGCCAGCTTCGGCCGCAGCACTTACGCGCGCCAGAAGGGTATCTTCATCTGCAGGCGCCTCAGGAATGTCCCACGGTTCCTTCGCGCAAACCTCCGCCAGTTCGACGATAGCATCGATCACCGGCTGGAAACCTTGATGCGCAAACATAACTGCGCCGAGCATAATATCTTCAGAAAGCTCGTTCGCTTCTGATTCCACCATGTTAACGGCGTTGGCCGTGCCGGCCACGACCATGTCTAGATCGGTAACGTCCATCTGGTCTTGAAGCGGGTTGAGCACGTAATCACCCTCAATATAGGCAACGCGTGCAGCACCAATCGGGCCCATAAACGGGATACCGGAAATCGTGAGCGCCGCTGACGAGCCCACCAACGACACGATGTCGGGATCGTTTTCCAAGTCGTGCGCCATCACGGTACAGATCACTTGGGTTTCGTTCCGGAACCCGGAAGCGAAAAGCGGACGTAGCGGACGGTCGATAAGCCGCGAGGTCAGCGTTTCCTTTTCAGACGGACGGCCTTCGCGCTTGAAAAAGCCGCCTGGGATTTTACCAGCGGCAAATGTCTTTTCCTGATAATTGATCGTCAACGGGAAAAAATCGATCCCTGGCTTCGGCGATTTCTGCGCTACAGCGGTACAAAGAACCTGCGTGCCGCCATAAGTAACCATCACGGCGCCATCTGCCTGCCGGGCGATTTTCCCGGTTTCGATTATAAGAGGACGTCCGCCCCATTCAATTTCTTTACGGTGTTCAGTGAACATATCGTATATTCCTTCCTAAGCCCGCCGCCCTGCGCGGCCGGGCCGGTTTCGCATCGGCAGTTTGCCTGTGCGGCCGGCTAGCGTTCGACCCTTGCCGGACTTTGAGCGCGACCCCCATGGCCGCGACAGTTTATCCGCATTCGCATACACGTAACACCGGCCTGCAATATCGCGGGCCGGTTTAGGTATCAAACCGAATACAGCTTTCTGATCAGCGCCGAAGTCCGAGGCTTACGATCAGCTTCTTATAGCGCGATTGATCTTTGCGCTTGAGATAATCCAGCAAGCGCCGTCTCTGACCAACCATCATCAGCAGGCCACGTCGCGAGTGGAAATCCTTTTTATGTTCTTTAAGGTGTTCCGTAAGGTTTCCGATACGCTCCGACAGGATAGCAACCTGAACCTCCGGCGAACCTGTATCGTATTCTCCGGTGGAATATTCTTTAATTAGCTCTGTCTTGCGCTCTTGCGTAATCGACATCGTTTACTCCGTTTCCGCG
>NZGJ01000055.1 GCA_002689465.1 Rhodospirillaceae bacterium | reverse complement strand
CATTGAAAAACAGGGCTCATACAATAAAAGTGCAGACAGGTTTTTAGGGAAGCTCTGACCTCTCAAACGGCACCAACTTATTCCTAGGGCGGCAACCTATTGATGAGAGCTAGCGGCCTCCGTTGCTAAGGAAAAGCTAAAGCAGAGAAATAAGCTCTGGGATCTTCTTTTTTAATTTAAAAAAGCCTCGATCGGTTTGAGACCAAACTAAATTGTCATACTTTCGCCGTATAAAATGCATTCTCAAACCCCCTTGCAATAGAGCGTTTTCAACTTCAGCAAGGGCAGTTTTTACCGGCCCATAATTAGGCTCAGCCATCACAATATGGCAAACATTATCCGCCTTTGCGGCATTAAATAATAGTTTAGTAACTCCCCTGCTAGAGCTCGCCGTCCCCGCTATCTTGCCGCCAACTAAACGCAATGCCTCATCAATTGCTCCTCGTGCAAATTGTTTTACTCCCTCAGCCACGTGGAGTGGAGACCGGTGCTCTGTTGCAAGAAAACCTATGGTGCTTGATGGCTTGTTAGGCAGTAGTTCACTAACAAGGCAGTCTTCGTCCGTCACTAACAATATGAAAGCATCGGCCGGTATTTGCCCAGGCGCTGGGATGGTTCTGTATCTCGGCGGCGGATACTCGTCGATCGGCGATGGTTGGCCGGATAAGTTGCCTGGATCGAAACGGTTGTCAGTGTATTTACGAATATTATCTCGGCGAGCAAGGTAAATTTTACCTTTTGTATGAAGGCCAGCCACCCACCGCCAACCAAGTGTATTGGACGCCGCATCACCGTCGAGCAAGTGTCGAAGAAAGAAATCGGCACCCAATGTCCAAGGTAATTGGAGCGTAAAAATCCAGATCGATGCAAACCACATCCGTGCATGATTATGTAAATACCCAGTCTCAGCTAATTCACGGACCCAGAAATTGAAGCATTCTAAATCTGTGTAACCTCCGACCGCCTTTTCATATCGCGAGAATAAATCTTTATTGCCGTCTAGTTCATTAAGCGATGCTTGCAAATCAGTCCGATAGGTATCCCAGACCGTAGGGTGCTGCTCGAGCCAACCTTTAAAGTATGAACGCCAGAACACCTCCTGAATAAACTTTTCTGCCGTTGACAATGAAAACCGGGAGAGTGTTGTTTTAACAATCTCTTCTTCCGTAATCAGCCGGTGCCGAATCCATGGCGATAGGAGAGAGACGTTATTTCTTTTTTCCGGGCCGAAATCATAATTTCTGCGGTTGGCATATTGTCTGCCAGCTCGAGGGAGAAAACTCATCATCTGCTTCAGTCCCGCTTCCCTAGTAGGCGTAAACCTAAAGCGCTCCTGCTCATTTAGCAGCCCTGGCAGGGTTGGAACCTTGCTCATTCGGCCGATAGCCGAGAGAGGGAGTAAAGAAAGAGCGCTCGACAAGCCTCCCTCCTAGTTAAAGTATCTAAAGCAGACATAAACTTCATAAGTCTGACAGCGGCAAGGATAACTGCGTTAATTCCAATTTTGATTGCTTTCTTAAGGAGTTTTTGGAGGAACTTTTACGGCTACCGTGTTTCTTCTGTATCTTGTTTGCCTCTGCACGAAAATTAGTCCCAGCTCTTATAGCCCAGAGCTTACTTCGGGCGTTTTTTGCAGACTTTAGATAGTCAACGATTGGTTCCGGATATAAATTTCCTAGGACTTGTGAAGCGTTATGTGCCTTCCAGGGTTCCTGTAGAAAGTTATCGGGTATCTTTGACAATTCGGGCACCCAACGCCGTGTAAAGATCCCATCCGGGTCTTGATCGTTCCCTTGTTTGACGGGGTTATAGATTCTGATCGTATTTATGCCCGTCGTACCTGACTGCATTTGAACTTGATTCCAGTGAATACCCGGCTCGTAATCGGTGAATAATCGAGCCAGTTCCAGCCCCGGTTCCCGCCAATGCAACCAAAGATGATAACTGGCTACAGCCATAACCATTGCTCGCATCCTAAAATTGAGCCACCCCGTGGCGCGCAAGAAACGCATACACGCATCAACAAACGGAAAACCTGTTTCCCCGGCACACCATGCACTCAGAAAGTCCGCATTACCCTCATATGGCCTGACGCCATCAAAAGCTCGGTGAAGGTTTTCAAATTCTATTCTCGGTTCATCTTCTAATTTTTGGATAAAGTGGCAATGCCAATGAAGCCGGCTATTAAAGGATCTGAGTGATTGCTGCCACCGACGCGAGCTTGCCCCCGAAGTCTGCATCTCCTCATTATGGCATTTGAGGCCGGCGGCGATCTCGCGCACAGAGAGCGTTCCCCAAGCTATGTGAGGTGAAAGTCGCGAACATACTCTTTCGCCATTTAGAGGCGAAGACATAGAACTTCTGTAATGTTCCCCCCGCCTAAGCAGGAAACTATCGAGCAATCCTCTACCTGCTGCCCTTCCTCCACATTGCCTACCCGGACAATAGTCGTCTGGCACAGATGAAATCTTATGCGAAGGTAATCGCCCGACATGAATGCTTACCGGGGCGAGTTTGGGAGGCGAAGTAACCACCCCCTCCATATGATCACTCCATTTTTTTGACCAACGATTTCGGGATCTCGATCCTCTGTTGACACCATGGTTCTGTATTTCGGTCCACAACACACCGCGGTCTCGACACCAGGCGCCCACCCTCAGATCTCTGCGATAGGTCCAGTCATTTCCAGTTTCTTCGTGCGACCAAAGCGACCTAATAAGCCCATTTGCCCACAAATCCTCCAAAACTTCTATTGAGGGTCCAAACCGGACTACCAACGCTTGCCCGCAATTATCAAGATCGCTTCGTAACTCTTCAAGAGACTCAGCAACAAATGCCCAATGCCGGCCAGACATATCTTGCTGTTCCCAAAGATCGGGCTCAACAATATAGAGTGGCAGAACGTGCCCGGCATTGGCCGCAGCTCCAAGGGCGGGATGGTCGTGCACCCGCAGATCGCGTTTGAACCAGACAACCTCATACATACCCTAAATACGCTGGAGGCAACACTTCCGATCTCAAGCAGCTGTTTTAAATGATTTACTCAACCTGACAAGCTGAGGGCAGAATTTGACCTGAGGTCAAAGCCAAATGGTGGACCGGTTCTGTAGCCAATATGTTGGCCAGAACAGGGCAGTCTGCGAATAACGCTAGTTCACTGAAGAATTAAATGGTTTTGCTTAAGCGTGCCCATGGCAGATAGAAGAGCTAAAGCTGAAGTCACTCGCGCGCCATCTGCCTCGGCCGCGTCAGATCGCGCATTAATTTCCGCTGTTTCTCCTGACAAAATCTCTAAGAGAGAGCGCTTTCCCAATTTCCTCTCTTTACGGGCTAGTTTAAGAAAAGCCGCAGATAAGCCGGCTTGTTCAGCCAGTAATTTAGCATTCTCCAGAGATTGCTTGTAGCCAATGAATGCATTACTTACCGCCTCATCGATTAACCGTCGCGCATCATCTAACTGCCTTTGAGCGACTGCGTAATTTGCCCGGGCGGCATCGATACTGTTAACGGCTGAAAAACCAAGATTAAAATTGTATGTTAGTTGGACTTTTGCTGTTAGCTCTTCCGTCCTCCCGCGGGTGCCTCCAACATTCTTTTTGAAGCTTTGGTCGACAATCAAATTAATTTTAGGCCAGATTTGATCCGCCTTGACCTGCACTAAAGAGGCATTTCCAAGAGATACTGCGTCTTGAAGGGTCTGCAGCTGAACATTATTTTTTCTCGCAATTTCCAATGCCCCCTCTAATGTCTTAGGAACACCTTGAACAGGTAACTTCAATTTTCTTGATTTGAGAAAATCATTCTGCAGTGCGCCAAAAACTGTACGGTAACGATTTTCTTGTGTTTTTAGCTGTCCTTCAGACGCTAAAAGACGGGCTTTAGCCCCAGCCAATTGCACCTTGGCCTGCAGTACGTCCGTAGAAACCCCGGCACCGCTTTGAACTTTGATGTTTTCCAGCGCTGTCTGTTTTATCAGGTTCGAGAGAGATTTCTTCGCATATCTCAGCTTTTCGACCGCCGTCGCAACGCCCATTTGCGCAGCACCAATTTCAAGAATTATCGATTGTTTAGTTAGAATTAGCGTTTTTTTGCCCTGATCCAGTTGCAGGCGAGCGATAGTTGTTGCGGCCGATTTCGATCCAAAGTCGTATACGGGTTGAGTTATTGTGAACTTGAGCTCACTTGAATTCAACTTTGTGTCATCAGTCGGATTTATATTGTCTCGGTCTTCTTTTGCCATGTTCCCTGTAACGGCCAACCCCGGAAACCATGCCTTCTGAGAGATCCTCAAACCCTCCTCTAGAGATTTGACGGTTCCGGCTGCGGCCCTAACCCTGGGGTGGTTCTGAAGAATTTCAGCAACTTGTTCCTCAAAAGACATGCTCTTGGCGTGAGACAGGCTAGCAAAAAAGCAGACAGACAATATGATTGGCAAAGCTAGGATTTTAGTCGCTGGAAACTTGTAAATAGACTTCATTGTTTTTTCGATTTAACTTTAACGTTCTCTTAGCGCGACCCCGGCCCCTCGCCAGAATGGTTCAATAAAGTAATCAATTATTCTTCTTTCGCCTATTAAAATCCGACATTCTACACTCTCACCTGCTCCTAGTTGGTAGGACTTCTCTTTATAGGCGATAGTATCCCCTTCAACTGTGATTCTGGTCAAAAAATAAGTGAGGCCGTTCTGATCGGAAATGCTATCTGCACTAATGTACTCTATACGACCATCGAGTTGTCCAAAGCCAGCAGGCCCCGGCGCAGTTAAACGCACCTTTACGCTCTGACCCACTTTCACGTATGCCTTTTCATTAACTGGCAACCTTCCTTCGACAATCAGTTTACCGGCATCAGGCACTATCTCAACGACTACAGCACCAGGAGAAATCACACCCCCTACCGTCGTATAGTAAAGATACTTGACCCGACCCTCCGCTGGTGACCGTATCATCGTCCGAGATCGATTATCCAGTAAACGCGCTTTCCGAAACCTCAGCTCTTCATAAGCATTATTCTTTTCGCTGTACTCGGTCACGGCAGTTTCTTTATGAGCGTCTTTAAGCGTCTGAATTCGTATTTTTGCCTCGGCAATCGCAGTTTTCGATTTTTCTAATGACCAATAATCTTCGCTTATCGTCCCCTCAATTCCTATTTTTTGTTCAAGATATTTCAGATGATCAAGCCTATTTGACAGATTATCCTTCAATAATTTGTCGCTAATTCCTATTTTTTCTTTTAATATTTTTAAATATTTCTTATTCTTTATTAGTTTCTGCTGTATTTGTTCACTATCTTGCCTTTTTTGCAGAACAATATTTTTTTGCGCCGATATTCTATTTATCAAAGACGTTTTTCGGATCCGAAAAAGGGCGATAGCTTTCTCTACTTTGCTCGGGTATTCATCTCGCATCTTTTTAGGGAATACTAAGCCCTGAAGGGACGACCTTGGCGAGAAACCGGAACCCACCGTTTCCGCAAAGTCCTGCTCCGCTCTTAGGCGGATTAAATCAATCTGTAATGCTACCAATCTTGTTTCTAATTCATTGAATTCAGCCTCGGATTTCGTAGCTTCTAGCTCAATCAGTGGTGTCCCCTGCCCGACACGCTCACCCTCAGAAACGAGAATAGAACGTATTATTCCCCCTTCTAGATGTTGTATCTTCTTGATTTTATTGGATGGGGTCACCACACCCTGTGTGACCGTTACATAGTCTAATGTACCAAAATAGGACCAAACGCCCACCGTCAAGAATAAAATAAACGCTAAAATGCCAAATGAATGATTTTTAAGCATTCTCGAAGACCTAGTTGGAGACTGTTCGCATCATCGACTGAGATCCGTCATCCAGATCTAGAACATGATGAGCACCATTCAAAACCGCGGTATCGTGGGCGCAAATAATCAGAGTTTTACCCGACTTGGATAAATCGCTCATTATCTGGTACACACTCTCTGCCCCTTTCGCATCGATCCCTTCAGTGGGCTCATCAAGTATGGCTATTTCTCCCTGATTGATGAGAGCCCTCGCCAGTGCTAAACGCCTGCGAACACCGAGTGAGAGGCTGGAACCCATAGTATTTATAACCTGTTCTAATCCACCAACTGACTTGTCTATCTCTTGATCAAGTCCGACATCGGCCAAAACTTCTCTAATTCGGTCATCGGAAAGCGTACCATCCACCGCTAAAAAGTTTTCCCTGATGCTTCCCTCCAAAAACTTTGGTTCCTGTGGCAAATAAATGATTTGTTTTCGCCACCATTTGAGGGACAGTTGTTTTAAATTTACACCGTCGACTGACACATAACCCTCATTTGGGTCTAACAAACCTGTTATCAGTTTAGCCAAGGTAGTTTTTCCTGAGCCGTTCGCACCCGTCACACAGAGCACCTCTCCCGGCATAAGCGAAAGGTTCAGTTTCTCAATCACCGGTGTTTCTTTTGCCGGATAATTGAAAGTTAGGTCTCTAAATTCCAGCTGCCCTGAATATTTTTCGAAGGCACTTCCCTCAACTCTTTCAAAGGGAATACGATTAAAGTCGTCGATGGTCTTGTTGGCCTGCTCAGCTCGTATCCAGCTTTCTGTCTGCTGGCAAACTGCGATCACCGGAGCCATTGCCCGAGCCGCAAGAATATTAGCGCCGATCATTTCGCCGATATCCAACTGCCCGTCGACAACTAACACGGCCCCGGCGGTTATTACCGCGACCGTCAAAATTCCGGTAAATGCTTTAATTAAGGATTGGGTATGATCTTGGCGATCCAAAAGCCGGTATTGCAATGCATCAAGTGCCCCGCACACCTTCTCCCATTTGTTCTGGAGAAATCCCCCTAAGTCAAACACCCTTAAGGTCTCAGGGGTGTCAATGGCATTACTCGCCAACTGCGCCTTCAGGGCCGCGGTTTTATTTATATTGCGGCCGATCTGTCTTCGTGTGTTCAACTGCAATATGATTACAATTGATAGGGTTCCGATAACGACTACCGTTATAAGGCATATTGGAGGGCAGATCAGGTAGAGCGCAAAAAGGAATAAAAGCGCAAAGGGAGCATCAAGAAAAACACATACGCTAGAGGGTGAATAAGCCGCCCGTAATTGTTCCACACACCCGAACACACCCCGAAAGGTCGCTATCGGTATCTGACCAACCAGCCCGAGTTTAGACCTCGAAGCTCTCGTGAACATGCGACTGTTGAGCTCATTATGCCCGTCGAAATCCAATTCGGCAGCCGTGCGATACCTAAAACGCCGAAATAGGAATTCAAATATAATGGCGACACATGCGGCAGTTGCCAGCGTTATGAGTGTGGCATCAACTCCAAAAGTCACGTATCTATTTAAAACCAGAATAACAAAAATAGCGGGTACTAAGGCCAAGACGTTTGCTGCAAACGACGAAATTAGCAGCGCAAACGTCGTTGGACCTCTCGAAATGAATTGTCTGAGCAGTATTTTCATCCGGATAAATTACCCGATTTTGTCTCCGGAGAACTATACCTGATAGGCTTATATAATATTTGCGTTATCGAAGGTTGCAACACCACCCGGATTTTCGAAGATAGCGACTACACTCAGTTCTCCGCTGAAGTCAGCCTCCGAAGTCAAGCCTTCCTGGTACCGTATGATCGCTGCATTTTCATCGTTATCATAAAAAATTAGTAATGAGTCGGTGTTCGCTACACCCTGCTTCATCTGCGCAAACGTCCCCGTAAGATTTACTAGAGGGTTCGTACTCTCTAAAAGTACCTCCACGGCCGTCGTGATTTCGCTCAAAGTAGAGTTCTTAAAGTCAACGCCGATGTTATTGTTGCCCACTGTTGTCTCAAAATCGATCGCGCCGGTGAAGTTGGATGAAAGCACGTTTGGCGCGCGAGCACCGATGCCGATTTCAGTTAACGTTAGGTCGCTAGAGGAAGGGTTCGAACTTCCATTGCCCGATAGAAGGTTGCTCCCGTAATTAAAGCGATCAGTTGTCGACCCAGCACCTCCAGTGAAGTCCCTTATCAAGGCCAAATCGAGCGAACTGCTGGCGCTGAATTCTAATGTCTGACGGACACCAATCCCATCAGCCAAGTCCAACTCCTTTATGTTGGTAAACGTAATGCCCGAAAAGTCTCGATCACCAGAAACCTCTACCTCGTCGTCTAATTGAGCACTGGAGTTGATTGTCCCCGAAATAGCATCAAGCCCGGTAATCGATGTTGAAACGTCGATCTGTATTCGTTGAGGTATATCAGAACCCGTTAGATTAATTTGTTCGATCCCATTTAGAGTACGGCCTCCCGCATTAAAATTATCGCTCGAAACGTTAATGGCATCGGTCGTTCCGTCTCCAACAAACTGAGGAATGTCTTGCAGCCTCGACCCGGCCATAGTAACGGCAACGCCAGACGCCGCTCCACCTGATAAATCGAAACTCTCGAGGGTGGCGAACGAAACATTATTCTCTGGAAATACCAACGAAGAAATACTCGTAGATGTTAACGATATTTTATCGGTTCCGCCCCCGCCCGAAAGATCAATACCAGCGACGATGTCTGTTTCAGCCGCAATCTCAAACGTATCATTTCCAGCTCCGCCTGATAGGACGTCTCGGCCGCCGCCCATCTGGAAAATATCATCACCACCAAAACCCGACAGGGTATCAGGATCGTCCGTGCCAATTAAGGTTCTTCCGACGGAGTCGTTTGCGTCAAAAACCCGAACGCCGCTCGACAAAGAAGAAATTGCGGTAAGGCTTGTAACCGCAGACGTGACGTCTACGGTGGAGAGATTTATTTGCTGTGAAGCGCCTATCAGAGCGATACCGCTAACCCCCGACTCGGCCGTAATCTTGTCAAAGTTTACAAAGTTATCTTCGAAAAGCCTAAGGGTTGTATTTGACTTAAAAAAGTGGAGGTTTTCGATCCCTACCACAGTCGCAGATTCTCCAAAGTTTGTTGAAATTATAAAAGTCTGCCCCGTTGACGTTGAAGCATCTCCTATCTGGAGCGTGTCTCCAACGGAAGTATTCGAGCCGCCGGAGATATCCTCGCCAATAGTTCCGTCTCGACTAAAAAAGCCATCAGGACTCGCAACTACGATGGTATCGTCACCATCTCCTGCAACGATTGTCTCATCACCGACTTTGCTATTAATTAAGTCATCACCATCGCCGCCAAAAATAATATCTCCATTATCACGGCCAGAGCTTGTAATTGTGTCGTTGCCGTTTCCACCGAAAATGATACTTCCGAAGATATTATTGGCGTCCAAATCAATTGTGAGAGAACCGAAGGTCAAGTCTGCACCAGGGCTTCCATCCCCAGTAAGATCAATCGTGTCATTTAGAGAAGTCCCGGCTATCGCAAACCCTCTTCCATCAAAGGGAACGCCAAGCCTTTGCGATACATTATCGGACTCGAAAAACATCTGCTCTACACCGGTAACCGCTGCAGCGCCGGTGAGCGAACCGTCTTTCGTGGAAAATGTCATATTCGAGTTAACACCCCCACCACTGAAGTCGGCGATTAGCAGAATATCTGACAAGTTCTGCATGAATATTTCATCCTGTCCGCCGCCGCCGNCNANAGTATCGNNCCCTNCCATNGTNGANCCTTGNACCATAAANAACTGNGTANTNANNTTGTNNCCNGGAGCACCGGCGANNACNTCNTTTCCAGTNGTTGCNTTNATTATTTCATNGAAANTAGANNTGGTNCCTTCNGANANNTCNNNNACNACCCTNATCTCATCGATNACCTCCCTGATAAGCGCAGAGGCCCGTAGCCCCGGATCAAAGCCCTGGATAAACAGGTCTGCTGCCAAAAAATCCACGCGACCATCGCGTCCAGCACCGCCGGCAGCTAAAACATTGGCCTCAAAGGCCGCACCGAAGGCCTCATCAATCGACTTCCCCTCAAGCAATGCATCCCTGAACGCATCTTCGCCGACGGTGTCACCGCCCTCGGTGCTATCTATCAAGAAGGCAAGACCCTCGGCATCGTCGTTTCTAAAAACATTATCCAAGGACTGGTAAGCCGCTTCTCGAGCGATATCCAAGTTTTCTCGTGACGTACCGGGCCCTGATATCTGTTGTCTCAATGCATCTTCTGCAGTGGCGCCTCTCTGTATCGCGTCTTCAATTGATGCCGAGGTTGCCTCAATCTCAGCTCTTTTGGGCTCATTCCTTTGATCAAACTCTTCTCGAACAGCATCCTCAGCAGCCCATACCGCCTCTCTCGGATCAGCTCCCTCCTCAATCGCCTTCTGGAACGCAGCCTCTGCAACAGCCTTCTCCTTCTCCGTCACACCAACAGCAGAAGCCGCTTTCTCAAAAGCTTCCTCCTCCGATAGTCCGCTCTCGCGGGCATCCTCAAAGGCATCCCTCGCATTGCCATATCGATTGGGATTGTCCTGTTCCTCCTCAGCCTGATCAGCCGCAGTCTGCTGGGGCTCATCGTCAGAACCACCCTCCGGGCCTTCGCCAGGACCCTGCTCCGATCCTTCACCAAATGCGCCAACCTCACCAGGGGAAACGCCATCACCCTCACCCGGAGGTGCCTCACCAGTCTCTCCAGGCGGAGCATCGCCGGGGGCAGCTTCACCCGGCGGCCTTTCAGCGTCCGCCCCACCTTCCTCTTCCTGTTCCTCTTCCTCTGCCTCGGCCTCTTCTTCTTCCTTTTCCTGTTCCTTTTCGGCTTCTTCACCTTCTCCAGCCTCACCCTCACCTTCGGGGGTCTCGCCTTCTTCTTCTCCCTCCTGCGTCTCTCCCTCACCAGAAGGACCATCAGTCGCCTCAGGCGCAGGACCATTGCTGGTGTTTTTTTGCTGCCCCTGTTGCGCTGACGCGGGTGGAAGAACCGTCGTGATATTGGTACCGTAAAGGTTCTCAAGCTGATTGGCAGGAACGATGACTGGCGGCGCAGGTGCCGTAAATGCGCTCGTCAGGCTCGTCGTCTGGAACGGCACAGACATAATCTGCGTGCCCGCAGAGTTACTCACCGCAATCTGACCTACACCACCATCAGCATCAGGCAACAGCGTGATCGAGTTAGAAGATCCCTCCGCAGCCGCCTTACCCGCAACCGTCGTCCCCCGGATACCAATACTCGCAACAGGCGTCGTAACAACCATCGCGTCGTCTCCAGCCTTCGCAACCTGGCCAGACACAAACGAGAAAACCCCCTTAACAACGCTGAAAGAGCTGCTCGAGTTACTATTGTTTGATGGATCATAGATCATCTCGTCGATGACCATTCGTCCGCTCTCTCCAAGAGAAAAGCTCGTGTCATCAACAAACTTGATCCCGATATTGGCGCTCGCGTCCGTCTTGATAACGTCGCCGGAGAAAACAGCCGTGCCCTTCGAAGCTTGAACTGTCGTTCCGTCTATCCTCGTAAGAGTTACCGTTCCAGCTAACTTCTCAACGGTACCGATCGAAGACACACCAGGCGCCTGCGCCAACTGGCCAACTTGCGCAAACTGGCCAGGCGCAAAGGGACCAGCAAGCTTAACCGCCAGTGACCCGTCGATCACTGAATGACCACTCTCCGTCGTCAGATCCGGTGATTTATCAAAAGTGAAGAAGTTCTTTACAACAACCGTCGTCTCACCTTCCGATAAAGAAAGGTGAGGCCCCATGCGACCGAAATCCGCAGATAAAAGAAAATCACCATGCGGCACACGAACCGAACCAACGCCCGAAGTATCCAAATACTCCGCAACAGAAGACCCAAAAGCCTCAGAACGACCGAACACTATACGTGACAAAACCAGACAGCCCCAGAAGGTTACGCCCGTTCTGCCATCATTTACGGACCTTCAAGATGGTTATACCTATTTTAGTCGCGCACTCAACGTCTTCTTGAGTCGGAGAGGTATCACTGCCAAGTTTTATTTTATGCAAACGGCGTCCAAGCTTTGGTTACCGCCGGTCTGGCCTCAATCATATCGTGCCAACGCCGGATATTCGGATACTCATCCAAGCCGATATCATTAACACCGTGAATATGTATGTCGGCATAACATGCCACATCAGCAACCGAATAATCACCGATGACGAATTCATGATCTGAGAGCCGATTGTCATACATGCCGAGCATGTCTCGCAATACACCCTCATAATGCTCCTTCGCGCGGGGCACTTCTTCGCCAAGCCTGACCCAAAACAGTCCATATTGTTGCGATAAGGTGGTGAACTGAGCAGAGCCAAAGAACAGCCACTGGTCGCACTCGATCTGTTGCGCAGGGTCCTCCGGATACATGCCATTACCCGATTTAACCGCTAGATATTTGAGGATGGCGCCAGATTCGCACAACGTGATGCGCTGCCCACCGACAACGAAAGATGAGGACCCATCCGGACAAAATCTGCAGATAAAAGAAAATCACCATGCGGTACTCGAACAGAACCGACGCCCGAAGTATCCAAATACTCCGCATCAGAAGACCCAAAAGCCTCAGAACGCCCAAAAACTACGCCCGGTAAGGACATGCGCTAAACGATATTTGCATTATCAAATAAGCTCGAATTGGAGTGGCTAATACCGTCAAAAATAGCGACGACGCTGAGTTCTCCGCTGAAGTCCGCCTCAGATGTCGAGCCTTCCTGGTAACGGACAATAACTGCGTCATTATCTGCTTCGTGAAAAATTAACAATGTATCGGTATTGATCCCTCCCTGCGTTACCTGTGCGGACGATCCAGTTAGATTCGACGAGGCGTTCACACTTTCAAGCAGCGCTTCGGCGGCGTTCGTTATTTGTGCTGTCGTCGAACCGGTCAAATCGATGGCTAATTTGTTAGCCTCGAATTCAATGACGCCAGTCTTATTATTGGAGATAATATCCGTTGACCGGTCTGCGCTGCCTATATTGGTCAATGTAAGATTGCTGCTAGCCGATATTGCAGTGCCGTCACCGGAAACAAGGCCACTTTTATAATCCAACACATCAGACGTTGATCCAGAGCCGGAGGTGAAATCTTCTATCTCTGCTAACCCAAAATTTGAACTAGCGCTTAGACCCAGCGTTTGTCGTGTCGACGCGCCATCGGCAAGAGTAAACTCATCGATATCTGTTAACGTCACTCCCGAAAAGTCTCGTGAACCGCTGAAAATGACGTCATCGTCGGCAACAGACGCGCTACTGACAGTTCCTTGAATTAATTCAATACCCGTGACCGCACCATTAATGGTTATGTCTTGCGCGGTATTAGATTGGCTAACTTTCACGGTTTCAATGCCGTCAAGCGATTGGCTGGAGCCAATGGTAAAATCGCTATTAATAATATTTAATTGGTCAGCAGTACCGTCACCGATGAAATTCGTGATCCCAGTCAAATCAGCCCCGTCGACACTAACTACAACTCCTCCGCTTGCCCCTCCGGATAGATCAAAGGTTTCAAGCGATGAAAACGTAACAGGACTTATTGGAAAGACTAATGACGAGATTGAAGTAGATGTGAGAACCAGAGCGTCATTGCCGCTTCCGCCATTAAAGGTTCCACCGCTTGTAATGTCTGAAGCTGAAGATATCTGAAAGATATCATCGCCATCACCGCCGTTAAGTGTGTCGTTCCCCGCACCACCGGCGACTATATCGGCGCCAGTACCACCACTTATTGTCTGAGCTCCACTCCCGCCAAGCAAGGTATCGTCGAAGTTAGTTCCGACAATAATCTCTATATCGTCTAAGGCCGATTGAAGGGTGACCTGAGTACCAGAGCCGCTGAAATCAATTGTATCATTACCGTCGCCACTTTGAGCAACATCTACAGAGACTTTCTGAGCAACCGAGCCACCGGACCCATCATTGATATTGAATGTGAAGACCGCGTTTTGCGTGGACGAAAACGACCCAAAATCTGTCGCCAGAGAAGTCCCTGATTGAGTAAGGCCAGAGTTACTGCCACTTGATAAGGTAAAATCTGAGACCGAAAGAGAAGAACTCGTATCAGCGTCAATCACACCAGATGCCAAATTAAAATTAATCGCTTCCGAAACAGCAGCGGTGAGAAGTTGGATTGTCGAGGAATTAAAGCTGCTTAAACTCCCTGCGCCAATGCCGGCCTCCAAAGTCGCACCGCCGCCGGCCTCCCAGTAAACGATTTCGAGGGAGTGCGAACCCGCGCTCAGACTTATAGGTGTAAAAAAGTCGGTGTTCCCGTGATTTCTATCATCTGTCCTTATTGTATTACCGTCGACTTTCACCCTATGCCCGTCATCGGTGTGGGTAAAAATTGTAAATGTTCCCGACGATCCGACCGAGAAATTCCCCGTCGCTTTAATTGCAAAGCTATTGACGTTGTCAGACACAGATGCGCCCGGGAATCCATCGCTCGACCCGAAACGCCCCGCACCACCGCTACTATCACGCATATTAATCGTCGAACGATTAGCCGAGGCAGTAAGATTTGCCGCTGCTATCAGAGCGTCTGCCTGGGCTAGAGTGCCGGTGCCTCCCGCAAACCTCTCTACTAAAAATGTGCCGGTATTAGAGACCTTAATACTCATTGAGAGCTGGCCGGAAACAGTCGGGGCATCATTACGGCCCTCGAAAACGATACTACCAGTTTGTGATACAAAGAGACCTTCAGGGTCCGCTACATCAAATGCAAAAGTAACACTCTCACTGCTGCCTTGGTTCAACGAGTTAAACGTTGCCGGACT
>NZGJ01000054.1 GCA_002689465.1 Rhodospirillaceae bacterium | reverse complement strand
CTCTTCGATACTGACAGGTGTATCCCGATCAGATCCAGCCAAAGCGGGCATGGTAAACACCCGACTCAGTTTCTGTGCCTCACGGCGCCGCCTAGCTGACTCTCGCCTGGCGTTCTGCTCCTGGATTAATTCTGCTGAAGGGGTCATTTTCTTTCTTCACCTTGTCTCTAGGCTGCTCGGCTGCCCAATGTGGGACGCTTGAAACCGTAACACAGATATGTGATGGTCACCGCCGATTCGCAATACGATATCTAAAGGAGATCGAAGATGTTCAATCGCACGTCAAGATTGACGGCCTTCGTGGTGCTGGTACTGACAATGACAGGCTGTGCATCTTCGGGTGGCATTGACCCTGCTGTTGGAAACTGGGACGTAGTGACTGTCTCAGCCCTTGGGACTGCAGAACAGACAATCGTGATCAATGGTGATATGACCGGGGTGCTGCAAGCGCAAGGTCAGGAGTTTGGCTTGAGAAACGTCGTTTCAGAGAAAGGGGCACTGACGTTTGAACTCACATTTTCGATCCAGGGAACAGACATTCCAGCCAAATTCGCGGGCACGATAGATGACGACACCGTCGAAGGTCAGTTGATTACGCAATTTGGTAACGCGAGCGTGACCGGGAGTCGTGGCGAGTAAGAGTTTGCTGACCGCCTGGGATGAAAGGGCGCTGACCAGATTCTGGAAGGGTGGGGGAAGAGTACGCTACGCTCGCATCCTTCCCCCTTAATTCATCTCTTTATCTCAGCCGCGCGGGGTAACGCTTATTCGCGCCCGATCGCGCTTGAAGCCGTTGAGCGTGTCGAGCCCGTAAAGCCTATAAAAGGAAAAGAGAGAACAGCGGCGGACGTTAGTCTCTTGTCCCTTCAAAAGTCGCCTCACCAAACGCACCCAGTTTAACGGTACCGGAAATATTGTCGCCATCGAGGCTCGCTGAAAATTCCAGCGTCATCGGCATTGGCTGTTGGATCGCGGCTTTCCAACTGGCACTGGTGCCATCCACGGAACCATCCGTGAGTTCCAGGGTGCCTTGCTGACCAGCGATCGAGCCGGTCAAATTGCCACCATCTTCGGCCAGCGTAAGTGTGGCCTGTTGGCTGCCCATAGGGCTTTTTGTAGTGGTACTCCAGGTGCCGGTAAAGCTCATTATCATCTCCTTTAATATACAGTCTTAAATGACTGATTTACTTCAGTTATTATCCGGAAAAAGTCCGGCCAAATTTCTCCAAACCGCCGGCATAGCCACCACCGGTTGTATTCAGAAAACCCTCGTTACCGGGCAGCAATCCAAGCGCCTCAGGTTCATTAGAGAGTCACCTGATCTTGTTGCCGGTACATATCAACATCGATGTCACTATAGGACATCCACGCAGCTTGTTGAACGAAAAATAACCCATCATTGAAAAGGATTCGTCAGGAGCGAGATCGCTTTGTGTAGAATGCCGGGGCACCCACTGCCAACGATTCGAGTGAGGGAAACATCGATGTTAAAGAACAAGCAATGGCCACGAGCCCATGGAAAGTCGATGTTGAACCTGACGGCCATGGCCTGCCTCCTCGTCAATGTCATTACTGCGCAGGCGGACTATCTCGACCCGCAACTCCGGGCCGCCGTTGAAACACTGAAAGCAGAGGTGCGCGAGACTCCCACGAACCGGGAGAACTATTCATCACGGGCTCAGATTGTCTGGGATTGGCTGAATGCATATGCACGTGATGGTCGTTATGTGCCTGTCAATGCAACAACCTCTGTGAGGCCAAAACTCGCCGATCCTGCCCGTCCTGCGCAAACAGCTGCACTCGACTTCTATATCAGAGAACTCACACTTGGGGATGAGGAACCAGGCGCACTGGGAGAACTCACGGGCAACACAGGGCCGTTCGAAGCAAGAACTTTTGCCACCCTTCGACAGACCTGGATAGTCGGGTCAAAGCCCGTACAGACGGGTGGTGGGTTGCTGATTTCACGACATTTCATGCCCGGATATGGCGCTTTCCAGGTCAACCGACCGGAAGAAAATAATTTTGTGACCATCAGCAGCAGCAATCCCGATGTTTCCTTCGTCCCGGATCAAAGACCGATGGGTGGAATGCATGGCGGTTTCCGTGGTGCCCAGCCATCCCTGTTTTTCCGAGTGGATCGCGGGCGGCTGAATTCGGGGGATATGGTGATTGTAACCTATGGCAACACCGATGGAGGAGGACGTGGCCTTAGAATGGGCGCAGCTTCAACCGACTTTCTGCCACTGCCCATCTATGTCGACTTTGATGGGGAGGGTCACCTGACATCACTCCCGATCGTTCCGTTTCGGGTGGCGGGTAAGTCCATCGATGGCGTTCATGTGTTTGCGCCCTCCGTGGTCAGGCCTGGTCAGTCGTTTGATATTTCCGTGCGCGCCAGGGATGCGTATTACAACCGTGCAACCGGAAATGTTCCCGGGTTTGTGGTACGTGCCAATGGCGAAGTTATCGGCACTACGGAGTCGGGCGAAAACGCGATCACGGTGATTGATGATGTTTTGTTGGCCCCTGGTGTTCATCACCTGACGGTCAGCTCGGATGATGGCACGATCACCGGCCGCGGTAACCCGGTTCTGGTGTCTGCAGAAGCCAGTCCGGTCTACTGGGGAGATACTCACGGTCACTCAGGTTTTGCTGAAGGTATTGGCACACCGGACCGCTTCATGCGTTGGGCGAAGGAAGATGCTCGCCTGGACTTCGTTATGCACTCTGAGCACGACATCTGGATGGATGACAGCGAGTGGCAGGTACTCACCGACAAGGTGAACGAATACTCCGAGGAGGGTCGTTTCATCGGGTACCTTGGCTATGAGTGGACCCAACAGAATCGTTATGGTGGGCATCACAATGTGCTCTTTCGAGATACAAACGAACGGGTCCGCGTTCCTGTTCAGGACTATCCCACGATCTCAAGACTTTACGCAGGGCTCAAGAGGACCTATGACTTCAATGATGTGCTGGTCATCCCGCACGCACATCAATCCGGGGACTATCGTCAAAGCGATCCGGATCTTCAGGACCTTGTCGAGATCATGTCACAACATGGCACCTTTGAATGGTTTGGTCGCGCTTACGTTCGCCAGGGGCATCAGGTTGGGTTCATCGCAGCCAGTGACAACCACCTGTCGCAGCCTGGGTACACCAGCACCTGGGCGGGTTTCATGTCCCAGCGAGGAGGTCTTGCAGGCGTTATGGCGGAGCGGCTGGAACGGGACGCGTTGTTTGATGCCATGAAAAACATCCAGACCTATGCCACGACCGGAGACCGGATCATCCTCGACGTGAGATTGAACGGACATATGATGGGCCAGCGTGCGCCTTTCAGCGCAGAGCGGACGATTACGGGACGGGTGATAGGGACGGCGCCCATTGACAGTATCACGCTGATCAAGAACGACGTCGAGATATGGGAGCAGCAGTATCGTCTAATCGAGGATGGGCGTTTCGGAAAATTCGAGACCATACAGATCAGTTTTGAGAGTGAATCGACACCCATGCATCCCCAGGATAACGCACGCGGTTCGCGTGGATGGCTGGGTAAAATGACCGTCACTGGTGCGGACATTGAATCCTTTAAAGCTACCGACTTCTTCAATCCCGAGGTGAATGAACTACGCAGGGACAGTGATAATCCGAATACACTTCACTTCGTCACGGGTTCGCGCGGTGACGCAAGTTCGATTGTCCTCGATCTGACAAACATCTCGCGTTCTGCTCGAATCACCTTTGAGCTAAAGGCCGCTGCGGAAAGAGGGAGCCCGACTCGTTTCAGGGGACCGGCGATCACGGAACCCTCGAGCGTGACGCTGAACCTGAAGGACATGAAACGTGGGAAACTGACCCATGGTTTTCCGCTGGACATCTACAATGACACTATCACGCTCCGTCGNGTGATCACCGAAGGCGAGGNGGACATCCGTTTCGAGATCGTTGATTCAGGAGATCTGCAGGGCGACTATTACTTTGTGCGTGTACGTCAGGCCAATGATGCAATGGCGTGGTCCAGCCCGATCTGGGTTGGCGGGTTCGCGCCACGTTAGGGCCAGAAGTCGATGTCTCGAGAGCCACTGCTATATTTCCTGATTATGGGCGGACTGCTGTTTGTCTGGTTTGGCATGTTGCAGGATGAACCCCTAGANGCATCGTCTTCGCGGATCCTGATTGACGAGCAGGCATTCATTCGATATCTGATGCACAGAAACCCACGGTTGGACCTGGCCAGCTCGCGNTCGGTTGCGTCGAGGATGCCGGATNATCAGCGCGATGAACTGGTTTACCAGATGGTGCGGGAGGAGGTGCTCTATCGAGAGGCTCTTGCGATTGGGCTTGATACCAATGACTACGCCAGCAAACGTCGGCTGATCACACAACTCGACTACATCAATCAGTCGTCGTTCCACGACGACATTACGGTCTCTGCCGATGCGGTCACGACCTACTTCGAGAGCCAGCAGGATCGCTACCGTGAACCGACACGGGTCACTTTCACCCATGTGTTTTTCAGCACAGAGCGACATGAANACCCCTCTGCTATCGCCAGTGAGACCCTGAGCCTCACTGAATCGNGAACGGGTNCCNTTTCATCTCGGAACNTCGTANGGGGATCATTTTCTCTATCACNGAAACTATGTGGGNAAGACNNACGACGAGGTGGCTTCNCACTTTGGTTCCCAATTCGCAGANGATNTATTCGAGATGANCCAAGGTGACNNATGGCTTGGTCCGGTNANNTCTGAATATGGCCAGCATCTGGTCATGATGGGTGACGTNATCGCCGCTCGCGTACCACCGCTGGAGGAGGTTGCNGCGCGTGTTCAGGATGATCTGNTGCTGGAGTTGGTTGANGCGAANCGNCAGNAGTATTACNAAAANGCACGTTCCCGTTACCAGATTGAGACTGACCTGGANGCCCTGTCCAGCGAGGTANTGTCGCAATGANNTTGNCAGTCCNNGCGTGGCTGAAACGNNTTTGTGCATTGCTGGTCATCATCNGCGCGCCAACGTATGCNGATGACCTGCGACCTCTGTACATTGAAATCAGGGAACTATCNNAGGGCGAAGGCACCACGTTCCTGTACAGGGTNCGNCTGCCNCCNCGNATTGCGGTNCANAACANNCCAGATCTNCAGTTCCCATCAAACTGNATAACGGAGGGGGCNGGNTCNACTNTCAACGTGGTGTGTGAAGAGAGTGTCTACGGCAGGCAGCTTCAGGTTGCNTATCCTTTGTATGAGGTCGCCAACCCGACCGTTATCAAGNTCATTCTGCAAAGCGGNGAAGAATTNACTCGTGCCTACGGGTCTGGGNAACGGGANTTTGATGTGCCATNCCCNGAAACNNCGGGTGGTGTGGCATGGCAATACACCTGGCTGGGTATGGAACATATCTGGATTGGNTANGACCACCTGCTGTTTCTACTNTGNCTGATNTGGATTGCGGGTGGCTGGCGCCGCATTCTCATCACGATCACNGGATTCACGNNNGCACATTCANTGACNCTGGTGCTGGCAGCGCTGGACGTGGTTCGGCTACCCATTGCNCCGGTTGAGGCCGTNATCGCGTTGTCCGTGTTGTTTCTCGCGAGGGAGCTTGCGATAGGCCCNTCAGATTCGTTGACATGGCGACATCCGATCGCGGTCTCTTCNTCGTTTGGNCTNCTNCACGGTCTGGGATTCGCGGCGGTCCTCTCTGAGATTGGCTTACCCCAGATTCAGCTTGTGACCGGCCTGATAGCGTTCAACATTGGTGTCGAAATCGGTCAGGTGGTGTTCGCTTTAGCCGTTATTGGTTTGCTGCGGTTAATTGTTGAACTGGGTTATCGCCTGAAGACCACACTTCCGGTTCCGGGGCATGTGATGGCCGGTTACCTGGTGGGTACCGTGTCTGCGTACTGGCTGATAGACCGCGTGATTGCATTTTAGGATTGTCAGGGTAGGCCCACAGGGATGGTATCGAATTCCGGTACTTTTCATGCTGGTTCGGACAATGGCAGACGCTGAAGGTCTGGTTAACGCGCTGAAGCGCCTTCTGAAAGGTGCTGGTATGACCTATGCCGATGTTGCGGTGCACCTCTTGGTCAGTGAATCCACAGTGAAACGCTGGTTTGCCGATCGCAATTTCAGCCTGCAACGGGTCGACGTAATCTGCGAACTGCTGTGTGTCGAGTGGCACGACGTCATTTAGTAAAGCCAGCGTGACAGCGTGCTCATCGCAGAAATTTTTATGGAGCAGGAGCAGGCACTGGTTGAAGATGTTCGGCTGCTCCTTGTGGGCTACCTGCTACTTCAGAGACGGAGTGCAGACCAGATTCTTGCGCGTTACGACGTGGGTGAGCATGAGTTGACCCGGTTGCTTGCACGACTGGACAGGCTTCGAATCATAGAACTACAACCCGGAAATCGTGTGCGCACGCTGGTTGCGCCAAACTTTCGCTGGTGTGACGATGGACCACTCGAACATCTGTTTGAAACCCTAGTCCGCGATACATTCTTCGCCAGTGAATTCAGTGCCCCGGGAGAAATTGAGCAGTTCCTTTATGGGATGCTGTCGGATGAAGCGATTGAACATATCAACACCAAGATCCGTCAGTTGGCTGAGGATTATGTCAGTGCTTCCCAGAGAGATCGTATGGTGTAGGTGTCTCGAAGGCATGGCACGAGTATGATCGTTGCGTTCAGGTGTTGGGGGTTCCCCGTATTTGATGCGTTGAAACTTACGGGCGGCGTGAAAGATTAGATGCGGCGGCGTTCGGGGCGCACCTCTCTTTGGTCTCATCCTTGGTCCTATCCATGGTTTTCGTGTTGTTGCCGGTTCGGTGCGTGAATTCCCGTCGATTTCAGCGGCGCGAGCCCTCTGAACTGCCAGACGCCCACCAGCAGGAACAGAAATCCCAGCATCACAAACACTGTCGCACTGCTCCATGCATTAATCGCGTACCCAACAACAGGGCCGGTAAAGATGAAGACACCACGAAACAGAAAGCTTGAGATGGAGTTTGCCGGTGTGCGTAGTTCACTTCCGAGTACCCGGTTGAACGCGTTTCGGAGGATCACCATCTGGAGTCGACGACTGGACCGCATGATGAACCCGAGCGCGACGCCAAGCCAGATGATTTCCGCGGCGAGCCCCATGCCCAGGTAGGAAATGCTGGGTGCCAGACACATGATTGCAGTTATCACGGTGAGACCGAATCTGCGTTCAATGTCGACCGTAAGTGACTCGACAGTGCGACGGCAACGTTATAGGCGCCCAAAGGTAGCTAAAGTGGAGAAGGGCGATGGCCCCTTTGGCCCAGTAGTCCTGATACATCCAGACTGCATAGGAAGTCGCCAGTGCGAGCAGGGTCAACGATATAAGCAGATCTCGGACGTGTCCCGGCGCAAACAACATTTCCGTCACATTGCGCACATTGGTTCGGTGATCGTCGGAAGGATCGGTTCTGGGGGCTTCAACCAACGTGAAGGCAAGTACAAAGGGTCCGGCTGCGAACAGCGTCGCTACAATCAATACCGGTTCGGAAGATCAGATCACCAACATTCCGCTAAGAATGGCGGTGATGGTTTAAGACCACGATCGAGCTGACTTGACACGACCCATAGCGCGCAGCCTGGTGGGTTCGTCAGCATCTAGGGCCAGCAAAGAATCGTAGAGTAGCTCGATGTCAATCCCAGAGATCAGCGCAACGGCGATCGCAGCTGTGAACTCAAAGAGTACCAGCGACCAGAAATCGGTTACGAACAACAGAAAGAGATGGGACCGCAGCCAGCACGCGCCGCCAACTATGAGTGCTAGTTTCCTCCCCAGCTTATATGCGAGTTAGCCCGAGGGGACCTCTAGGAGGAGGACGAACCCGGCAAACGGCCTCTAGAATGAAAAATCTGTCATCGACAGACCGAGGCTCTGGAAGAACGGAACGATGACAGGAAAGAACACCAACGCCGCCGTGAAGAAGGCGACAGCGGTCAATCTTCCTGGGTTCTTTGCCAGACGCCGACGTTGTTCATCATCGACGTCCGCTGGATTTATTGTGGCTATGGCCATTCCTCGTTCCCGACCAGGAAAAGAGAACTCCAGAACGAAAAAGCCCCCGGGTGTGACGCCGGGGGCTTTTGAGGTTGTTGTCTTGTTTGACCGATGGTCTACAACTTCACCTGCCCCCGGGCTTGGTAACGCACGGTTTGCGCACACGGTGTCGCACCGTGATTGAAATCAATCACGGTGAGGACGGTTAGATGTTGACCATCGATCGTGGTCACAAGATTGATGCCTCTATGTATCTGGAATGTCGTCGCGGCGTAGTCAGCGCTCACCGGATTTTTCCTTCAACAGATATTTCCGCGCCAGCGTTGCTTACCACAGGTCGTATTTCTGCAGTTCTGCGCGACCCACCACCATGTGATGCACCTCATCAGGACCGTCAGCAAAACGAAGATGGCGCATATCCATATACATGCCGGCAAGTGGGGTCCAATGGGATATCCCAGTTGCGCCGTGCATTTGAATGGCGGCATCAATGATCTCACAAACCTTCTCAGGAACCATGGCTTTCACCGCAGAGACATACACGCGCGCTTCTTTGTTTCCGAGGACGTCCATTGCTTTTGCCGCTTGCAGGACGGCCAGACGCATGGCATTGATCTCGATACGTGAACGCGAGATGACTTCGACGTTTTTGCCGAGTTTCGCAATGGGCTTACCAAAAGCCACTCGCGTCCCTGATCGTTTTACCATGAGTTCAAGCGCTTTTTCGGCTTTGCCGATTGAACGCATACAGTGGTGAATGCGACCGGGGCCAAGTCGGACCTGGGAAATCTCAAATCCACGACCTTCTCCGAGCAGAATGTTGTCCTTGGGGACCCGAACATTGTTGAATCGCAGGTGCATGTGGCCGCGAGGTGCATGGTCCTGTCCAAACACCTGCATACCTTCTATGATCTCTACGCCAGGCGTGTCCTTTGGAACCAGGATCTGAGACTGTTGACGATTGGGGGCGGCATCCGGGCTGGTTCTCACCATGGTAATCATGATTTTACAGCGTGGATCGCCCGCACCTGAGATGTAGTATTTCTCTCCGTTGATGACCCATTCATCGCCATCGAGCACAGCGGATGTGCTGATGTTCTTTGCGTCCGATGAGGGCAGGGCTGGTTCTGTCATCGCATAGGCGGAGCGAATCTCACCGTTCAGCAATGGCTTCAGCCACTGTTCTTTCTGTTCCGGGGTGCCAACGCGTTCCAGGACTTCCATGTTGCCAGTATCCGGCGCGGAACAGTTCAACGTCTCGGAAGCCAGTGGAGATTTTCCAAGCTCAGCGGCAATGTAGGCGTAGTCCAAGTTCGTCAGGCCGTCGCCATACTCCGACTCCGGCAGAAAAAAGTTCCACAGACCGCTCTTTTTCGCTTTGTCTTTGGCGCCTTCCAGTAATTCCAACTGTCGAGGGTGCCAGCTCCAGCGGTCGTCTTTCTCCTTGTCGAGAGAGAAAAACTCTTCTGTGATGGGTTCGACGTTTTCCGCGATGTGTTTGTTCACCGCGTCCATGAGCGGTTGCGCCTTCGCCGACATGGCGAGGTTAAACAGATCAGCGTCCAGGTCAGCCATGATGTGTACTCCAGGGGTTGTGTTCAGCCTTGCGGCGTTTTTCAGTCAATTGAATGGTCCAGGACCGGTTTGTAGTCGTTCATTGTCACGACACATTTTCCGACAACATTGCGTGATTCAAGCATCTGCATGGCAGCGATCGCGTCCTCAAGGGGAAACGCACAGCAGACATAGGGGCTGATGGCACCGCTCGCAGCCAGATCGTAGACGGCGCGTTGATTCTCGATGCCACGTTCCGGGTAGGTACGGCCGAATTCTCCTGCGCGGACACCAATGACTGACAGTTGCTTGATAAGGATCAGGTTTACCGCCACCTGAGGCCATCGACCACTGGTGAAACCAATGGTGAGGAGACGCGCGTCAATATTGACGCAGCGCATGGACTCATCAAAAACATCACCACCCACGGGGTCGTAGACCACATCTGCACCGTTACCCCCGGTGAGTGCTTTGACCTCATCTCGGAATCCTCCTAGTTTGCCATCGGGCAGAGTGTAGTTGATGACGTGGTCAGCGCCGCGGGACTTGACCACCGCGAGCTTGTCATCACGTCCACCGGTTGCAATCACCTGGGCGTCAAGGTGTTTACCCAGATCGACAGCTGCCATTCCGACGCCACCAGTCGCGCCATGTACCAATAGATGTTCACCGGCCTGCAGGTGACCACGACAGGTGAGGGCAACCCAGGCGGTCAGGTAGGCGGTTTGAAAAGAGGCGGCCGCGGCATAATCCATACCCGGCGGCATGGGGCGAACAGAGTCACTGGAAATGTTGATGGCTTCCGCGAAACCGCCATGTCCGCAGCCCACGATCACAGCGTCCCCTTCCCTGATGTCAGAGACATCGCTGCCAACGGCAACAACATCACCGGCTGCCTCACCCCCGGGTGCGAAGGGGAGGGGTGGTTTCTTCTGATACTTGCCCTGGATCATCAGGATGTCTGGGAAATTGACGGCACACGCTTTCAGGCGCACCTGTACCTCATCTGGTGCAGGTGCCGGCAATGTCACTTCGTCTAGGGAGATGGTGGTGATGTCATCATCGATCTGGTGACAACGATATGTGCGAATACTGGTGGACATGGTGACCAGAGCCCCAATTACGAGCGCAAACAGGCGCGCAGCATAACAAAATGATGAGATTTGGTCTTGGCGTCGCATGTCGTATGATGATTGATCGACGAGCTATGAGCTCATAGCGAGAACACCACATGCAGATTGAGAATTGGGAAACCGCCGGATCGATGGGGCCTCTTTACCAGGAGCTTCAGCAACTTGGCCTCGAGACCAACATTGCTGAACTCGAAGCGTTTGGCTATACGATCATTCCTCCAGAGAAAATAGGCCCGGATGGCTGGCATCTAGAATTGAAGGACGCGCTTGAAGGTGTGGTCCAACGACGGTTTGGTGACTTGTCTGATGGCCTTGATCGCTGGACCGACGTAAACGACAACCTGCGTTTTCTGATGTGGGAAGATGAGCGTTTCGAAAAGTACGCTTACAATCCTGCAGGTCTTGGCCTGGCACAGTACCTCCTGGGTACAAACTGTATCCTGAGCCTGTGTAACGGTTGGCTAAAGGGGCAGGGAGAGGCTCGCACCGGAATCCATGGTGATTTCCTGGACCCGACGCCTGATGCGCATCCAAGTCTGAACGTGAACGCAAACGTGCACTACTTTCTAACCGACTACAATAAGGAGGATGGTGCCGTTTCATTTCTTCCGGGGAGTCATCGCTGGCGGCGCCAGGTGAGTCCACCGGAATCCAAATACTGGGCAGATCGGGCAGTTGCCGTGGATGCACCGGCAGGCTCCGCCGTCGTCTGGGGCAATCACACCTGGCATGGTTCTTATCCGCGCAAGACAGCGGGTGTACGAATGGCATTGCAGTATGAATACATGCGTCCTCGATACCAGCCGCAGGAACCTTATCGCGATACAGTCACCCAGGAGGCACTGGACCGAAATCCGGTGCGTTTCGCAGGATTGATGGATGTCTATGGACCGTTCCCGTTTGGCAAGAGTGACAGGACCGCCGACCTGCGGGCACTGGAAGCACCTCCGGGGACGGGTCACGGCCGTGGGACCGTTGAAACCTATTGCAGTTTGTTTGACACGGAACCCGGCGCAGGTCGAGTTACGGTTCGACCTGATTACGATTACATGAACCACGATGGCCGGATGTCATTCGAGCGGCATCGGGATGCACTTAAGGGCCGTCTGTCGCAGAATGATGAGAGCGCACAACTGGCGGGCGAATGACTGCTACGGTGGGGGTTGATCCAGGGCAGCTTTCAACTGACGGGACTGGTCGATGAACGGCTTCACAAATTCATTGGCGGGGTCCCTGGAGAGGCTCTCCTCGTAGTCTGTGATGGCGAGGTCGTACTGTTCTGCCATCTGATAGCCAAATCCTCGGTAGTAGTAGCTCATCGGGTCGCCGTCACCCCCTTCGATCAGTGCGTCGTATTGGCTGATTTGTTGCCATCCATCCGCTTTTTCGCTTGCCCTTTTTAGATGCGGCCTTAAGCCTAGTGAAAGCGGCGTCATGACTGAAGCGAGCACCTATGAGTGGTTCATCTTACGTAAGTAGAGTACAGGTATTGTTTCTTACCAGATGGTGGAGCCAACCCTGACCTTGACCAAAACAGGTTGGAAACCGCATGCTGATCCAATGGAAACTCCCACCGACATGGATCTGAGCGATCTGCGTGCCTCGTTTGATCGAGATGGCTATGTGGTCCTCCCGTCGTTCTTTTCGGCAGAAGATGTCGCCGAACTGGATGCAATGGTGGACGACTGGCAAGCGCGATGGGATGAGCTTCCCGGCCGCGAAAGTTCAGAGTATCGGGAAAGATTTGAAGTCCACCTCAAGGCGCTGCCGATTTCGCGCCTGCCGCCTTTCGCGGCGCTGTTTGAACACCCCGACATGCAGAATCTAACGACCACAATCGCCGGTGAACGTTTCGAGACGCTCTACGGTTTCGCGTTTGCGACACCCCGGACGGGCGGGCAGGGCTGGCACAAGGATTCATCCGATCCTGATCCCGGGATGTTCACGCTCAACCGGCTTGTCTACACGCGTGCCTACACGCCGGAACAAGGGCGTCTTTACATCCTCCCAGGTTCCCATCGATACAAGGGATTCCGTTCGGTGGGACCCAATCATGGACATCTCGATGGGGAGGTCGCGATCACGCCTACTAAGGGCATGGTGGTTCTGGTGTCGTCTCATTGCGCACACCGCGTGGGAATCAACAGCACCGAACATATCAGGGTGGTGCTGAACAGTAGGGTCAATCCAGAGAAGGTACCGGCGGACCTTTGTGATTTGCCTGTGTTTCGTTCGGGATTGTGGCGCCATTCAACACAGACGTATCTGGGACCATACCCGGAACGAAATGACGGAAACGGGAAGCCAGTGGAAACAGCTGAGAGTGATGCCTGAACCCGATCTGTCACTGCTTGATAATCCCGTCTGGCATGCGATCACTGGTCCTCAGAAAGACCTGGCTGAAAGTATTGGCACCGCTGGTCGTTATCGCCCGGAAGTTTCGCCGTTTGGTGGCATCGCTGATGTGACGGGAATGGCGTCGCTGGTCGATTTACTCAGTCCCGGAGAAACCGTTCTGCTAGCCGGGGTCGAATCAGCACCAGCCCCGGATTTTGATCATCTGGAACTGTTGATGTCGGTGCCAGTGCACCAGATGTTATGCGTTCAACCTGTTCACAGAGCACCGGACTCGCAGTCCGAGGTCGCGACTGACCTGGTGCAACTGGGGTCGGCCGATTCAGATGCCATGGTGGCACTCGCGACGCTTACGGAGCCGGGACCCTTTGTTCATGAGACCCATCGGCTTGGGCGATATTATGGGATCTTTGACGATGGTGAGTTAGTGGCCATGGCCGGGGAACGGTTCACGATGCCAGGTTTTGTCGAGGTCAGTGGCGTGTGCACACATCCGACAGCCCGGGGTAAGGGGTACGCGAGCTTGTTGGTCCATCACCTGGTGCAGAAGAGTCACGAACGGGGAGAGTGGTCGTTCCTGCATGTCAGAATTGGCAGCCCGTCTGAAACATCAGCGGTGGGTGTCTATGCCAGGCTGGGTTTCTCTCATCATCAGAAAATGACGGTCCACG
>NZGJ01000053.1 GCA_002689465.1 Rhodospirillaceae bacterium | reverse complement strand
ATATCGGCCAAACGATGTAGAAGGGCGTATCTACGACGAGTGGCAAGTTGCCGGTGCATTCGGTTGCGGGCATACCAGATACGGCAAGACTGGTGGTGATGCTTTTACAATAGTCATACCACCGCCAAACGTGACGGGCAGCTTGCATATGGGGCATGCGCTGAATAACACTCTGCAGGATATTCTCGCGCGGTTCCAGCGGATGCGCGGGAAAGACGTGTTATGGCAGCCGGGAACCGATCATGCGGGGATCGCAACGCAAATGGTGGTCGAACACCAGCTGGCCGAGGAACAAAAAAGCCGCCACGATCTTGGGCGCGAAGAATTTATCAAACGAGTTTGGAAGTGGAAGGCGGAATCGGGCGACACGATTATCTGCCAGCTTCACCGTCTCGGAGCATCCTGTGACTGGTCGCGTGAACGTTTCACCATGGATGATGGCCTGTCGGCTGCGGTTCGTAAGGTCTTTGTCAGTTTGCGCAAAGAAGGTCTGATTTATCGCGACAAACGGCTGGTCAACTGGGATCCCAAACTCCACACCGCGATTTCAGATCTTGAGGTGGAGCAGCAGGAGTTTGATGGAAACCTCTGGTATTTCAAATATCCGATAGAGGGTGCAGATGGCAAATTTATGACCGTCGCAACAACTCGGCCTGAAACAATGTTGGGTGATACGGCGGTTGCCGTAAACCCGAAGGATGAACGCTATACCGCTCTTGTTGGGAAGAATGTGATCCTGCCGATTGTGGAGAAGGCGATACCAATCGTCGCCGACGAATATTCAGACCCCGAAAAAGGGTCGGGAGCGGTGAAAATTACGCCGGCTCATGACTTCAACGATTTTGAGGTCGGACGGCGTCATAACCTGCCGATGGTCAGTATTTTCGATGTTGATGCGAACGTGAACGACGAAGCGCCTGAGCAGTTTCGTGGGATGACGCGAGAAGAAGCGCGAGTGGCCGTGGTTGCAGAGATGGATGCGCTCGGCCTGCTGGAAAAGATTGAGCAGAATCAGATGACGGTTCCGTATGGTGACCGTTCCGGCGTTGTCATCGAACCGCGGTTGACGGACCAGTGGTTCGTGGATGCGGCTGTACTTGCTGAGCCTGCGATTAAGGCAGTTGAAGACGGTGACATCCGTTTCGTACCCAAACAGTGGGAAAACACGTATTACGAATGGATGCGGAATATCCAGCCATGGTGTATTTCCCGCCAGATATGGTGGGGCCATCAGATTCCGGCATGGTATGGACCGGATGGCGAAATCTTTGTCGAGATGACGGAAGAGGAAGCCCAGTTCGCTGCGGATGTTCATTACGGTAAGGCAGTTGAGATCGTGCGCGATCCGGACGTTCTTGACACATGGTTTTCATCCGCGCTCTGGCCGTTTTCGACGCTTGGGTGGCCCGAAGAAACAGTTGAGTTAAACCAACATTACCCCACGAGCGTTCTCGTCACCGGATTTGATATTATATTCTTCTGGGTTGCTCGGATGATTATGATGGGCCTTAACTTCCGCGATGAAGTGCCGTTCAGAGACGTCTATATTCATGCTCTGGTTCGCGATGAAAAAGGCCAGAAGATGTCGAAGAGCAAGGGCAACGTCATGAACCCTCTAGACCTGATTGACGAATATGGCGCAGATGCCCTGCGTTTCACGCTAACAGCTCTCGCAGCGCAGGGGCGTGATATAAAGCTGTCGACCGGGCGTATCGAAGGCTATCGTAATTTTGTCACTAAGATCTGGAATGCGGCACGTTTTACTCAGATGAACGGCTGCGTGCCGGTTGCCGGGTACAACCCGGCTGCATGTACCCTGACCGTGAACCAGTGGATCGTGGGTGAAACCGCGAAGGCGGGGACTGATATCGTTTCGGCACTTGAGTCCTATCGTTTCAACGAGGCGGCACACGTCGGATACAGGTTTGCGTGGAACCAATTTTGTGATTGGTACCTCGAATTCACCAAACCAATTCTACAGGACGGGGATGCCGCGGCACAGTCGGAGGTTCGAGCCACCACGTCTTGGGTGCTAGATCAGTTGCTGAAATTTATGCAGCCGATCATGCCATTCGTCACGCAGGAACTCTGGGTACAGCTCGCGCCGCCGGAAGGTCGTAGTGGGCTGCTGATGCTGCAGTCCTGGCCGGAGTTAGGTGAGAGCCTACGATTCCCCAATGCCGAAGCAGAAATGGGTTGGGTTGTTCGGATGGTAAGCGAAATCAGGACCGTCCGATCCGAGATGAATGTCCCGCCGTCGGCGGATCTTCCGCTAACAATAATAGGTGCCTCCGACGTGACCGTCGCGCGGCTGAATAGTCATAAGGGGATCCTGGCTCGACTAGGACGCCTGTCGAATATTTCCGTGTCGGATATTGTCCCAGCCGGCGCGATTCAGGTGGTCGTCGATGAAGCCACCGCCGCGTTGCCGATTGGCGATGTGATTGATGTAGGCCAGGAAGTCTCCCGGCTTGAAAAAGAGCTGGGGAAGGTCGATTTCGAAATTAAAAAAATTGAGCAGAAACTGGAAAATAAAAACTTCATAGACAAAGCACCGGAGGCAGTGGTCGATGAGCAACGAACCCGGGTTGAGGATTATCGGCAGTCCCGCACCAAGCTAAATGAAGCACTAAAACGGTTATCGGAACTCTAAACGTTTAACTCGACTCTAGGGTGGCGGAAGACCGGATGGTCGGTTTGATCAACCGCAACGGGCTCTCTTTGGCGGAATTTCCTGACGTTTATTAGCTCACGCCACTTCTGCCTTTTTCTGCGTTTTTTTGGAGCAAATGGGCTACACGCACGCTATTAGATTGGTTCCGATTTTTTACTTTGAGGAGCAATTTTTAGGCCTTGTGCTAAGCTAGATACATCTTGTTGAATTTATGCAAATCAAAAAGGAGGGCCGAACCAATGAGAGGCGACGGGATTGTACGTATTGGCACATCCGAAACCTACGGGACATTCTGGTCGCAGGGGACCACGATTGGAAAATTGTTTACACGTGAAAGCGGAATGGAGGTCGAGGTCCTCGATGCCGGCCAGGCCAGTATCGAGAACGCTCGTCGCCTCGATGAGGGACTAATTGATCTCGGTTTTATGGCTTCAAACTGGATTGGTCGAGCCTATCGAGGCGAGACACCGTTTGAACGCGATATGTCTATACGGAACGTTGCGCCGGCCAACTCAGGGGCAATGTTCTTTGTTGCACGGGCAAATAGCCAATTGCGTGAGGTTCGTGACATGGTCGGCAAACGTATCTCTATAGGCTCGAAAGGTAGCGGTATGGTTCACCATATACACACTATATTCGGAGCGCTGGGCATCTCATTCGAGGATTTCACACCTGTTTACCTCTCCTTCGAAGAGGGTGGCAAAGCACTTGAAGCTGGTGATGTGGATGTTCAATGGCAGTGTCCATATCCTAACCCGGTAATGGCTGAACTCGCAGAGCGTCTCGATGTACGGGTGCTGGACTACGCGCCGGATGATCTCGCCACGGTGCTAAGACAGGTCGATTTCTACCGCCCTCGAGAAGTACCTGCAGGTTTTTTCCGCGGGGTGGAAAAAAACACCGAACAGCTCGCGGTGGTGAATATTATTTCGGCTCACGAAAACACCGACCCTGAATTGGTGCGCAAGTTCGTCGGAACGATGCTGTCCAACCTAGATGAAATAGCGGAAATGAATGCTTTGTTCAGCGGTCTCGGAGCATTATTCGCGCCATTAAAAACAGAGGGAAGGTCGGCGTTGGAATTTGGTGATGTTCCATTGCATTCGGGTGCGCTTCAGGCATACAGGGATGCGGGTTTCCTCTCCGAATAGAATCTCTGGGCATGTACCTGCCATCCGACTATTGTCGCGCAAAATACGAACCGAACGATAGGAGCTATTGATGCCGACAGCAAAGCGACCCGCAAAGAAACAAACGACAAAAATCAAAAACCGTTTCGACAAAAGGAAGCTGCCGAGCCGGCATACGACAGTAGGTCCCGAACGGGCACCGCATCGAAGCTATCTTTATGCGATGGGCCTTACCCAGAAGGAGATCAACCAGCCGTTGGTTGGTGTTGCAACCTGCTGGAATGAGGCTGCGCCTTGTAATATTTCGCTGTCGCGCCAAGCCCAGGCCGCGAAGAAGGGAGTAAAGGCTGGCGGGGGGACGCCGCGTGAGTTCACGACCATCACCGTGACCGACGGTATCGCGATGGGACATGAAGGTATGAAGTCTTCTTTGGTTTCGCGCGAGATAATCGCTGATTCTGTCGAACTAACTATGCGCGGGCATTGTTACGATGCTCTTGTCGGCCTCGCGGGCTGCGATAAGTCATTGCCGGGTATGATGATGTCGATGGTACGGCTCAACGTTCCGTCGGTCTTCGTGTATGGCGGAACGATTCTGCCTGGTAAGTTCCAGGGACGGGACGTCACTGTCGTCGATGTTTTTGAGGGTGTCGGTCAGCACGCGGCCGGGAATATGAGCTCCGATGAACTGCAGGAACTCGAAGCTGTTGCCTGTCCTTGCGAAGGGTCCTGTGGTGGGCAGTTCACCGCCAACACGATGGCATGCGTCGCCGAAGCGATGGGACTGGCACTACCGACATCATCTGGTGCGCCAGCAGCCTATAAATCTCGCGACGCAATGGTGAAAGCATCAGGTGTCGCTGTGATGGACCTTTTAGCTAAAAATATCCGGCCTCGTGACATCGTTACTCGCAAATCGCTTGAGAATGCCGCAGTGGTTGTTGCTGCAACTGGCGGCTCAACTAATGCCGGTCTCCATCTGCCTGCGATTGCCCATGAGGCAGGGATCAAATTCACGCTCGACGATGTTGTGCGAATTTTCAAAAAGACGCCGTATCTTGCCGACCTGATGCCCGGCGGAAAATATACCGCGACCGACATGTTCCGTGCAGGCGGCGTGCCGGTGATCATCAAGGAGCTGTTGGATAATGGTCTACTCCACGGTGATTGCATCACCGTGACCGGGAAGACAATCAAACAGAACCACGCGAAAATCAAGTTCCCCGAAAAACAGAAGGTTTTCTATCGGGTGAAGGATGCATTGTCGCCCACTGGCGGTGTGGTTGGGCTGAAAGGCTCGCTCGCACCTGAGGGGGCGATTGTGAAGGTTGCCGGCATGGAAACGCTTGCATTTAAGGGCCCGGCACGGGTCTTCGACTGTGAGGAGGACGCTTTTGAAGCCGTGATTAAGCGCAAGATCAAAGAAGGCGACGTAATCGTTATACGCTACGAGGGTCCGAAGGGCGGTCCGGGTATGCGTGAAATGTTGTCGACGACCTCGGCGCTGTACGGCCTCGGCCTGGGAGAGAAGGTCGCTCTCATCACTGACGGGCGTTTTTCTGGGGGAACACGTGGTTTCTGCATTGGTCATGTCGGACCGGAAGCGGCGGTTGGTGGCCCGATCGGTCTGCTCAGGAACGGCGATATGATTTCTATCGATGCGAAGAAGGGGAAACTTGACGTAGACCTCACAAAGGCCGAGTTCAATCGCCGTTTAAAGAGGTGGCGACCGCGCAAACACGACTATCAGTCGGGGGCGCTCTGGCGTTATGCTCAAACAGTCGGCAACGCCCGCAACGGCGCCGTTGTTCATCCCGGTGGAAAGGCTGAGACCCACATATACGCCGATATCTAGCTCAAGCGGCCTATGTTGGGGGACGTGTTGAGCTTCCTGAATAAAGCGGGTCGCAAAAACCTCTAACGATTTCTGATGTAAACGACTGCTTGGCGCAGCATCCACATTAGCAAACCTACAACACCAAAGACCAACACCGGGCCGATAAGGACAGTGAAGTCGCGTATTTGGTCGTTTACATATTGGACGGTAGCCCAGACTAGTCCGAACGCAAGGCCAATTGTCACGAACCGGATAATTTCCCGGAGACGAGGACTCATTCTATTCGGCACCATACCGGTGTATGGTCCGAAGGCTTTTCTTTACCGCGGGGGCCGCGGTCAATATCGCAATCCCTCAGCCGGTCTGTCGCCTGCGGTGACAAGAGTAGATGATCGATCCGTACCCCAAAATCCTTTTGCCAGGCGCCGCGTTGATAGTCCCAGAAGCTGTATTTGTGTGGTTCTTGATGAAATACACGGTAGGCATCCGTCAGACCGAGGTGTAGCAGACGCCTGAACCGGTTTCGGCTTTGTGGGAGGCAAAGAGCGTCGTTCGCCCAGCCTTCTGGATCATGAACATCATCGTCAGTGGGCACGATGTTGTAGTCGCCACCAAATACGGTTACATCATCCAGCAAGAGCCGCTGGGCTATATGATCGTGCAAGCATTCCATCCAGCGAAGCTTGTATTCATATTTCTCGTGGATAATCGGGCCGCCGTCTTTCCTGAATTTACCCGCGACAAAAGTCGGGTTTCCGTTTGGCAGATAGATTGAGGCCACGCGAATACCTCCTGTGAAGCCCTCTATATAGCGTGCCTGTTCGTCGTCTTCGTTATCGGGCAGTCCGCGAATGACATCTTCAATCGGGCTTTTTGACAAAATACCGACGCCATTGAAATTCTTCTGTCCGTGGATTTCAACATTGTAGCCACGATCTTCGATTTCGAGGACAGGAAAAGTTTCATCGGTGGCCTTTAGTTCCTGCAGAAGCGCAACATCAGGTTTGAACTCGTCAAGCCATTCAAGAACTCGAGGTATGCGAGCACGAATAGAATTTACGTTCCAGGTCGCTATGATGGTCAAAACTCAATCCGCCCAGCGTCTTTAAACAAATTGGGCTATTTTGTAGCGTCATCAGACTTATAAAGAAACAGCCTTGGCATAACTTCGTTGAGAACCGATGTAAGAAGGTGCTGGTCTGGGGTTAAATCAGAGCGAAAGAGGTACCGCAGCCACAAGTCGACGCCGCATTCGGGTTTTCGATCGAAAAATAGGAGCCAATTAGTTCCTGCTTATAGTCGATTTCTGACCCCGCTAAAAAATCCCATGAAATTGCATCTATGAGGACAGAAACGCCTTCTTTTTCAATTACTTTGTCATCTTTATTAATCTGATTATCGAATATAAATCTGTATTGGAACCCGGAACAACCGCCGCCGTCGACGGCCACTCGCAACATTTGGCCAGCGTGTTCAGTTTCCTGGCCGAGGAACTTTAGGCGCTCGACCGCTGGATCACTGAGAGTGACGACATTTGTAGTGGCGGCGCTTGTGCCGCGATCAATATTTCCGTCAGGCATTGTTGATCTTTCGGGTAGACCACCCACTACATAAGTTGTTGTGTCGGTCCAGTCAATCTGCGATCGGTTCTCAACCACTATGCACTAATTCTGATTTTTACGAATTCTTTATAAACCTACCAACCATGACCGATTCCGTTGCAGGTCGGTATGCCCCGGTTTACCTTGACGCCATGAATATTCCATCCGTGTTTGACCCGGCGCGAATGCCAGCACAGCGGCGGGCACCTTATGCCAGTGATCCGATCGGTTCGCGCGGACGCGTTCACCCGGAGACTGAAAGTCCGACAAGGTCAGCTTTTCAGCGTGACCGCGATAGGGTGATCCATTCAGGGGCGTTCCGCCGGTTGAAGTACAAAACCCAGGTTTTTGTTTATCACGAGGGTGATTACTATCGCACACGTCTGACGCATAGTCTTGAAGTTGCGCAGATCGCACGTTCGTTGGCCAGGTCGCTTTTACTAGATGAGGATTTGGCCGAGGCGCTGGCTTTGGCGCATGACCTTGGGCATACGCCTTTCGGTCATGCGGGAGAAGATGCGCTGGACGAGGTCATGCGGCCGCATGGCGGATTCGATCACAACGGGCAGACCATGCGGATAATTACCTCGCTAGAAGCACGTTATGCGGAATTCGACGGCCTGAACCTGACCTGGGAAACCCTGGAGGGCATCGCCAAACATAATGGGCCGCTTTTAGGGGAGGGCTGTGCCGCCGGATTACCCTGGGCACTCGCGGAATATGCAACGGAGCACGATCTTGATCTGCATACCTGGCCCGGGCTTGAAGCTCAGGTCGCCGCGCTTTCAGATGACATCGCGTACCATTCGCACGATGTGGATGACGGTCTTAGGGCCGGCCTGTTCTCGGTCTCTGATCTCGCAGACGTGCCCATTTTAGGGCCGATCCTGTATGATTTGCGTTCGCGTTATGATGGTCTCGAACCTTCGCGATTGATACATGAGATCGGCAGGCGTCTCATCAATTTTTTAGTTACCGATCTTCTTGCTGAGACATGTCAGCGCTTGCAGGAAGCCACGCCCGCCACGCCGGATGATGTCCGACAATTCGGCGGGGCGCTGGTTGGATTTTCCGCCGAGATAGATCGTGACAATAGGGTCTTGAAGGAATTTTTATTTGAGCGCATGTATCGCCATCACCGGGTGAACCGGATGACTAGCAAGGCACGCCGCGTGGTCATAGATTTATTTAAGCTGTACGTGGATGAACCCGAATGCCTTCCGGCGGAATGGCGGATTGGTGCCGAACAGACTGCTAAAACACTGCGCGCACGCCATGTGGCCGATTATATTGCTGGCATGACTGACCGCTTCGCCCTCGACGAGCACCGCCGGCTTTTTGATTTATACGAAGAGAATAGATGAACGTTTTCAGCAGCTATCGCATAACTATTGAGCAAATTGTTGCGGACATGGTGGTGGCAGGTGATCTTCCGCCAAACCTGCCGGTCGAGCGAATTTCAGTTGAACCGCCCCGCGATCCGTCACACGGGGATATCTCGACCAATGTCGCTATGGTACTCGCTAAAGCGGCCGGGCGGAAGCCGCGCGACTTTGCAGCGATGATTTCAGCAGAACTATCCAATGCCCAGGGCGTTGCATCCGTTGAAATTGCAGGGCCGGGCTTCGTCAATATTCGGCTCGAAACGCTGTTCTGGCAGCATCAGGTAAGCCAGATCCTCCAACACGGCGTAGCCTATGGCGATAGTGAGACGGGCGGTGGGAAGGCCATCAATATCGAATACGTTTCGGCAAATCCGACCGGACCGATGCATGTTGGCCACGCCCGCGGTGCGGTAATTGGTGATGTTTTGGCGTCTCTGCTGTTCAAGGTGGGTTATGATGTAACGCGTGAGTACTACGTTAATGACGCCGGTGCACAGGTCGAAGTGTTGGCGAGGTCCGCCCATCTACGCTATCGCGAAGCTCTCGGCGAGACGATTGGCGATATCCCCGACGGTTTGTATCCTGGGGATTACCTAATAAGTGTTGGACAAGCCCTAGCGGACCGGGATAGCGATAAGTGGATAGCATTGCCTGAAGATCAATGGTTACCCCATATCCGCGACTTCACGGTCGACGCGATGATGGAACTGATCCGCGAAGATCTTGCGGCGCTCGGTATTGAGCACAGGTTATTCCGTTCGGAGAAAATGTTACACGAAGACGGATTGATTGATGACGTTGTCTCGGTTCTCGAAGGCCGTGACCTCGTCTACTGGGGAAGGTTGGAACCGCCAAAGGGCCAGATTTCAGACGATTGGGAGGATAGAGAACAATATCTTTTCCGGTCTAGCCGGTTTGGCGATGACGTCGACCGTGCATTAAAAAAATCGGACGGCAGCTGGACGTATTTTGCCGCCGATGTTGCGTACCACTTGGACAAATTTCGCCGCGGGTTTGGAGAAATGGTGGACGTATGGGGCGCCGATCACAAAGGCTACATCAAACGCATGCAGGCGGCGGTAAGGGCGACGACCGATGGCGAGGGCGTTCTTGACGTGCGCGTTTGTAACCTTGTGAACTTGTTTGAAGACGGAAAACCGGTGCGGATGTCAAAACGGGCAGGGACCTTTGTGACTCTGCGTGAGGTTATTGATCAGGTCGGAAAAGACGTTGTTAGATTTATTATGTTGACACGGGGGAATGAAGCACCGCTTGACTTTGATCTTAAGCAGGCGCTCGATAAATCCCGCGACAATCCAGTGTTTTATGTGCAATACGCCCATGCTCGGGCATGTTCAGTCTTACGTCAGGGGCAGGAGGCCGCACCCGACCAAACTTTTGACGATTCTAATCTCTCGGGAGCTGATGTGTCGTTGCTTTCAGATGAAGCGGAATTGTCTCTAATTAAGACTTTAGCAGGTTGGCCAAGACTGGTTGAATCTGCTGCGCAGGCGCGGGAACCCCACCGGATTGCGTATTATCTTAACGATGTGGCATCAGGTTTGCACGGCTTATGGAACAAGGGCAACGAAGACGCCAGCCTCCGTTTTATAGTGGATGCCGATCCTGCGCTAACGAAAAGCAGGCTAGCCCTGGTTCGTGCCGTAGCATTGGTAATCTCGTCAGGGCTGGCTGTGATGGGAATTAAACCCGTCGAGGAGATGCGTTAGTGGTAGAGGACTTCGACCCGGGTGAGGACGATCGGATAGCCCCTGACAAATCAACAAAATCGGCATCTTACAACCGCCGCGGCAGGCACTTAATGACGGGACTTTTTGCGGTGGCGGCGGTTTTGGGATTCGGCGTTATTCTGCTTTACGCCTACAACAAGGGAAAACAGGCCGGTACCGGAAATGTCCCTCCAATTATTCGTGCACAGGAGGGGCCGATCAAAATCCGCCCTGAAAATCCGGGAGGCATGAAGGTCCCGAACCGGGATAAGGAAGTTTTCAGCCGTCTGGAGAATGAGAAACCGTTGGGTAGAATTGAACGTTTGCTGCCGCCGCCGGAAAAGCCGATGAAGCCACCTGCGCCGCAAAGTGCGTTTGCATCTAAAGAAATTGCAAAAGTGACGGCTTTAGGAAAAGGGGCTGGTGATCCTGCTAATGCCAATTCTGAAGCTCCGCGGAGCCTTGTCTCACCGCCTTCGACAGCGAAGGAGATAAAACCGTTGGTGCCCCCAACGCCCGACGCACCATCCACACTGTCCGCGATCAAGTCTGGCCACTTACCCTCCAAAAAAGTCGGGGCCAAAACACCCACCAAAAGGTCGAAGCCGTCAGGAAGAAAAAAGTCATACCGGGTCCAGATAGCATCTTTGAAATCACGTCCTGCGGTCCAGAAAAATTGGGTAGCGATAAAAAGGAAGTATCCCAAATTACTGGGTAATCTGGAGCTTAACATTCAGGTCGTAAAACTCAGCGGTGGACGGGGAAAGTATTTTCGTATGCAGGCAGGCCCGCTGGCATCGAAGGCAGACGCAACTAAGTTGTGCTCAAGCCTGAACAAGCGAAAGCAGAGCTGTATCGTTGTTCGGCATTGACCGCGAGGCGCCCTCGGCGATAGTTTTTGGTTGTGCAGGAACGGAACTATCTGCGAAAGAGCACGATCTTTTTCGGCAAGCTAACCCCTTGGGGTTTATTTTGTTTGGAAGAAATATCGAAACACCTGACCAGGTAAAGCGCCTGACCCACGCCCTTCGGGAGTCGGTAAGGCGCTCAGACGCCATTGTTATGATAGATCAGGAGGGGGGCAGTGTTCAAAGGTTGCGCCCTCCACATTGGCTAGACTATCCAGCAATGCAGGAAATCGGGAACAAGGCCGGTGCGAATCCTGTGGGTGCGGCAGAATGTGTAAAAAATGTTTACCGCCTGATTGCTGACGACCTTTCGGCACTGGGGATTGATGTGGATTGTGCGCCGGTGCTGGACCTGCCGGCGCCTGATGGTCATGAAGTTATTGGCGACCGGGCATTCTCTGACGACCCTGATTTAATTGCTCGCTTAGGGCGGGCCTGTTGTGACGGACTGAGCACCGGTGGCGTTATGCCGGTGATAAAACACTTGCCGGGACACGGACGTGCGACTGCAGATAGCCATGCGGAACTGCCTCATGTTGCAACGGAAGGTGCCGAACTAGAGGCGACAGATTTTGCGCCTTTCCGAGCACTTCGAGATGCACCTGCCGGCATGACGGCGCATATCGTTTATGATGCGCTTGATCCAGAAAAGGCGGGCAGTTCGTCACAAACAATTATATCAGATATCATTAGGGGTCACATCGGCTTTGATGGCTTATTGTTTTCTGATGATGTCTGCATGAGAGCGTTGAAAGGGTCCTTTCCATTAAGGGTTAAGTCGGTGCTCGATGCCGGTTGCGATGTTGCTCTCCATTGCGATGCTGAATTTAACGAAATGCAGAAAATTGCAGAGACTTGTCCGCAGATGGGTCTGGAATCTATCCGTCGACTGAATGCCGCTAGGCCATCTGCAGCCGATTCGGTACCTATCGATCGTGACGCTGCAAAACGGCAGATTTTCGCGTTTCTAGAGCAATAGTTTTTAGCGAAATCCGCGGCAGTTGCGTTGGTGTCGTTCGTTTTGAACCGTATAATTGAAGCCTTGGAATCGGGTCACTTGTCTAAAGGGTAAACAGAACGGATGGCCGATCAGGAATATACTTTCGAGAATGAGCCCGTACGGGAGATGTACGATCTGGTTTTAGATCTCGAAGGCTTCGAGGGGCCGATAGATTTGTTGCTGACGCTTGCCCGTGAACAGAAGGTCGATCTATCAAAGATGTCTATCCTGAAACTGTCAGAGCAGTATCTAGCGTTCATCACGGCAGCTAAGCAGCTCCGCTTGGAAATTGCGGCGGACTATCTGGTGATGGCTGCATGGCTAGCCTATCTGAAATCCCGGCTGTTGTTGCCGGTGACCGAGGATGAAGAAGAGGCGTCTGGACCGGAGCTCGCAGAGGCGTTGACGTTTCAATTGCGCAGGTTAGATGCTATGCGCAATGCTGGCGAAAAGCTGTTGGTCATGCCGCGGCTTGGGCGTGATGTGTTTCGCCGCGGAGCACCGGAAGGAGTGGAAATTGTTCGCACCCCAGTCTACCAGATCTCGCTATATGACTTGCTCAAGGCGTATGGCGACCACCGACGCAGAATAACGGGTTCTCACCTGACTATTGAGGCGTCCCAACTCTATTCATTGACCGATGCGATCGAACGTTTACGCGGGGTCATTGGGGAGGTGAAGTCTTGGACTTCTCTAAGGTCGTTTTTGCCGGAGGGCTTAAGGGAAGGTTTGTTTATTCGCTCAGCCGTTGCATCGACCTTTGCAGGCAGTCTTGAATTGGTGAAGGAGGGGAAGGCCGACATGCGGCAATCCAGTGCTTTCGGACCGATATTCATTAAAGGGAAGGAGGTTACCCCAAATGGTTGAGGTGGTCCAAAATATCGCAGAAGAACAGCCAAAACCATCGGTTGAAGCAAAAGTAGAGGCGACCGTCACGGATAATACCGAAGACGCCTTAATAGTTGAGAAAATTAAGGAGGTGACACCAGAAGATCATGATCTGACACGAGAAACTCGGGTCGTCGAGGCCTTATTGTTTGCCGCGAGCGAACCTGTGAGCAGGGCCTTCCTCGCTGAGCGTCTGCCCGATGAGACGGATGTCGTGGCAATCTTGGAAAATCTGCAGAATTTTTATTCGAGACGGGGAGTTAACCTCGCTCGTGTTGCCGGGAAATGGTCGCTACGGACGGCCGAGGATTTATCGCCGCATTTGCGCATCGAGCGCAAAGTCAGCCGCAAGCCGTCGCGGGCGGCAGTCGAGTCCCTTGGCATTATCGCTTATCATCAGCCAGTCACTCGCACGGAGGTCGAAGAAATCCGCGGCGTGTCCGTTAGTAAGGGATCATTTGATGTCTTGCTTGAGGCAGGCTGGATAAAACCGGTTGGACGCCGCCGAACACCGGGCCGACCCACGACCTGGGGCACTACGCCAAATTTCCTTGAAGAATTCGGTTTAGATTCCCTTGCTGATCTGCCGGGTGTTGAAGAGCTAAGGGCATCGGGACTGCTTGATACGCGATCTGCCGGAACGATAATCGGTGATACCGGAGAAATTTATGACAGCGCTAAAGGGGGAGGATCACCGGAAGATTAAGAATCTGACGCGCTTGCTGAAACTGACGGTGGTGAGAGTGTGGACGCGAGCGAGGGTTGAGTGACGGGCGAGGCCGTTGCGAGAGTATAACTGGTTCCGGAGCATAATGTGAATGATGAGCCTAGCCTGCCGAGCGGAGATGACCTGGTTACTGGAGAAACGATCACTGCGCCCCTGGCGTATTTTTCGTATTGGCGGGAGGCGACTAGGGGGACAGGAAGGATTCTTTAATTGCTATTGGCGCGCGCTCTCAATAGCTTCCATAAATTATGGACAAACAAATTGAAGGCGCAAACACCGAAGCGGGTCTGACAGTAAGCGGGCTCTGCCATCGCTTCGGCGCCAAACAGATACTGCGGAATATCAATCTTCACGTCGCGCCGGGCCAGATCCTGTGTCTGCTAGGTCCGTCTGGTTGTGGTAAGACTACGGCATTGCGTTTGATCGCCGGGCTTGAAGAACTGCAGGCTGGCCGGATAAGCTGGAACGGTAACGTACTTGCCGATGTCGGACACAATGTCCCACCTGAAAAGCGGGCCGTGAGCTTATTGTTTCAGGATTTTGCCCTTTTTCCTCATTTGACGGTGGCCGAGAACGTTGCCTTTGGGCTCAAGAAACTTGACTCGCGTGAGCGGGATTCTCGGGTACATGAGGTCCTAGATCAGGTGGGCATGTTCCAATTTGCCAATAGCTATCCACATCTTCTGTCCGGAGGCGAGCAACAGCGGATCGCGCTTGCCCGTGCGAGAGCACCGCGCCCAAGAATATTCCTGCTGGATGAACCCTTCTCAAACCTAGATACCCGGTTGCGTAATCAGCTTAGAGAGTTATGCCTGCATATCCTAAAAAAATCTCGATCAGCGTCCATTATAGTAACCCATGATCCGGAAGAAGCGATGTTGATGGCCGACAAGTTGGCGGTGGTGCGGGATGGAGAGGTTATCCAGGTAGGTTCACCTGAAGAGCTTTACTTTCGCCCGTTCAATGCGTTTGTAGCCGGACTGTTCGGCGAGGTGAATAAAATAACGGGCCGGGTAATGGATGGTCATGTCTTGACTCCGCTCGGCCGTATATGTGCACGCGAACTGAGTAACGGGATCGAAGTCGATGTTCTTGTGCGTCCGGAAGCGCTTAAAGTGTCGGAAGCTGCAGACACAACAGCAGTAGCGAACGTGATTACGACGCGGCTGTTAGGGGGATCCAGTCTACTACATCTCAGTATACCGAATGGCGAGGACGGTGGGTTGCATCTTCATTCGCGTGTTCCCGGGCGGGTGCTACCAACAGAGGGTTCATCTATCGGGGTTTCCCTCGATCAACAAAATATTTTTGTGTTTCCAAAGTAATACCATACGATCTTCCGCCTTGTTATTGCGGCGCGAAGGACTTTCTGCGATCATTGGCAGACATTAATGTTTATTGGATAGGACTGTCTCTTATGGGGACCTTCAGTATTTGGCACTGGGTCATCGTTTTGGTTGTGGTGCTCGTACTTTTCGGGGGCGGCGGCAAGCTTTCCCGCATTATGGGTGATGCCGCTCGTGGGATCAACGCCTTCAAAAAGGGCCTTAGAGAAGAAAAGCCAGAAGGAGATGCTGCGGCTACACCCGACAAATCCCTAAAGTCGGATAGCGAAGACGCCGCTATCGATGCTGTAAAAAAAGATGAAGCCGCGAAACACTGAGGCATTGTTACAACGAGATTTGTAAGGAAGGGCGCGCGCCGCCATGTTGGACATCGGCGGATGGGAGTTCCTCCTGATTGCCATTCTGGGGATCATTATAATAGGTCCCAAAGAACTGCCGGGTGCAATCAGGACCTTGAGTAAGTTTGTCGCCCATGCCAGGACCCTCACCCGCGAATTTCAATCTGGGCTCGAAGAAGTTGCTCATGACGCGGAAATCAACAAACTGACAGATGATCTCAAGGAGATTGCTGGGGCGGGTACCGGCGATTTCCCCGAAGGTATACAAACTGTTGCCGATCCTGACGAAAACTTGATGGATGCATTGGACCTTCCGTCTGGCTGGACTGATGACCAGATGATCGACTATCACACCCCTGAATTTGCCGATAATAACCGTATTGCGGTTACCGATCAGACGCGCAATACCGAGGATGTAGAGGAAATGGACGACCCGCATTCAGGGCTTAACGAGACCGTTGACTCTGATCCTGCGTCCACACCGGATACGCATAGGCCTGAGAAAGGCCTCAAGCCGGATGGGGGGTCATGAGCGACGAGGCGGTAGCCGGAAGCGAAAAAGCCCGTGGCGACGATGCTCAGAGCAAAAAAAAGATGCCGCTGCTTGAGCATCTAATAGAGCTTCGGATGCGACTGATATACAGCTTTCTGGCATTTTTCATTTTGTTTCTCGGTAGTTTTTTCTTTGCTCAAGAAATTTACGATTTTTTCGTGCGCCCGCTTGCCCGAGCTCTCGAAGGGCGNGAGGGCGCCCGGATGATCTTTACCGCATTGCATGAACCNTTTCTNGCCCATATCAAGGTTGCATTCTTTACGGCGTTGTTCGCAGGTTTNCCNATTATTTCCATGCAACTCTGGATGTTTATTGCNCCNGGNCTCTACAAGAATGAGAAGAGTGCTTTTCTGCCGTTTTTGATCGCGACGCCGGTTCTGTTTTTTCTGGGGGGGGCGCTCGTTTACTATTTCATTATGCCGCTCGCCTGGGATTTCTTCCTGGCTTTCCAGACCGCTGGCGGCGACGGAAACCTCCCGGTTCAGGTAGAACCTAAGGTAGATCAGTACTTGTCGCTGGTACTACGCCTGATTTTTGCTTTTGGCATCGCCTTCGAGCTACCAGTGTTGCTGATCCTATTAGCAAAGGCGGGTATCGTGACGTCTGCGGGCCTGGCCAGAAAGCGGCGCTACGCGATTGTCGGCGTATTCGTTGCTGCCGCGATCCTAACCCCTCCGGATGTTATCAGTCAGATCGGGCTAGCGATTCCAATTATCATCTTGTACGAAATGTCTATTATTGGGGCACGGATGATCGAAAAGAAAAAAGCCAAACGGGCTGGCGGTGCCGGCTTTAATGGTGGCGGTGATCCAAAATCGGAGCAAGACCCCGAAAAAGACAGCGGCACTGCCTGACATTCGTTTTAATCATTAAGAACCTAGCAATATGCACGATATCAGATGGATTCGTGAAAACCCCGAAGCTTTCGATGCCGCCCTCAAACGTCGGGGTCTTCCGGCGATTGCCGCGGATGTTTTGGCAATGGATGCTGAGAACCGCAACATCACGACCGGCCTTCAGGACCTGCAGACCCGGCGGAACGAGGCGTCGAAGCAGATCGGTGCCTTGAGAGGAAAAGGCCAAGATTCATCCGCGCAGATGACTGAGGTAGCATCACTAAAAGACAGCATCGCGGCCCTAGAAAACCGGCAGATCGACACCATCGCGTCGTTACGGTCAATGCTTGAAGAAATACCGAACATTCCGTCTGACGATATACCCGACGGTGCCGACGAAGACGATAACGTCGAGCTTCGTTGCATCGGCGAAAAGCCCTTTTTTGATTTTGATGTACTTGATCACATCGACCTCGGCGAACGTCTGGGTCTGATCGACTTTAAGGCGGCTTCTAAACTTTCTGGTTCGCGTTTTGTTGTCACTCGCGGAGCCCTCGCCCGCATGGAACGTGGGTTGGCGACATTGATGCTCAACCTTCATACCGAGGAGTTTGGTTATACAGAGGTTAATCCTCCATTGCTGGTGCGCGATGATGCAGCTTACGGAACCGGTCAGTTGCCAAAATTCGAAGAAGATCTGTTCAAAACCACGACTGATCACTGGTTGATCCCGACAGCAGAAGTGCCTCTAACCAATCTGGTGGCCGGCGAAATTCTGAGTGAGTCTGATCTACCGCTCCGATTTACCGCGCACACCCCGTGTTTCCGGTCTGAGGCGGGGGCTGCCGGCAAGGATACTCGCGGCATGCTGCGCCAGCACCAGTTCACGAAAGTCGAGATGGTCAGCATCTGTCATCCAGGTGATTCTGTCGATGAGCACGAACGGATGACCAATTGCGCGGAAGAAGTTTTAAAACGTCTCAATCTTCATTACCGGGTGGTTGTTCTTTCGACCGGCGATCTAGGTTTTTCGGCGCAAAAAACCTACGACATTGAGGTTTGGCTGCCGGGTCAAGACCGTTACAGGGAAATCTCAAGCTGTTCGAATTGTGGAGAATTCCAGGCGCGGCGGATGCGGGCACGCTTCCGTCCAAGAGACCGCAAAGGCACTGATTTTGTCCATACCTTGAACGGTTCAGGGCTAGCCGTCGGACGCACGCTTATCGCGGTGATCGAGAATTATCAGCAGGCGGACGGTTCAATCCGGGTCCCCGAGGCTCTACAACCCTTCATGGGCGGTATCGAAGTAATAGCCGCACAGGGTGCTGGTTGATGGACCTGCGCCAGGCGCGAATTCTGGTTTCTAACGACGATGGCGTAAATGCACCGGGTATTAGCGTTCTCGAGAAAATCGCAAAAAAAATATCGAACGACGTGTGGGTTGTCGCGCCGGAAAGTGAACAAAGCGCTTCCGGCCATTCATTAACGCTTACGCTTCCGCTCCGGGTTCGCCGTATTTTACGACAAAAGTTCGCAGTAAATGGCACGCCATCAGACAGCGTATTACTTGCCGTCAAACATATTATCACGGGGAAACGCCCAGACCTTGTTTTGTCGGGAGTAAATGCTGGCGGTAATCTTGGCGACGACATTACCTATTCTGGCACTGTCGCCGCTGCGATGGAGGGTGCGCTTTTAGGAATCCCTTCAATCGCACTCAGTCAGGTCGGGGTATACGGTGAAAGTATTCGCTGGGGC
>NZGJ01000052.1 GCA_002689465.1 Rhodospirillaceae bacterium | reverse complement strand
CGGATATCTCCTTCACGCTGGCTCGGATCGAAGGGTCGTTTGAATATCGGGCAGCCTCAATCCGTCTTGGAATCAGTGTGACTGTTGTTGGCATCACCTTCCGGGGTGAGATCGTGTGGTCCTTTGCCACACCGACGCTGGCGCGCATGTCTGGCAGTACGCTCTATCTGAATATGGGCGTTGATGCCGTACACCGGGGTCAGTATTTCGAGAATGACAGCGCAGAATCCTACGTTATCAATCAGATAGCGCCAGGCACCATCCTGGTTTCCGCGATGGGTCAGACGCAGACTTACACCGGTGTATCTCGCATCGTTGTACGTGATGCGGGCCAGGGTGATGACCTGATCCAGATCAATCCGGGCGTCACCGTACCCGTGGAGATCTCAGGCGGTGTCGGTGACGACACCGTTTTGGCGCTGGGCTCGGGCGCGGCAACGCTGAATGGTGGCGATGGCAACGACAAGCTCTATGCGTTGGGTGGCAACGATGTCATCAACGGTGGTGGCGGCAACGACGAAATTGTTGGTGGTGATGGCAACAATGTCCTTTCAGGGGGTTCCGGTAACGACTCGATATCGGGTGGCAATGGCATCGATACCGTCAATGGGGGGGCGGGCAATGACACCATCGATACATTTGGTGGTAACGATGTCATCAATGGTGATGCGGGTAACGACATCATTTCAGCGGGGGATGGCAATGATCTGATTGATGGTGGTGGTGACAACGACACGATCAATGGTGGTTCTGGTGACGATGTGATCGAGGGTGGCGACGGTCAAGACACCATCAACGCCGATTCCGGGAACGATATCGCGTTTGGCGACCTCGGGTTCTCTACCGGTATCGTGGCCCAGACAACGAGTCCTGCTGTTGGTGCCAGAGATGTGATCCACGGCAACAGCGGTAACGACATCGTCTTTGGGGGGGCGGCCAATGACGATCTGTTTGGCGACGACGGCAACGACATCCTGATTGGCGACTTCGGGCGTGTGACGATTACGGGTGGCGTAGCCACGGACATCATTACGACCGATCCGGGCTCTGGCGGCGCCGACAACCTGTTCGGCGGCGTGGGACTCGATACGCTGCTGGGTGGTGCCGATGGCGATACTCTGCGAGGCGATTCAGGGAACGACCGCCTGGTCGGTGACTTTGCACACATTCGTGCCGATGGTGCCGACTTCAGGCTGACCAGTATTGATACCAATATGGGTGGTAGCGACATCCTGAACGGGAGTGCAGCCAACGATATCCTCGTAGGGGGAGCCGGATCCGACACGCTGAACGGTGACGCGGGTCGCGACCTGCTGGTTGGTGATCACGCGGATGTTCTGTTCTCCGGGACGGGGCAGTTCCTGCGTATGGAGAGTATCTCGACAGCCAATGGTGCCGCCGACAATCTTGACCTCACCGGCCACGATGGCGATGACTTCCTGGTGGGCGGCGCTGGTGACGATAACTTGTATGGCGGAACGGCATCCGACGTGGATGTCATCCTGGGTGACCATGGTGTCGTTGTAGCGGCAGACGGCAGCGCTCAGGCGTGGCATGTCTATTCAACGGCGCCGACTGATGGTGGCGTCGACAGCATCAGGGGTGGTCCGGGCAATGACATCATCCTGGGGGGATCCGGTGGGAATGATGTCGCAACCGTAGACGGCGACACGATTACAGGCGGTACCGGTAACGACTACATTGCGGGCGACCATGCGTACGTGACACGCGATGCGGCGGAGCGTGTCATTCGATTCGAGTCGGCCAGTGTGGCCAATGGATACGACAGCGTCGCGTTCAACACTGGTGGCGACGATGTGATTGATGCCACTGAGAATGAAGGCGGTGATCTCATCATGGGTGGTGATGGCCTCGATAGCCTGTTCGGTGGCCTTGTGGATGCTGCCAACGACATCATCTTTGGTGACTATGGCGAGGCGATTGGAACAGCGGGCGCATTTGCCCTGGCGGGTCTGCGCTCGTCGCATCCGGATCGTGGACGGCGCGATACGATTGATGCAGGTCCCGGCAACGACATCATTTTTGGTGGTTCCGATACGGACTTCATCCAGGGACATAGCGGCAATGACACTATTGCCGGTGATGATGGCGTGGACTTTATCTTCGGTGACCGTGGGACGGTCAACGCGGATGACACGTCACTAGCGACCACAGCGCTGACCGATACCGGCAACGACACCATTGTCGGTGGCAACGGTAATGACCTGATTTTCGGCGGCCCTGGTAACGACATCATCGACGGGGAAGCAGGTAACGATGCACTGATTGGTGACGCGGGTGTTATGACGCGCGATATTGCTGGTGTGCTCCTGACCATGGCGAGCAGCGACTACAGTACGGTCGGTGTCGATCGTCTCGATGGTGGTGCTGGTGACGATGCCCTGATTGGCGGTTCCGGCGGCGACGCCAGACTGGTCGGTGGCGACGACAACGACGTCATCCTGGCGGACAACGGGGACATTGTTTTTGGCAGTGCNCTCCTGACCAGTCTCACAATTGACACGTTTGCCGGTGATGACATCGACATCCAGGGTAATGGCGGCCATGACGTGGTCATCGGCGGTGCTGGAGATGACGTGATTGACGGAGGGGCAGGGATGGATGTCCTGCTTGGCGATGCCGGTCAGGTGATGACCGACAGCACGCTCGTCAACAACGACATTATCTCCATTCTGCCGGATGAAGCGGGCGACGATACGATTCGGGGTGGCAGCGATAACGACATCATCATTGGCGGTACCGGTGACGATCAACTGTCAGGTGATGCGGGCGACGACACGCTCCTGGGTGACAACGCCTCGGTGACACGAACACCAGGCACGGTGGGCACCGAGGAGGTCCTTCGAATTACATCCATTATTCCCACCCACGGCGGCAACGACACTATCGACGCCAACGATGCTGCTGAGTTGTCTGTTGAGAGTACGGGTGCCGATCTGATCATTGGTGGCACTGGTGACGACGTGGCAAACGGTGGCTGGGATGGTAGCAGCGATATCCTGTTTGGTGACAACGCGATCTCTGTACGAAGCGACGGCTCGGCGCAGGCCAACGACCTTTACAGCTCCGATCCTGATTTTGGTGGCCGTGACACGCTGCATGGCGGTGCCGGTGATGACCTGATTGTGGGTGGCAGCGCTGACACATATACGGTCGGTACGCCGGGCGACACGCTGTTCGGTGGCGCTGGCGACGATCTGATTTACGGCGACAACGCCTGGTTGGTACGCGATGCCACCGACCTCCTGACCGCAGTTCATAGCACGCTGGCCGAGTTTGGTGATGATGACGCCATCGATGTGGACAGTGACAACGCCGGTGCGGACACATTGGTAGGTGGTATTGGTGACGACGTGATGTCCGGTGGCTTTGCCGATAACGCCAACGACACCCTGATTGGTGATTCAGCGGTCATCATCCGCAATGCGGTGAACAACCTGATCACTACGAGTTTTGCCAGTGACGCTGATACCGGTGTCGGTTCTTCCGACCTGATTCACGGTGGTACCGACACCATCACCGGTGGCGGTGGTGATGACCTGATCATCGGTGGTAGCGGTGGTACGGACAGTGACGTCACCGGCGATACGCTGACGGGTAACGCGGGTAACGACATTCTCGTCGGCGACAACGCTATTGTTGATCGTAGTGGCACGGACGTGGTTGAGCGCGTCACCAGTACCCATGCTGACGAGGGCGGTCTGGATGTCATCCTGGGCTCCGCCGGAGACGACCTGATCATGGGTGGCCTCGGTGATGATGACCTGCGCGGCGAAGCCGGAGACGACGGCATCATCGGTGACAGCGGTGTGCTGGTACGAGTCGATCCGAACAACGCCGACGACAATGACCTGTTCAGTACTGACGCGGATATCGGTGGTAGCGATACGATCACAGGCGGTACCGGAGACGACCTGATCATCGCTGGCGCGGATGAGGACACTGTCTTTGGCAATGCCGGTATTGACGTCATCCTGGGAGACAGCGGTTACGCCAAGCGCGGCGCCGGTGACGTGCTCGAGCGTGTGTACAGCACCGATCCCGGCATCGGTGGTAACGATCTGCTGGAAGGTAACGGGCAGATCGACATGATCATCGGTGGTGTCGGTGACGACACTATTGCTGGCGGTCCCGACAATGCCAACGACGTGTTGCTCGGTGATAACGGCGTCATCGTCAGAACAGATCCGGATGCCGCAGATGACAACGACGTCTACACCACCGATCCCACCGAAGGTGGTGAGGATGTCATCACCGGTGGTGAGGGTCGCGACATTATTCTGGGCGGATCGGGTGGGAATGACCTGACTGGCCTCGGTGGCGACATTCTGAAGGGTGAGCTTGATGATGACTTCATCGTGGGTGACGGCGCTTATGTCACGCGCGATGCGATTGACAGTGTTGAGCTGATCGAGACGATTGATCCGGAATTTGGTGGTGATGACGAGATCGATTACCTGAACGGCTTTGGCGGTGCTGATCGTCTCTTTGGGGGTACCGGTGACGATCGCATCGATGCCGGCTCTGATGAAAACCTCAGCTTTATCATTGGTGACAACGGCCGTATGGGTCTGACTCCGGCCGACAACGATCTCTGGACCACGGACCCCATGTTCGGTGGTGATGATCTGATTACCGGCGGTCCGCTGGTGGACGTGATCCTTGGTGGTGTTGGCGATGACCAGATCATTGGTAATGCGGAGCCGGACTTCCTCTTTGGCGATGGCGGTCGCATCTTCCTGAACAACGATGACCTCGTACAGCGCGCGGAGAGCATCGATCCCAACTTCGGTGGTAACGATTTCATTGACAACGATCTTGCCTTCAGCCAACGACCGGACTTTGGCGACTACGCTGCACTCGCCTATATCGATACCACCAGTTTGGGTGGTGACTACATCATCGGTGGTGCGGGTACAGACACGCTGACCGGCGGTACCAAGGACACTGGATCTGATTTCATCCTCGGTGATAACGGTGCGGTGGAACGAAACGGTGCCGGAGACTTTGTGCGTGAACTCGTCGAGAGCGACGATGTCTCGGCAGGCGGCCTGGATCGTATTGATGGTGGACCTGGCGCTGACCTGCTCTGGGGTGGTCCTGGGAATGACGTCATTGTCGGTGATGCCGGTAACGACCTGCTCGTGGGTGACTCCGGTAACGACCTGCTGTGGGGCGGTTTTGAAAATATTTCACAGGCCGCGTTCTTTGCCGCTGGTTTTGAGACGCCACTCGATTGGGATGCGGCAGAGTTGGAACATCCAACCGGGTTCATAGTGCCTTTGATAACGCCGATTGCAGTGATCGGGCAAACCATGGAAGGCGAGGCCGGTGATGGAGACGACGAACTCTTTGGCGGTAGCGACAACGACTGGTTGTTCGGTGGCGGCGGTGCCGATGAACTCGATGGCGACGATGGCAATGACTATCTTGATGGTGGCGCCGGCAATGACAATATCACCGGCGGTGACGGCAACGACGTGGCGCGTGGTGGTGGCAATGATGATGTGATCCGCGGGGACTTCGACATCAATGGCGACTTCTCAGGGATTGGTGGAGTCGACCAGCTCTATGGTGATGATGGCCGCGACCGGTTGTTTGGTGACGGCGGCAATATCGATCTGGCTGGGCAGCGCCTCTGGGGTGGTGATGGCATCGACTTCCTGTACGGCTATACGAACACGACCGGCGCTGACTCAATTGCCACCCAGTTGCTCGAAGCAGGGATGTCCGGCAGCGAGTTGCACGGAGGTTCAGGCAATGACTTCCTCTATGGTGGGCTGCGCGCAGACCTGCTGTTTGGCGACAACGGTGCCGACTTCCTGGCAGGTGACTGGCTGTATACGCGCACCTACGCGCTGAACCCGAACGCCGCCACAATCGGTGGTGACGATATGCTGTTCGGCGGTAGCGGTGAGGACCAGCTACTCGGTGGTGGCGGAAACGACACGCTGTTTGGTGGAGCCGACTCCGACTGGATTGAAGGTCAGGACGGCAACGACAACCTGTATGGCGGTGGCGGTATCGACATGATGCTGATGGACACGCGCCTCACTTACAGCGTGTTCGGCGACGTGGTGGATGGTCACTACGGCAACAATCGTGTCGGTGATGTCTTCGATGATAACGCGACAGACATCCTGTTGATTGAAGGTACTGACCTCAACGACAACCTGGTGCTGAGCGAAGAAGTAGCACTGCTGGGTGGCGAAGCCGTCGATTCAGCCGGAGTGGCTCAGGGCCTTGCGGAATTCAGTCTGCAACTGAATGACCTGCCGGTCATCAGCTTCTCGGTGAACCTCGGTTCCGGGATCGACTCGATCATCTCCAGTCTCAACACTGTGCTGTCGCAGGATCCGATTCTGGGTGGCGAGATTCAGGTTGTTAAACGTGGTGAGACGATTGCGTTTGTGACCGTAGGTTATGGCCGGGCTGCAAGTCTCGTCCTCACCGGGGTCAACGACTATGTCACTGATGTGCTCGGTTTCGCTGAAGGGCAACAGGCGGTTGAACAACTGGTTGCAACGCTGACAACCGGCTTTGGCACCAACACGTTCCTCAACGCGTGGCGCGACGAGAACGGCGTCGCCATGGTCGAGCAGTTCAGGATTTCAGGACTGGGCGGAAACGACACCCTGGGTTTTGCCGGTGGTGCCAATGCCATCGACATCTCGGATCTGTCTGCCCGAAGTGACGACTGGATTGGCGTCATCGATGGCGGACCGGGTAACGATACGCTGTCGGGTACCAACGGTCGCGATCGACTGGATGGCGGCTTCGGCAGCGACACGTTGTTTGGTTTTGGGGGTGATGACCGGCTGTTTGGTGATGGTGGCCCGGGTCAGGGTCTCACCGTCGACGACGATTGGCTGTTCGGTGGTTCCGGCAACGATGACCTGGTCGGTGGCCAGGGCAACAATCGTCTGTTTACGTGGTCTGTTGACCCCAATGTAGGCGGTATCAACGATACCTCGTTCCTGGAACTGCATCTGGAAGACGGTCAGACGGCGTCGGTCAGTGAAACCAATCGTACCGCGCAGATCATCGCAACGGCGCATGCACCGGTCTCCGGCCAGCTTTCGGCGGATGCGCACTTTGCGCTGGTGATTGGTGGCGGTGAGCCGGTAGACGTCACGGTGTCTCGTCTGGCGACCATTGAGAACGCTGATGTCTCGGATCTCGTTGACACCATCAACGCATCTCTGGATGAAGCCGGGATTGGCGACATTGTCACTGCAGGCCGCAGCACGCTTGAGAATGGCTTGCCTGGCAATACGATCATTCTGACCACCACGGGTACCGAGCTGTCGATCGTGAATGTTGCTGCGGGGAATGCAGCCCAGACCGAGTGGGGCTTTGTCGGTGGTATTACCTCAGAACTCGGTACGATCACGGGTGGAACAGCGCCTATCAACGGCCAGATCGAGGATGCCAATGGCGCCAGCCTGACGCTGCGCAGCAACGCCACCGAAGCGACCATTGTCATCACCCAGGAGGCCACAGCCGACAACACCAGTGCCGAAGACCTGCTTGAGGACATCAACGACGCGCTGCTCCTGGCTGGGCTTGGGTACCAGGTCGCCGCTGTACTTGATGAGGGCAGACTATCGTTTGTCAGCCTCGTCACCTCCATCAAGGTGCTGAATCAATTTGGTGTTTATCTGGATGAAGAGACGGGTGCGTTCTTCAATCACGATGGTGACGGCCGCTACACCTTGGAAGATACCGGTCTGAACCGTCTGCTGGGTTCTGAGCTGAACGATGAACTGTATGGTGGTACCGGTCTCGACTTCATGTATGGCAACGGCGGTGAGGACACGTTGTTCCGCGCTGACGGTTCCAGTTTTGACACCCTGGACGGTGGTCAAGCCGGTGACGAGTGGAAGGATTACGCGGCGGAATCGGATCGCGTCTGGTACTACCGTGCGACCAACGCTGATGACGTGATTTCGGTGGACTTTGTGACCGAGCCTGGACTTCTGGCGGACACTCACCTGATCACACGCCTCACCAACAACAACGGCAACTTCACATTCGCCGCGCAGGTTCGACTCAACTTCAATGCCACCGACGAGAACGGTGATGCCATCTGGAACCCCAGCGATAGCCAGCGCGATGTAGACGCCTGGCGGGAGCAGCGGGACAACGCAGAGGTGCATGGTCAGGATACAGAAAGTGATGTTCCCGTCGTAGACACGCAGACGCAGGAATTCCGCGAGCAACAGATGGTAGGCAACCTGTTACCGGCGGAGGGTGATTTCATTGCGATCATCGTCGATGCATTGGACGGCGATGACGTTGTCACGATTGGCCCAACTGTACAGAAGACGGTGTGGGTAGACGCGGGTGCGGGTGACGATCGGGTTGAGTTCGTGTCCGGTGTTGCGATTCTGCCTGACCAGACTGAAGAGGGGGTCCGAAACGATCTGCCTGAGTTTGGCTTTACGTTCGGTACCGCAACGCTGATCGGAGATGCTGTCACCAATCCGAGCCTGTCGTTGTTGGATTCTGAGAGTGGCCGCTTTGGATTGATCCTGGATGGTGATCTTGAGAATACGGTCACCATCAGTGTCACTGGTGGCAGTACTTCGATTGCGGAACTGCTCGTGGCACTGACGGCTGCGCTCGATACCGCAGGTCTTGCGGATCGTCTTGAAGTGGTGACGATCAATTCGACACAGCTGGCATTCTCACCGGTGTCGGGCACGACTCTGGAATCGATTGAGATCGTAGCTGCAGAGGACGATACGGAAACCATCGGGCACCTCGGCTTTGAAAACCACGATGCTGTTGGGCAGGCGATCCTGATCGCGGCCAACGTCCCACTGACACTGGTCGGCGCGAACGCCGGGACGTTTGACCCAACCCTGGGTCTGGCCGCTGGTGAAAGTGGTGCATTCACACTGCTGATCGATGGAACGGTCCACACTCTGAACGTGACCGGCAGTGGTTCCAGCGGTACAGCGGACAATCTATCTGTGGACGATTTGCGGGACGATCTGGCGCAGGTGCTTATCGACGCGGGTCTTGATCTCACCATTGAAGTCATTGTGCTGGATGACCTGCTCGCGTTCCGGTCCCTGACACCGCTGACGCAGGTCGCGGTAGGTGGGGATACGACCCTTGTGAACGCACTGGGCTTTGAGGATGGTACCGGAGTGACACCGGATTCTCCGGTGTTTGCCATTGCTGGTAGCGAACTGCTGGATCCGACCCTGGGACTGGTGGCGGGCGAGACAGCGCTCTTCCGATTCACTATCGATGGGGCGGATACCGCGATTGTGCTTGCGGGTGACGACACCGTCGGGAATGCGGACCTCGAGGACCTGCTGCTTGATCTCAATGCCGCGCTGGTAGATGCCGGTATCGATGATGAACTGGAAGCATTCAACGCGCTTGATGGGGTTGGGTTCCGACCCGTCACAGGTGCTTCCATCGATGCCTTTAGCATTCGCAGCGATGACCTTGTGCTGACCCGGGTTGGTTTTGCCGATCTGGATAACGTCTCCAAAGGGCAGATTTCCGAAAACGCGGTCTTCAGTATTGGTGTCAACGGTGCACTTCCCGTAGAGGTGTTCCTTGATCGTGATGTCACGCTGGATAACGACAGTGCACTGGACCTGGTTGCAGACCTGTCAGTGGCGTTGAGTGATGCAGGACTGGGCGGTAGCGTACGTGCTGTGCTGATTGAGGATCAGGTGGCGTTTGTCACCGTTAACGGTGGAGCCAGGGCTTCGCTGACCCTCGAGACCGCGTCGGGCGTTGTCATCAGTGAACTGGGCTTTGCGAACAATTCAGCGGCCGTCGCTTCGCTCGTGTTGTCGGACAATATCGTCTTCAGCGGACTGACGATGGATAGTGCCTCTGACGTGGACTACTACACGTTCCGTCTCGCAGAAACGCCGGGTTCTGACGCGGTGATTCAACTGACGTCCGCGTCAGAATTGGATGGTCTTGGGTTGTCGCTGTTCAGTCTGGATGGCGTGACGACGCCACGCGATCTCACCGTCATTGCCATCAACCCCGACGGTCCTGATCTTGAATCTCCAGACAACGATCTGATCGACAACGCGTTTGTGCTGACGGATGTTGAGGACCTGGCACGCATCACCAATCTCTCGTTGCACGATGAGATGGACGTCGACTTCTACCGCTTCACGCTGGCAGAGACCGGGACCATTGATGACAAGTTCACAGTGCTGCAACTAACGGCTGAAGAATTCCTGACCATTCGATTGTCTACGGCCGATGGCCTGTTCCTGAACGAGGTGGACACCCGGGACGACAGTGTCGCGACATTGTCGCTGAATGGTCTCGCTGCTGGTGACTATGTGGTTGAGATTCTTTCGGGTGACAACGATGGCAACGGTGCGATCAACCTTGAAGCGTTAACAGCCGGGTTCCGGGATCTCGTGTTGACCACCGCCGATGACACTATTGCCGTGGACACGGAAGGATCGCGCAACAGCTTCACGGTCACGGCGCCGTTCTCCGGACTTGAGATTCGTTTTGTCCATGACATTACCCGCACGGTGCCGGAAGCAACGTTGTCTGGAACGGTCCTGACCGTGCTACTGAACAGTGGTGTGACTACGGCGGATGCAGTGATCGCGGAGATCGATACCGTCGCCGGATTTGATGCAACGTTGACCAACACCGGTAAGAAGGCGACATACGAGTTGTTCCCATCGATCGGCGAGACCGGTTACAGCATTCTCAACCTGTCTGGCCAATCGAACGGAGAGATCTCACTGGCAGGTCTGGAAGTCGGCGTAACCTACGTTCTCGAAGTAACTACACCCAACGAAGTGCCGACCATCTATGAGCTTGAGTTTGTCCTGAGCACGGGTGAACCCGCGACAACGATAGATCTTGCCCGTATTACCGACGTGGTACGCAAAGACGTGATTCTGGGTGGTACCGGTAACGATGTACTGGTTGGGGGTATTGGTGAGGACTGGATCTTTGGCGGACCGGGTAATGATGTGATTTCGGGTGGGACTGACCGCCAGGCGCCGGATCTTCTGTTTGGCGGTCCTGGCGACGACACATTCCAGCTGCTGCCGGATCTCTTGCCACAGATCAACGATTCTGACCAGACCTACATTCCAACCTTTGTTGATCGCCTGTTTGGTGGTGATGGAGAAGACCAGGTCTTGTTCCTGGGTGGTGACACCGATAGTTCAGGACGTGCGGTCCCAGACTTTGTATCGCTGCGCTACAACCGCATTTTGCATCGTTATGAGTTCACCGCGCTGATCTGGGATGAGGCCAACCAGCGCTTTGTGACCGAAACCTTGCCGGGCTTCATCCTCGTGGCGGACGATGCACCGACACCTTTCATCCCACCGGCAGCGGCTGGAACTGTCAACGATGGCGATGGGTTTGTGAACCTGGCGGCACCGGTCAGTGTGACGCTGTCAGGCGGCGACATCACAACGGCGGCTACCGCCAGCCTCGGTAGCGTGGCGGACGACAACGGAATCGTGATCACTGCGCGCAGTGTGGGCCAGGATTTCAATGGCATCACCATTAATGTCACTGACAGTGGCACGACTGAGTCAACCGCGTTCTATAACGAGGCTACACGCACACTCAGTCTTGATCTTGCGACCGACACCAGCGCAGATGACCTGATTGCCGCAGTGGCCGCCAGTGAAGCGGGTGACTTCTTCATCATCACCCTGCTTCAGGATGAACAGGCGCCGCCACAACCGGGTCGTCTCGAATCTGACCTCGATTTCAACCTGCGCCTGGGCGATGACGAATACCGTATCTCAGTAGCCAGCGCAGATACCGAGGACAACGCGAGTTACCAGGATCTGGCTGCTGATATTGGCGTTGCCATGACACAGGCAGACCTGCTGGATGACACCGGTGCACCCACCGGTGCCGTTTCGGATCTGACTGACCGCATCATTGTGGCGTTTGAGAATGGCCGCCTGCTATTCCAGAACACTTTCGTTTCTCGAAACGATCATATTGGCATCGAGGATATTGATCCCGTCGGTGACCCGCAGATCGATGTTCTGGGCTTTATCGATAGTGATGCAACCGAAGATAACCCGGTACGCGAAGTCTTTACGCAGACGTTTGTTTTCTATCAGCAGGTGGACGTTGAGAAGACGGTGATCGACCTGCGCGACGGGGACGACGTCTTCCGCGGTGATGCAGAGTTCAAGTTCCCCAACACCGACTCAGAGTGGGGCATCAAGGAAGGCGATGACGAGCAGCGTGGCCTGATTTCTGAACTGGAGATCTACGGTGGAGACGGCAGTGATCTGCTGTTTGGTGGCGCCTATGACGATGTGATCTACGGCGGTGCGGGTTCCGACTACGTCGCCGGTGGCGGCGGCAACGATGAACTCCATGGCGGTGCGGGTGCCGACCTGCTGGTGGGTGATGAGAGTGCTCCACCGGATCAGTTCGAATTTGTAAATCGTAACGGCGTTGACAGTACCAACAGCAACGTCAACTTTGCCGCGTTCCTGCCGGACATCGTGCCAGGTCTTTCATTGGAGAGCCTGACGCTGCAACAAGGTGATGTGGGTGACTACTACATCATCCGAAACCCGGATCCCCTGTCGACGGTGGGTGACATCACGGGAACGCTGGTGACCACGGCGATGTTCGACATCATCTTTGATGATCGATTGGAGGAATCCGAGTGGGATCGCCCGGAATATGCCGAGACACGATTCTTCCTGTTTGCTGCTCAGGATGTCGATCCGGGTGAAGCGCAGGCCATTCTGCCGGTTGAGCAGCTGAGCGGTGTTCCGGAGTTCTACATTCTCTATGTCCAGAACGTCCGATCATGGCAAGTGGAAGCTGAGGATCTGGGCCCCTCCAATGGTCAGATTGTGCAGCCCAACGGTGCCGCGAGCATACTCGGTGCATCGTTCATCCTGACGATTGATGGCGAGGCGTTCCAGGTCGATCTGGATCCCACGGTTGATGATGACAATACTGACCTCGATGCCCTGGTCGCAGATATCAATGACGCCCTGGTGGCCGTCAACGACGATCTGACCGGCGCAAATACTCCGCTCGATACGAGTGATGATTCGACGTTGGAGGTCTTCGCCTTCAACCGGTTTGGCCGCATCGTGTTCTCCCTCAATCAGCAGGGTGAGCTCACAGTCAGCTACCCGGATTCGGCAGCGATAGCCGGTGATGTCGATGTCCTTGGGTTCCGCGATGGTCAGACCAATATTGGTATTGCTCCTTCGATGGGCAGCTACGAAATTACCTTCAATACCGCGACACCGTCGGTCGGTGAGACCCTGGAGATTAGGGCGGATCAATCGGACCTGACCGTTGAGTCAACTGATGCCCTGTATCGCCCCACGGTCATTCCGTTGGGTGATGTCAACGGTGATGGCTTCAACGACTTCATTGCTGCGGTACTCGACGATATTAATGGCGGTGTCACCGAGGCGCGTATCTACTTTGGTGGTCACGTAGACGAGGATCCGACCAACCAGGGCGTGCCGGGAGGCACCCCGGGTGAAGGTCAGGATTTCAACGGCAATGGCGTCATCGATACGGATGATCATGTCTTCCTGAACGGCTTCACCAAGTCATTCCTGATCCCTGCGCCGCTGTTACAGGCAGCTGTCAATGGGGAACGCGCAGTGTTTGCGCCACCGGGTGACTACAACGGCGACGGCATTGATGACATTGTCATCGCGCTGTCCGGTACAGGTGCGGTGGCAGGATTCAATCCTGGCGTCTACATCTACCTCGGTCGCGAATTGAACGCAGTCGGTGACACCGCTGCAGACTGGCCAGAGATGATTGATCTCCTGGCGGAGGCAGACCGTGTCCTGGGCCACACTTCCGGTGGTCTCCTGTCTTTCGGTACGCCGGGTAACTTCAACAACGACACGCTGGTTGATGGCGAAGGCAATATCCACGATGTTGACGATCTGCTGGTGGCCAATGACGATGACGTATTTGTTGTCTTTGGTGCCGCTGACTTCGGTGTAACCGCGCCGGCGGCCAGCACCGCGGACGTCCTTGCACTGGAAGACTTTAGTACGACCGCAGGCTTTACCAGTATCGCCATCAACGGCGGAGAGGACCTCTGGGAACTCTCCGCGACGGTCGATCCGACCAGCCCGCCGTCCTTCTACTTCGGGAATTCAGCGGCTTCGAACTTTGTCGGTTCAGGTGGGCGTGTTGCCGGTGCGTTGGCATCACCGACGTACAACATTGCAGGTGCATTGTCCGTGACGGTGACGTTTGATTACCGGTTGAATGTTGAATCCCTGGCGAGTTTCGACCAGGTCCGACTCGAGTTCAGCGTCGATGGCATCAACTGGAATACCGCTCTCGACAAGAGTGGTCTTGTCAACAACAACGCCTGGCAGAACGTCAGCGTGGATGTTGATCTGGCCGCGTTTGCTGATCTTTCGACGTTCAGCTTCCGGTTTGTGTTCGACAGTGTAGATGGCTTTGCCAACGGTACGTTTGGTTTGGCAATTGACAATGTTCGGCTGCAGCAGGTGACGAACGACATCAGTGCTACCGGCTTCTTGCTCACCGAGGCGGGACTGATCGACTTTGCCGGGGTTGGTGATTACAGCGGTGACGGTATCGATGACGTGGCCCTGCTCACGGACGATGAGTTGTTTATCTACAACGGAGTTGACGGCGGTAACCCGGTACTTGCCACGACCATCGGTGATGCTGGCGGTGGCGAGTTTGCAGGCGCTCGGGTCCATGGCGGAAACTTCGACGGCCTCGGTGCGGCCGACCTGGTGGTCAGTTCTGATGACGATACCTACCTGATCTCGGGCGGTGTTGCAGGTGATACCGTCACCAACCTGATTGGGGCTGGTGTCGCGGTGCTGTGGGATCATGCCGTGCGTATCAATGATGTATTCGATTT
>NZGJ01000051.1 GCA_002689465.1 Rhodospirillaceae bacterium | reverse complement strand
GGCGGCTCCGCCGCGAGGCGATGCGTTTCCCGGGCTGCCAATGGTTATTATCAACAAACCTCTGAAGGACGCGCGCGGCGCGGCGGTAGGGTCGGGGGGTACGGAGGGTATCTTGCGGGTACTGGACGCGGCCAACCGCGTATTTAAAGGCGATAGCACGCTCGACCGCGCGCTGACCTCTCTACCGACGGAGGAAAACACAAAAGGTCGGGCAAATGCAATTTTCTGCTCGCTGGGTGCGCGTGAAAAACCGGAGCTATGTCGCTTCGAGACGGATCGTGCAGGGCACGGACTCGCGATTAGCGCTGTGTTCTGAAGATGATGCTGAAGCGATCCGTTCGCGGCCGAGTGCATCCATTTATTGTGATGGATGTCCTGAAGGAGGCCAATCGGCGCGAAGCGGCGGGCGAGGATATTCTGCATCTTGAGGTCGGTCAGCCATCCACCAGTGCGCCGGCAGCCGTGATCGCAGTCGCCCAGGCGGCCCTCGGCAGTGACAAGCTCGGCTATACGGAGGCTCTCGGTATCTCCCCGCTACGGGCACGGATAGCTCAATACTACAGTGAGCGGCACGATATCGACCTTGCTGCCGACCGCGTGGTCGTCACAACGGGGTCATCTGGCGGCTTCATGCTGGCTTTTTTGTCGGCCTTCGATGCGGGCGACCGGGTTGCGCTCGCCGATCCGGGCTATCCTGCTTACCGCAATATCCTGTCCGCAGTTGGGATCGAGCCGGTATCCATCCAAACGACGTTGGCAGAACGCTACCAGCCGACCCCGGAGCTTATGGAAAGAACGAGGCGCGAATTTGGGCAGATCGACGGGCTGATCGTCGCTAGCCCGGCCAACCCTACGGGCACCATGTTGCGAGCGACGGAAATGAAGGAACTGACCAGTTATTGCGACGACAATGGAATTCGACTGATCTCGGATGAGATCTATCACGGCATAACACATGGAGGGGTCGCTGAAACGGCCTTGAACTTCACGGACAACGCGTTCATCGTGAACAGCTTTTCGAAATATTATTCCATGACCGGCTGGCGTGTAGGTTGGATGGTTATCCCCGAAGATTTACACCGGTCGGTCGAATGCCTAGCGCAGAACCTTTTTATTTCTGTGCCGACGTTGTCGCAGCGGGCGGCCTGCGCAGCTTTCGACTGCACCGAAGAATTGGATAAAAATGTCGCGCGCTACTCGGCAAACCGAGATTTGCTGCTCAGGGAGCTGCCGAAAGCCGGTTTTGACCGCCTCTCCCCGGCGGATGGCGCATTTTATATATATGCCGAGGTCGATCATCTGACCGAAGATAGCGAAGCATTATGCCGTCAACTCCTCGCCGAAACTGGCGTGGCCCTGGCGCCAGGAACTGATTTTGACCGTGACAGGGGACGGGCCACGATCCGGTTTTCATTTGCCGGGGATACCCCGATCATAGCTGCCGCCGCCGGGCGTCTTCAAACTTGGTGGACTAGCGTATCTTAAACACTGAATTGACGGCANGNCANCGGGGCGCTATTCGACGATTTTCTGCCACCAGCCCTTGCGCCGAGGTTTGATGTTATCGGCGACCGGTGTATCGGCGAGGCCTACGGCCTGCCTGTCCAGCCCAGGGTCTTCCGCACCAGCGCCTTCAGGGCTCGTCTCTAACGCTGCCGCGGTTTTTGCGTCTGATCCAGTAAAGTTCGTATCTTCGAGTTTGTTCTCGCCGCCGCGATCGTCCCCTAACCTACTGTTAGGTCTGTCGGATCTCAGCTTCTGGGCAGATACGGTCTCACCTTCGGCCCAAGAATCGGCTCTGGCACTCGGTGTTTCGCGAATCTCGGCTTCGATCGGTTCGGGTGTGGATTTGTCGTCGGCATTGCCGTTGGCAGTGTCGTCGGACGTCTCCGACCCTGCGGTAATTTTCTCTCCGTCTCTGTCATCATTGGATGTGTCGGCATCGATATTGCGGTTACGGCGCCGTCCGCCCCGGCGCCCGCGGCGGCGGCGGCGCGCTGGTTTTTCCTCACCGTCATGTTCGCCCTCGGTAGTATCCCTGCCAGACGTGGCGGCCTCCTCCTCGGGGTCCGCAGTGAGGGAATCGATGTTTTCTGCCCCGTTATCAGACCTAGTGTCGTCGCTCTGCGACCGCCGGCGACCGCGCCGCCGACGCCCGCGCTTAGGTTTTTCTTCGCTGTCTTTAAATTGGGACTCATCCTCAGCTTCCGCATCCGCGCCTGCTGCTGAGATCTCTTCCACTGTGCTGGCGCTTTCCCCACCCGTGCCGCGCGCCGGCAGGCCGGCAGCCGGCTCCGGCCGTCCCTTGATCCGTTCGATGTCGATATCGGGCGGGATGACGGAATTGTCGCCCTCAAGAACGACCTGGAAACCATATCGAGCTTCTAGATTGACTAATGTCGACCGTTTCTGGTTGAGGATATATAGAGCGACTTCGGTCGGTACCTTGACCGTGATCTCGCTGGTCCGCATCCGGATGCCTTCCTCCTCGATCGCACGCAACACGCGCATGGCCATCGATTCCGTCGACAGTATGGTGCCAGTGCCACGGCAGTGCGGGCAGACCTGAGAGCTTGTCTCCAACAGGCTCGGCCGAAGCCGTTGACGGGAAAGTTCGAGCAGACCGAAATTACTAATTCGCCCGATCTGTAGGCGTGCGCGATCAGCTTTCATCGCCTCGCGCAGTCGACGTTCCACCTTACGCACGTTCCGGCCATCTTCCATATCGATAAAATCGATCACGATCAGGCCAGCGAGATCGCGCAGTCGCAATTGACGACCGACTTCGTCGGCGGCTTCGAGATTGGTCTTGAGCGCGGTTTCTTCAATGTTGCGCTCTTTGGTCGATTTGCCGGAATTCACGTCGATCGCAACCAGCGCCTCGGTCGGATTGATTACGATGTAGCCGCCGGATTTGAGCTGGACTTCTGGCTTGTGCATGGCGTCGAGCTGCTGCTCAATTTGAAAACGCTGATATAACGGTATCGCGTCGTCGCGGTATTGCTGCACTCGTTTTGCATGGCTAGGCATCATTAGACGCATGAAGCGCTTAGCGTTCTGATAGGTCTTGGTGCCTTCTACCTGAATTTCCTCGATATCTTTGCTGTAAACATCGCGGATCGCGCGTTTGATGATATCACCTTCCTCATAAACCATCGCCGGCGCGCTCGATTCGAGGGTCGTCTTGCGCACTTCGTCCCAGGCCCGAATGAGATACTCAAAATCGCGTTTTATCTCGGCCTTGTTCCGTTCAAGCCCGGCGGTCCGGATAATTACCCCCATGCCCTTCGGCATATCGAGGGAATTTAGTGTATCGCGGAGTTTGCGACGTTCCTTGGCGCCCGTGATCTTGCGCGAAATACCGCCGCCGCGCGACGAGTTAGGCATGAGCACGCAATACCGCCCGGCCAAGGAAATATACGTTGTTAAGGCCGCGCCTTTATTACCGCGCTCTTCCTTGACTACCTGAATGAGCAAAATTTGGCGGCGTTTGATAACTTCCTGAATCTTGTAGCGGCGCATCGAGCGCGTCCGACGCGAGGATGCTTTCTCCGCTGCTTCGAGGGCTTCTTCAACATCGGGGTCAGCGGCAACCGGGCCAGGGTCGTCGCCCGAATCCTCCGCCGCGGCATCATCCGTGTTGTCGGAGTTTGCAGCGCCTTTGCTGTCCTCCTCCTCCGCCACGGACCGGTCGTCTGATTCGGGTTCCGAGGTGGCATCAGCGTCTTCGGCAGACGCTTCGTTGATTTTGTCATCTGCGCCGAAAATGCCGTCGTCCGCGAGGTCGTCGTGATCGACGGTGTCGGGAGCATCGTCGTAGAGGCTGTCGTCGCTTGCCTCGTCGATGTCTTCAAGATGCTCGCGTGCGGCGCGGGCTTCTTTTTCCAACGTTTCCTGTTCCTCTATCAGTGCTTGGCGGTCATCGACTGGGATCTGATAGTAGTCGGGATGGATTTCACTAAACGCCAGAAAGCCATGGCGGTTGCCGCCGAAATCCACAAAAGCGGCTTGTAGCGACGGTTCCACTCGCGTCACCTTTGCGAGGTATATATTTCCTTTGACCTGTTTTTTGAATGTTGTCTCGATATCGTATTCATCGAGACGGGTCCCCGATGTAACGACAACCCGAATCTCCTCGGAATGTGCGCCATCGATAAGCATGCGCTTAGACATAGTATTTCTCCGGCGAAGCAACACTTCCGTCGCGCGAACGACCGATCGAAAATGTGCCTCACCAACAAATCCGGACGCGCCATCGTCGACCTGCCAAATGGAGCCTTTCCAATCGGGGTACCGCCAGGGTAGGGACTTACATGGTTCGCGGAGTCCCGTACGTATACGGGTCCGGATTCGGGTTCCATAAACCGTAGGCGATAAGCGCAGCTGCTCCGCCATTTCGCGCAGATATTAAAACCAAGGATATTTGCGCCGAATTCAAGAGGGCCACGCGGTATTCTGGAAGTATCCAGTCCGCCTACGGACGTTCGCTCCGATAGGATAGACCTCAAACCGCAACTGTACAACTGATATTAACGATATTTCCGAAACCGAAGATATTGAAATAGCGCGCCATATTTGGATCTATCTGGTATGTTCCGTGTTTTGAATCGCTATATGTGTAAAGTGACACGAATAATTGCATTCGTCAGATGCCTTCTGGCCGCGCCTGGGGCGGTCCCCGTCAGGGGGCGGCTGCTGCAGATAGCCGTATCTTTAGTGATTGTGGGGGGAGTGCTGTCTTGGGCACCGGTTATCGCAGCAAGCCCGCAGGTGACAGATATCAGGGTTGGGGTCTACCCGGGCAAAACCCGCGTTGTTTTCGATATTAACCATTTAGTTACGTTCAAATCATTTGTTCTGCCGCGGCCGTATCGTGTGGTTATCGATATGACAGAGGTTACATGGTCACCGAAGCTGCGCAACTCGCCTACCGGCGGCTTGGTCAAGGCAATGCGGTTTGGGTTGTTCAGGCCGGGCGCGTCCCGTGTTGTTCTGGATTCCGAGGGCCCGGTAAAGATTTCTAAGGCATTTGTCATCCCACCATCTGGTCAGAGCCGGTCCCACCGGCTTGTCGTCGATATTGTGAAGACTAACCGCCAAGCGTTCCTGATGTCGTACCGGCGACCGAACCGCAAATCGGTGGCGACTTCTGCGCCACGCCAATCGCTCGTGCCGGTACCGCTCAGGGTAAAATCAGCGCGTCCCGACGCGAAAAGATTGGTCGTCATAGACCCGGGACATGGTGGCGTCGATCCAGGTGCGATTAGCCGCTCCGGTGTATGGGAAAAGCATATCGTGCTCGCCTTTTCACGCGAGTTGCGCCGGGCCCTTTTAGCGACCGGCAAATTCCGTGTAAGGCTGACCCGCAACCGCGACGTTTTCCTGCGGCTGCGTGATCGGATCGCGTTTGCTCGCCGGGCAGAGGCCGATCTGTTTATCTCGGTCCATGCCGATTCCATCGGCAATAGTAAGGTACGCGGCACGTCAGTTTATACATTGTCTGAACGCGCTTCGGATAAAGAAGCTGGTGCGCTCGCGCGGAAAGAAAATAAGTCCGATGTTATTGCCGGCGTTGATCTGGATGATCAATCGAATGATGTCATAAATATACTAATTGACCTCGCTCAGCGCGAAACTATGAACGAATCAGCGATTTTTGCCCGAAAATTGGTCGATGAACTCGGAAAAACCCGCAAATTACTGCGTAACACCCACCGTTTCGCTGGATTCGCAGTCCTTAAAGCGCCAGATATACCCTCGGTTCTAGTTGAACTGGGGTATCTTTCGAACCCTACCGATGAACTCTTATTGCGTAACCCGCGCCAACGCAAACGCATGGCCGCGGCTATGTCAACCGCCGTTGAGCAATATTTTAAGCGCCAACAGGTTTTGAATAAGCCATAATAAAGTCATATTCAGAGTTGTAGTATTGTAGGGCGAAAACGAAACTTTAATTGACCATTGCGTTGACAATCGTGGTTGGCGCGTAGGCGCTGAAAGCGTGTGATGAAAATTCTTACAGCAATAGTCATGCTGGTTGTCGTGTTGCTAGTCGCCTGCACTGGTGCGATTCTCTACGGCTTTTATTATTTTGGTAAAGGCCTGCCGGAGTACCAGCAGCTAGCAAACTACAGTCCACCCGTGGTTACGCGCATTCATGCGGGGGACGGCCGTCTGATGGCGGAGTTTGCCCGTGAAAAGCGGGTCTTTGTGCCGATCGAGGCAATGCCCAAGCTGGTCATAAAGGCTTTTTTGTCGGCGGAGGATAAGACCTTCTATAGCCACCCGGGCATCGATATCCCCGGCATCGTTCGGGCGATGATTACCAATATCAGCCGAATGGGCAGCAACCGCCGTCCGATCGGTGCATCGACAATCACTCAGCAGGTTGCAAAGAATTTCCTGCTTACAAATGAGGTGTCGATTGCGCGAAAAGCCAAGGAATTTATTCTTGCGCTGCGGATTGAGCGCGCATTTACAAAAGACCGAATTCTGGAACTATATCTCAACGAAATTTACCTCGGCTTCGGCTCCTACGGCGTTGCAGCGGCCGCACTGAACTATTTCGATAAATCGCTGGATGAACTGACCCTTGGTGAAACCGCCTTTCTGGCCGGTTTGCCCAAGGCACCGAGTAACTATAATCCTGTGCGCCGGGCCCAGGCGGCACGCATTCGGCGCGATTACGTGCTGAACCGTATGTCGGCGGATGGCTTTATCGCGCTGACAACCGCCGCTGTCGAAATGGAAAAACCTGTCACGGTCAAAAGGTATTCGCGGGCCGATGTTGCTCGCGCCGACTATTTTGTTGAAGAAGTCCGCCGTAAATTAAAGGACAATTACGGCGATAAGGGGCTTTACGGCGGTGGATTGTCGGTCCGCACAACCCTGAATTCGCGGTTACAGCGGATTGCCGATTCTGCACTGCGCTTCGGGCTGTCGTCTTACGACCGCCGCCACGGCTGGCGCGGCCCGCTTGGCAAGGTCGACCTCGATCGGGATTGGCGTGCGGATCTTACAAAGTTTGCATTGCCTTCGGATGTTGTAGAGTGGAAGACCGCGGCCGTGACGGGGCTAACCAATAACGAAGTTTCGCTGGGGTTTGCTGATAATACGGCCGGCACAATTCCATTTGCCGAAATGCGCTGGGCGCGGCCAGTGACCAAAAAGGGTAAGCGGGGCCCGCTTATCAAGAAGGCGTCCGACACACTGTCTGAAGGCGATGTCGTCGCGGTGCAACTCGTGACACGTAAAAACAAAGATGAAAACTGGCCGGATAACACCTTTGGGCTTCGTCAAATACCAAAAGTGAGCGGTGGGGTTGTAGCCATTGATCCGCATACCGGCCGGGTGCTAGCGATGTCAGGCGGCTTTTCGGCGGCACTCAGCGAATTTAACCGAACGACCCAAGCTCAGCGCCAGCCCGGCTCGGCGTTCAAGCCTTTTGTCTATCTGGCCGCACTCGAAAACGGCTTTACCCCCTCGAGCCAGATCCTTGACGCGCCGTTTGTGATCGATCAGGGTCCCGGTCTCGGGCGCTGGCGGCCTGCAAACTATTCAAAAAAGTTTTATGGTGCGACTCCAATGAGGCTTGGCATTGAGAAATCGCGCAACCTGATGACGGTCCGGCTGGCGCATAATATCGGCATGGAAACGGTCATCGAGTATGCTAAGCGGTTCGGCTTAGTTGAAAAATTGGAACCCCTGCTGTCGATGTCGCTCGGTTCGGGCGAGACGACCCTTATGCGAATAACGACAGCCTACGCAATGCTGGTTAATGGAGGCAAACGCGTCCGACCCACACTGATCGATAAGATCCAGGACCGAACTGGAAAGACTATCTTTCGCCACGACCTGCGCGAATGCGATTCTTGCCGTGACACCGAATGGAATGCCGAAGTGCCACCATCTTTGCCGGACAATCGAGATCAAATTGCCGATCCTAAAACCTCTTATCAGATTGTGTCCATGCTAGAAGGAGTGGTGAAGAGGGGTACTGGGCGACGCATAAATGCCCTCGGCAAGCCGCTGGCAGGCAAAACCGGGACCACGAATGACAGCCGCGATACCTGGTTTATTGGATTTTCACCTGACCTCGCCGTTGGTGTTTATATTGGGTTCGACAATCCGGCGCCACTCGGTAAGGGGGAAACTGGTTCGTCAGTCGCCGCCCCGGTGTTCAAGAAATTCATGTCAGAGGCGCTAAAGAACCAGCCGGCTATCCCGTTCCGTATACCGCCTGGTTTACAGCTTGTGCGGATTGACCCGGCGACAGGCCGGCCACCGAGTCGCGGCACGCGACGGGCCATTCTAGAGGCCTTTCTGCCCGGCACGGTGCCGACAAGTCGCGGACGGGTGCTCGATGGCAGCGATGGGCGGGTTCAGCCGGCAGGCGGCACCGTGCCGCAGACGCGAAAAATGCGCGGTCTGTATTGACGGTTGGGACGATGTTCGGCACTTAGCGATGCTAAAGATAGCTTGATGTTCACGCTTGCCCCTATCAGGGTATTCGGTGAAAGTTCTGGTGCTAGGCTTTCGGAGGACAATCTAAAAGGAGATGTCATGCGGGCGGAAATGCAGGCTTTAGCCGATAAGATCGAGCAGTCGCTGGTGCTGCTGAGGAGGCACCTTTGACCCTGAACAGTCAGCTAAACGATTAGAAGAACTGAACGCGGAAGCCGAAGATCCAGACCTTTGGAAGGATCAGACGCGGGCACAAAAGGTGATGCGCGAACGTGGCCGTCTTGAAAAATCCATTGAGCGTTTCACGACCCTTGAAAAGGAACTTGGAGACAGTGTTGAGCTAATTGAAATGGGCGAGGCCGAGTACGATGCCGAGGTCGTTTCCGAGGCCGAAGAGACGCTTGTCCGTTTGCAAAAGCAGGCGACCACCCAAGAGCTAGAAACTTTACTTTCCGGCGAAGCGGACTCTAACGACTGTTTCCTTGAAGTGAACGCCGGAGCTGGTGGCACGGAAAGCCAAGATTGGGCGCAGATGCTCTACCGGATGTATAGCCGCTGGGCCGAAGCCCATGGCTACAAGGTCGAACTGATGGATGAGAGCCCGGGCGAGGAAGCGGGCATCAAGTCTGCGTCGGTCCGAGTGCAAGGGCATAACGCCTATGGCTGGTTGAAAACCGAAAGCGGCGTGCACCGGCTGGTCCGGATTTCGCCCTACGACTCTAGCGCGCGAAGGCATACTAGTTTTGCATCCGTGTGGGTCTACCCCGAGATAGACGATGAGATCGAGGTCGATGCCGATCCCAGCGATTTGCGGATCGATACTTACCGGTCACAAGGGGCGGGCGGCCAGCACGTCAATACCACTGACAGCGCGATCAGGATTACCCATATCCCGTCGGGAATCGTGGTTGCCTGCCAGAGCGATCGGTCGCAGCACCGAAATCGCGCCGAGGCGATGCGAATGCTGCGCGCGCGCCTTTATGAGGCTGAATTGCGACGGCGCGAAGAGGCCGCACAGGCTGAGCAAGACGCTAAGACCGATATCGGCTGGGGTCACCAAATTCGTTCCTATGTTCTGCACCCGTATCAAATGGTCAAAGACCTGAGAACCGAAGTGGAAACGTCAAATTCGCAGGCTGTTCTGGATGGTGATCTCGATCTATTTATGGCGGCGTCATTGGCCCAGCGGGTTGCTGGCGAAGAAATCTAATCACGCCGCATGATGAAGCTGTCCGCCGGTTGTTGGGACCGGCACGCCCGTTGTCGACGGCAGGCTTAACGGCAGGCCGCGCAGAGACCGGACGGCAAGAAATCCGAATGCTTGGGCTTCGATCGCGTCGCCGNCCCAGCCGACGGCTTCGACCGGTTCGACCGGCAAGCCGGTGAGGTCGGCGATTCCGCTCATCAGCGTCGGGTTTCGGCGACCGCCACCGGTCACCAATATGCGCGCAGCCGTCGGTAAGTGTCTCAGATTGGAGACAATAGTTCTACAGGTGAAATGTGCCAATGTCGCCGCACCGTTTTCAGGGGACAGGTGGCGTACGGCGTCGATCGAAAAGTCTAGACGGTCGAACGATTTGGGCGGCCGTGCATCGAAATACGGATTGTCAAGGAGGCGACCTAAGGCAGGGCCGTCGACGCGACCTCGGGCGCTGATCTGACCGTCGAGATCGAACGGAAAATCGGTAGTATTGCTTACCCAATCATCCATTAGCGCGTTGCCGGGGCCGGTGTCGAAGGCAACCGGGTCGGCATCGGGACTGCCAATCCATGTGACATTCGAAATACCTCCGATATTCAGTATTATGGTCGGTTTGTCGATATTGTCGCACAGCGCCTGGTGATAAAGCGGCGCAAGCGGCGCACCTTGACCGCCGGCCGCGACGTCGGCACTACGAAAGTCGGATATCACATCGATTTGGATCTGTTCTGCAAGTCGCGGACCGTCGCCAATCTGCAGCGTCAGCCCATCTGCGGGCGCATGCATTAACGTATGGCCATGAAGCCCGACGATTGCGATTTTATCCCGATATTCGGGACGTTGAAAAAATAATGCTTCAATACAGTTCGCGTGAGCATCGGTGAGGGCGCGGGTGACGGACGGATCGGGACGCGATTGTCCAAGTGCCGCGCGGATGGCATCCCGCACGCAGCATTCATAAGGCGTCGTGGATGCTGGGCCGAACTCGACCATCCGTTCGCCGTCGGTTTGGATAATCGCCGTATCGATCCCGTCCATCGACGTGCCGCTCATCATGCCAAGGGCCCAGATAGGGGCGAATTCGGGCATGCTCAGAAGGTCTCCCCGCTCAGGTAGTGCTCGATGATCTCGCTCCCAGTGGCTTTCCAGACACCGTCATGCCCGAAGATGTACTTCAGTGCATCGTCGAGCGCGCTGATCCGATGCGGCACACCGATGATGAACGGATGAAGGCAGATTGCCATTACCCGGCCGGAGCCGGTCTCTACGCTTTCACGGTATAGTGTGTCGAACTGGCGCCTGATCATGTCGGTGAATTCCGCTGCGGTGCGGCCGAGCCGAGAGAATTGGGGCAAATCGTTAATTTCGCCAGAGTAGGGAATCGAGCAGATTTTCCGTGTTCCGTTTTTGCTGGGGACATCCATCAAATAGGGCTGGTCGTCATTGATGAAATCGGCGATGTATGCCACTCCGCCGTCGATAAGTGCGTCTAGTGTCGTCCAGTTCTGCTGCAATCCGCTCGACAGCCAGCCCTTGGGGCGGACACCAGTCGCCAACTCGATCTGTTGGAGCGTGGCTGCGACCACCTCACGGCCCAGCGCGTCGTCCATCAGGTGCAGATAGCGGCTGTTCGACTGGTTATGGCCCATGAACTCCCAATTCAGCGCCATCGCGTCCTCAATGATCTCCGGATAATCGGTGCAGACTTCGCTGTTGAGCGCTGCCGTGCCCCGCATCCCGTGCTTTTCCAGCGTGTCCATGATGCGGAACACACCCACCCGGGCACCGTAATCGCGCGGCGCCCAGTTGATGACGTCGGGCACAACGCCGGTGCCGCCCGGCACTGGCTCATCAAGCGGAAAGGTTTCGATATTAGGTACGATCCAAAGCGCCACATGATTGCCGTCTGGCCAGACGATCCTGGGTCGTCGGTTGATTGGGAGATAGTTGAACGGTCCGTATCGCTGNGGTTTCATNGCATTCTCTCCAGTGANGCAGNTCNAAGTGTGTGGGGCGNACGNTGGNNCGTCAACGGCTTTCGCGCGNGCGTNNNCTNGNNNAACNGTCNGNCATCCTTTGATACATNGGCGATCCTGTGATACGACGCCGNTTCANGCCNTTAACCCATCCNAACCGGATNCNAAGCCCATGACNGAATTTCAATCGGCTTTTCTCAGAACCGTAACCCAACGCGGTTTCGTGCATCAATGCACCGACACCACTGCACTGGACGCTGCGCTTGCCAAGAAATCGGACGGGAGCGATCCCAAGATCTGTTATATCGGCTTCGACTGCACGGCGAACAGTCTGCATGTTGGCTCGTTGCTGCCAATCATGCTGCTTCGCTGGTTTCAGAAATCTGGCCACCAGCCTATCGTCCTGATGGGCGGTGGCACCACTAAGGTTGGCGATCCGTCGGGCAAAGACGAAGCCCGTCAACTGATCACGGACGAACAGATCGCCGTTAATAAGGCTGGTATTCAGGGTATCTTCGAGAAGTTCCTTACCTTTGGTGATGGGCCCACGGACGCTTTGATCGTGGATAACTCAGACTGGCTTGATAAGATCGAATACATCTCATTTCTGCGCGACTTTGGTCGCCACTTTTCTGTAAACCGTATGCTCGGTTTTGAGTCTGTGAAGCTCCGGTTAGAGCGGGAACAGCCGCTGTCATTCCTCGAATTCAATTACATGATACTGCAGGCCTACGACTTCGTTGAGCTTTTTCGCCGCCACGAATGCATCCTGCAGATGGGCGGTTCCGACCAGTGGGGAAATATTGTCAATGGCGTTGAGCTTGGCCGTCGTGTCCACAACGCTCAGCTTTTCGGGCTCACATCGCCGCTGATCACCACCGCTTCTGGCGCGAAGATGGGCAAAACTGCCGATGGTGCGGTGTGGCTGAACGCCGACCGCGTTAGCCCCTATGATTATTGGCAGTTCTGGCGCAATACGGCGGATGCTGATGTCGGCCGTTTCCTGCGAATGTTCACTGATCTGCCACTCGATGAGATCGCGTGCCTTGAAGCGCTGGAACACGCCGAGATTAACGAGGCCAAAAAAATCCTCGCCAATGAAGCGACCGCCATGTGCCACGGTGCGCATGCTGCTGCCGCAGCCGAAAAGACGGCGGCCGAGACGTTTGAAAAGGGTCAGTCCGCCGCAGGCCTGCCGACTGTGCACATCTCTGCCACCGAGTTAAATGACGGCATCGCTGCCTTTGCGCTGTTTGCCCTGGCTGGGCTGGCGGCAAGTAAAGGCGAAGCCCGACGTCTCATCCGCGGCGGCGGTGCACGCGTCAACGGCATGCAGCTAAAAGACGAGAACGAACCAGTCGGAACGGCCTTAGCTGATGCGGAAGGGGTGATTAAGCTGTCGGCGGGCAAGAAGCGACACGTGCTAGTGAGGGC
>NZGJ01000050.1 GCA_002689465.1 Rhodospirillaceae bacterium | reverse complement strand
ACCCCAAGACAGGACAGCGAGGCCATTGACCATGGTGGTATGGCTGTCGGTGCCTACAACTGTATCGGGATAAGCGACCGCTTTGCCACTGGCGTCATCCGTCACCCACACAGTCTGCGAGAGATATTCGAGGTTCACCTGATGGCAGATACCGGTACCGGGAGGTACAACGCGGAAATTATTGAACGCCTTTGATCCCCAGCTAAGGAATTCATAGCGTTCTTTGTTTCTTTCGAATTCGAGCTTAACGTTATTATCGAACGCGCCAGGCGTGCCGGATTCATCGATCATCACCGAATGGTCGATAACCAGATCGACCGAATTTAGAGGGTTGATCTTTTGCGGATCGCCGCCGAGTTGCACCATCGCATCGCGCATTGCCGCGAGATCGACCACGGCCGGAACGCCGGTAAAGTCCTGGAGCAGTATACGTGCTGGGCGATAGGCAATTTCCAGCTCGGATTTCTGGGTCTCGGACCATTTTGCCGCCCTTTCGATATCAGCAACAGTGACAGAGCGACCGTCTTCGTAGCGTAGGAGATTTTCTAGCAGCACTTTCAGCGAGAAAGGCAGACGGGAAATATCGCCGTAACCGGCATCGGAGACCGCGCTCAGACTAAAATAGTCATACGATTTTCCACCTGCTTCCAGGCTGCGGCGTGCCTTCAGCGTATCCTGTCCGGTTGCGCTCACGATCGATCTCCTTCTTTTATTTTATGCGGGCGGAAACTAGCGGCAAAAGGCGCTGAATCCAATACTTATGAAAAATCCTCCCGGTTAAGCCGGAATACGACGCCTAGAAAAAACGCATTTGCCGTCAGGCGACTGTACGAAATGAAAAACGAAGTTTTCCACCCTTCTCCAAATAACTTACGGTAACTTGAAATCAAACCAATACGTATGCTCTCTAAATGAATTCCACTCCTACCAAAATTGCGCCCTTGTCCCGCCTCAATAGCATCACCTTATGTTAGAACCGGTCGGGCTTTCCCTCCAGAGGGTCCAACCTCAAAAGGAAAGATGGATCCCCGCCAAACCGCTGATCGCAAGATCAGCGGTCTTTTTCTTAATATCGGAGGATCGCCAGGCGTACGGCGGAAGATGACGAATCGCCAGATATACGCTATCCCAGACACATGGATGGATTTTCGGGCACGGGCCTCACCTGCATCAGAAGCGACCGGATCGTATTTGCCGATCTCGATTTCTCGGTTTCGCCGGGCGGCGCTTTAATCCTGTGTGGACCGAACGGGTCTGGTAAATCGAGCCTGCTACGTCTGATGGCAGGGATTACCAAACCCGCGGCGGGCAAAATTATCTGGCAGGGAAGTCCTGTAACCAGTGACCCCGAACGGTTTTTTGCTGAGATGCACTATCTAGGCCACCGCAACGCCGTAAAACCGGCGTTGACGGTGCAGGAAAATTTGGCCTTCCATGCGGCACTGCGCGGGGGGGGGGGCAATAGAGTAGGCTCTGACCGGGTTGAGAGCGATACTACCTCGAGAGTCAATGCCGCCCTCGACCATGTTGGTATGGCCGCGCTTGCTAACCTACCGGCCCGAATGCTCTCCGCCGGACAGACAAGACGCCTGAACTTAGCCCGTATTCTCGCGACCCCAGCGCCTCTATGGCTGCTGGACGAGCCGAGCATTGCTCTAGATTACCGGGCGGTCGACCGTTTGCGCGCCGCCATCGATGCTCACCGGAGAAGCGGCGGTATGGTTGTCGCGTCAACAAATGTGCCGCTCAGCATCAATAATGCCGCGACCATCGACCTTGCCGCCCATGCGCCAGATTTTATCCCACTTTGGGGAGATGATGTCCCCCAAAATACCNACATCGGATCNCANGGTGATGCGCCATGAACGGCTTTATCGCNCTCGTCGGCCGCGATATACGGATCGCNCTGCGCCAGCTTAGCGACACAATGATGGTGATCGTTTTNTTTGTGATCGCNGCCGCNCTTTTCCCCTTNAGCGTCGGGCCNGAGCCGAACCTGNTNACCCGCATGGCNCCNGGNATTCTCTGGGTTACGGCCCTGCTGGCTGCCATGCTGTCTTTCGACCGGTTGTTTCAGAGCGATTTCGACGACGGCACTCTGGAGTTACTAGTGATTGCGCCGCAACCGCTATGGATCACAGCCCTCGCCAAGATTGTCGCGCACTGGCTGACCACCGGGCTTCCACTCTTGGTGGCGTCGCCTGTGATCGGGATTATGCTGAACCTTGAGCCCCGCGGGTATGGCGTGTTGCTGACCGCAATGGCGTTAGGAACGGCAATTATAAGTCTTGTCGGCGCATTGGGCGCGGCACTCTCGCTTGGCTCGCGGCGCAGTGGTGTTCTTTTGTCCCTTTTGGTTTTGCCGTTGGTGATACCGGTGTTGATTTTCGGCGCCGGCGCGGTAGATGCTGTTATCGGCGGTTTTGCGGCGACCCAGCAATTGCTGCTTCTCGGTGCATTGCTGATGGTGTGTCTTGTCGTTTGTCCCTGGGGATGCTCGGTTGCTCTCCGCGTCGCAACCGAATGATCGGCGCGAGAATAGAAATAGACCTCTCGCGCGACGGACGACGGATCATTAGAGATAGAGATAAAAAGACAAAGACCCGAGAGAATCCTGTCCCAAGAGGTCCAGGCAGTGCACCGGAATGACGTGAGCAACACGGCAACCGACGACTGGACGAAGGCACATATACACTAGCTCTCCAGGGAGAGGTATCTGTCAGACTGTGATATGCAATATGCCAACAGCACGCTGAAGCGGCCGCTGGGCGGAAGGGCAGCAGCTTATCTGATCTACGCGCCCGAGAGCCACAAGTGTAAATCGCGGAACTATCCGAAAGCAGGTAGCTACATTGCCTACATTTCCGATCGTATGCGACATTTGATCTCGGTCAGCGCAGAAGCCAACGAGGATAGCGTATCGTACCAGGAAATTAACGGTATCGAGCGTGATCCCACAACGTTGTTTTCATCGCCTGCGCCCACAGCCGTCTGAGATCCGCGCTCTATCAGATTTGGAGTAAAGAATAACCCGCTTAAACCCCGTCTATGGTCTGTTTCTCTTGGACACCCCGTGCGAAAAGGGGAAAGCGCTTCAATCCTGATGCGGAAACAGCTAATGATAATGCTCCGTTAATTATTTCTCTGGATTAAAGTCGCTGAAACAGGATATCGGGCACGTGCAATACAGAATGCGGATAGCTCCGCTATAATATTAGGCTGAGATGCTTCACAGATTTGCCAATCCAACGCGTTTTTTGAAAATGTCCAATGCGGTCCTGCCTTGGGCGACCGGACTGACCGTCATTTTTATTGGCTCTGGACTGTATTTCGCCTTTGGCGCGTCTCCCGCCGATTATCAGCAGGGCGAGACGGTGCGAATAATGTACGTCCATGTGCCATCCGCCTGGATGGCCATGTTCGCCTATGCTTTTATCGCAGTAGCAAGCGCGGTGGGGCTTATCTGGAAGCACCCGGTCGCCCATGTCTGCGCGCTGGCATCAGCCCCTATCGGCGCCTGTTTCACCCTGATCTGTCTGACCACCGGCTCGCTCTGGGGCAAACCCATGTGGGGCACCTGGTGGGTGTGGGATGCGCGCCTAACCTCGGTCCTCGTGCTTTTTTTTCTGTATCTGGGCTTTATCGCGTTAGCCAATGCGTTCGACGATGCGACGCGCGGCGAGAAAGCCTCGGCGATTCTGGCACTGGTCGGCGCGGTCAACCTGCCGATCATCAAATTCTCTGTCGACTGGTGGAACACTCTGCATCAGCCGGCCAGCGTCACAAAAATCGGGATGCCGGCAGTGCACTTCTCGATGCTGACGCCGCTCCTGCTAATGGCGGTTGGGTTCACCATGCTATTTGTCGTTCTGGTGATCGTTCGTGCCCGTGCAGTCCTGGAGGAGCGCCGGATAAATGCACTGCGCTCCGCGCGGATACACGCGGACACCGCGCAGAACGTCGCCTGAGATGTCGGGCGGAATGTCGCACCGGTTCTTTGGTCAGTATTCCGAACACAAACCTGCGCTATATGTGTTTATAAGATGATTATCACAAATCCTGCATCTTCCGGACAGACCACGCGCAAACGCTGCAGAGCGATTAAGCCCACCCATGTCTGAGTTCTTAAATATGGGCGGTCATGGTGGCTTCATCTGGTCGTCCTGGGGCATTGCATTTGTCGTACTCGCAATCCTAATCGGGGTCAGCCTCAAATCAATGCGGGCTCGGGAACGCGAACTTGCCCGCATGGAAGCAGAAATGCCCCGGCGTCGGCGGCGCCGCAATGGACAATCAAAAACCGACGCTGCTGCGGATGGCAGTCAATGACCCGGAAACGCCGTCGCCTTACCGTAGTCTTTCTTAGCGGGCTGCTGCTGGTCACCGCGGCGGCCCTTGTACTTACCGCGTTTGAAGACAGCATCGTGTTTTTCCACACACCGACCGACCTCGCCACCAAGAAGGACCTCCAGATCGATCGGCGGCTGCGTGTCGGCGGCATCGTGAAGAAAAAAAGCTGGAACAAGCAGGCCGATGGTCTGACCCATGCTTTCCTCGTCACCGATCTTACCCATGAAGTTCGCGTATCGTATAAAGGTATCATCCCCGATCTGTTCCGTGAAGGTCAGGGCGTTGTCGTCGAGGGCCATCTGCAGCCGGATGGCAGCTTCCACGCCGATGAAGTGCTTGCTAAGCATGATGAGAACTATATGCCGAAGGAGGTCGCAGACGCGCTGAAGAAATCCGGGCAGTGGAAAGGCGAAGGAGAGAATTAAGGCGCCTAATGAACGCCGAAGCGACCAGAACTTTTTAGGACGCGTCGTCCGCTAGGTTTTCGATAATGGCCAGCAACGTTTCGCGCATGATGCGGATGTTGTCAGGCGGAATACCTGTGACCGCGAGGTGGTTTACGTCTTCGGCAAGCGGCACAAGCACATCGTGCAGCGCGGCACCTGAGGGCGTGAGATACACGTAGAACTTTCGCTTGTTGCCGGAGTTGTGCTGCCGCGTGACATAGCCCTTTGCCATCAGCGCCTTCACCGCGGCAAAGGTCGTCGGCTCGGTGACGCCGGCGGCATCGCTCAATTCCTTCTGGGTCAGCCCATCACGGTCCCATAGCACGCGTAGGAACGACCAGTGACCAAACGGAATATCGTGCGCTGCCAGTAATGGAGTCAGCCCTTGGCCGAGGCTGCGTCCGGCATCCCGAATAAGATGTGCCAGCCGGTCATTGGGTACCGCATCGCGCCAGTGCTGCAGGATGAGGCGGGGATCCCCGGCAGGCAGCCCGGCCATCAGGCGTCGCCTGTCATGGCACGCGCCGCAACCTGATAATTAAGTCGCACCTCGCGGCCCTCATCAGCCGATTGTAGCACCGCGCGGCAGACCTCTAACGTCGCTCTGCCCCATGCACCGGAATGCAGCGGCGCAACATCGTCGAACACCGCGGCATATAATTCGTCGATCACCTCGCTGCGCGGCACCACTGGTGGCGCCAAAGTAAACGTCTCAATACCATCATTGCCATAAACTCTCACTCCATCAGGACCGGGTCGAATATCGCCTCGCGTGCAACTGACGACGAAAAGCCCGAAATGTTCATGGCTTTTATTTTTCGGCAGGGCGCGAGGTGGGCTGGCACCCTTCGGCCCGCCGTAGGCGCGGTCGGCCTTAAGCACGGCCTCGGCATCCATATTGTCGATCTCAGCCAGGGCGCGGCGCGCGGAGCCGTAGTTTGCCGGATTCTTCACCACACCGGACTCCCCGAGCCAGTCGGTAAACTCGTCCGAATCGAATCGCCCGTAGCCCGAATAGGTCAGTGTCGCTACCACCCCGTCGGCAAATTTTAGAAACGCGCTATAGACCCCTTCGGTGGGCCGCGCCGCATCGTAATTGTCGGTCGTCGCATAAACCGTCTCTACCAAGCCGCCTCCGAGCAATCGGGCGATATCGATCTGATGAGCAGCCTGGCTGAATACCACGCCGCCGCCCTGAGCAGTATCGAGCTCTTCGGGGCGGCGGGGCCGGTAGATGAAATCGGTATAGTTCATGGCGTTGATCAGCCTCGGTGGACCAAATTTCTCGGACTCAATCAGGCGGCGCGCCTCGAGGATCGGCGCATCGAAACTGTGGCTGTGGCCTACGATCAAATGCACGCCTGCCACCGCGGCAGCGTCCATCATGCGCGTACAATCCGAAATCGTCAGCGCCATCGGCTTTTCGACCAAAATGTGTTTTCCGGCGCGGGCGGCAATTTCGGTGTGCTCAGCATGAAACTGGTGGGGCGTCGCCACATAAATGGCGTCAATATCGGCCTCGGCGCACATCCCTTCGACGCTGGTATAAGATGTGCCACCAAAATCGGCCTCGAACTGAACCCCGGCGGCCGGGCGGGTGTCAACTGCAGCCACGAGATCAAGACGCGGATGCAGCGCAAGGGTGGGAAGCATCACCGTAAAACCGCGCCCCAGACCGGCAATGCCCAGTCTCAATTTTCTTTCTGCCATCCCGTCCGCCAAATCAATTCGATCGCCTAGTCTATTCTAACTTGACTCCGGAATGCAAACTTCTTAGTTTCCAAAGATTATTCTTTGGGACCTAAGAAGTTAGACCCAACGTAAAACCAGAAGACAAATAGAGGCCTCGCGCCTCAGTTGGAGAGTATCGGAATGATCACGGCCGAAGAAAACGATCTTTTGTGCCTTGTCGAAGGTAATACCGCGATGGGTGGCATCATGCGTAATCACTGGTTGCCGGCGTGCATGTCTGAAGAAGTTTTCGAAAAAGACGGCAAACCTGCCCGCGTCCGTCTGCTCGGCGAAGACCTAGTGGTTTTCCGCGATACCAAGGGTCGGCTCGGAGCAATTGACGAATTCTGCCGCCACCGCGGTGCCTCGCTCGCCTTCGGGCGCAACGAAGATTGCGGGCTGCGCTGCCTTTATCACGGCTGGAAATTCGACGTAAACGGCAACGTAATGGATATGCCATCCGAACCCAATGCGGGCGAAGCATTGAAGGCGGAAGCAAAAATTAAATCCTACCCAACTCAGGAATCCGGTGGCTTTGTCTGGCTGTGGATGGGCGATACCGATAATATCGCCGAGTTTGAACCGCCCGCCTGGGCACACTGCCCAGATGACAAGATCGCCATCGTCAAGATCCACACTTCGTGCAATTGGGCGCAGGTGCTGGAGGGGTCTATCGACTCGGCGCACTCGTCAAGCCTGCATTCGACCAACATGCCGCCGGCTGAGGTCAATAGCGCCAAGGCGACGGCAACGAGCTGGCCTCGCCCGTCGCGCGACAAAGCGCCACGTATCCGTCTCGAAAAAACTGATTTCGGGTTTCACTACGCTGCGGTCCGCACGCCGATTATCGATCCTGAAATATACGATTACATTCGCGCCACACTTTTCGTCGCGCCGTTCTCGGTAATCATTCCGCCAAACGACCAGTATCGTCTCGCCCAGATGTTAGTGCCGATGGATGACGGCAATACCATGTTTTACTGGATTGCCTTCCACGAAACCAAAGGCATCAGCCGCGACGATTGGCGCAAGTTCTGCGGCGCCGAGATCGGGATCGATATCGACAAGAATTTCCGAAAGATCCGCAAGCTTGACAATGACTTCCTGCAAGACCGAGAAGCCATGAAGAGCGGCGACTTCACTGGCATCTATGGCATTCCGGCACAAGATATGGCGATGTGGGAGTCGATGGGCGCACTCGCTGATCGCACTAAAGATTACCTCGGCGTCAGCGACGGCGCAGTGGCCCAATTCCGCCGCGTCATGATCACCGCCGCCCGCGACTACCTCGACGGAAAACCCGCCATCGCGACCCGCGCCGCGGGCCGGGCGGTCGCGCTTGGTGATCTTGCATCTTACGAAGGCATGATTTTGAGGGATTCGGACTGGAAACAAGGCCTGCCCTACCGAGCAAAGGCGCGCAAAGCGGCTTGAGTCGGGGTCCGGATTATCGGGTACGGGAAACACTTGGGGCCCTGGCATGAAGCGGGAATGATAGCCGCGGCGATTATATTGAGCGGTTGCATTATCTGAATACTGACTACCATCATCACCATAGGTAACGGGGCTTTCGGGAGTTTCGGTTTCAGCTTCACTATTGATCGCCAGGACTCCCGGGACACAGACTTGACGAGCTATTGCATCTCATGACGTTCTTGGTGACAGAGTGATAATTTTTCGGATCAGATTGGGCAGCGCCTAATAAGACAAATCCCTTTAGCCAAGACCAACATAAAACTTTAGCGTTGCCAGAGCACGTTTGCGGTCTTTGGCCGGTATCAGAGCGGCGAAGTAATCGACGTGAAAACCGACGGCCGCATCAATCGCGACCAGCTTCCCAATTGCAGCATCGGTGACCGAAACCCAAGTCACGCGATGATCTTCCCCGTCGCGTTGCCGCTCAATCATGCCGTCAGCATCAAGCGACTTAAGCAGGCTGGAGGTAAAGGCCGGAGGGATATCCAACCTCTCGGCAAGCTGGTTTACCCTGAGGCGGCGCTCCGGACTGCCGTAAATCTGGATCAGTGCCTGATGAGCGAGCGGTTCGAACCCGGCTTCGCGTGCCTGTTCCTCGGTTATACGAAATACCCGGCGAAGGATATATCTCGCTTCCGCGACCTCCGCGAAATAATCATGCTGACCAGCCACACTTCGTCCGGGATCGCTGGTGTTGACTGCGGTGTTTCCTGTCATATCTGAGTCAAGCTCTACGGATATAGATTTAAATTGAAACATGCCACCACTATTCTAGTCAACTACCTTAGTTGACGAACCTATCTTATCTCCATAAACTTCAAGCGTTAAAGAGAGCACCACCACTAGAAATCGGGGCCCCCTCATGTTGAAAAGTCAGGTTGTTATTTCGGGCGGAGGGCCGGTCGGTCTTATCTGCGCCTATGCGCTCGCGCGGCGCGGCATCACTGTAACCGTACTCGATCAGAATAATGAGTTGCAGGACGACCCACGGGCCGCGACCACGCACCCGGCAACGCTCGAGGTATTGGACACGCTCGGCGTTATCGACCAGGTCATCGAGCAGGGACTGGTCGCCGAACAGTTTGAATTCTGGGACCGGCCGACCGGCGAGAAAGTCGCCACGTTCGATCATGCGGCGCTGGCTGACGATACGGAGTTCCCCTTCGTCGTGCAGTGCGAACAATTTAAGCTGGCCAAAATCTTTCTCGCCAAATTGCAACGCGAAGCGTCCGCAACCGTCTTGTTCGACCATGACGTCACTGGGGTATCCCATACAGCCGATGGCGTGACTGTTACTGCGAACACACCGGATGGCAAAAAGACCTTCGAGGCAGAATGGCTAATCGGCGCCGATGGCGGCCGCAGCGTGGTGCGCAAATCCGCCGGAATCGGCTTCGAAGGCTTTACCTGGCCCGAACGCTTCTTGGTTTTGTCGACGCCATTTGATTTCCAGGCCGAGCGGGGAATGTCTTTCCGTAACTACATCGCCGACCCGGACGAATGGTGCAATTGCTTTAAGGTGGCCGCCGACGGCCCGCCCGGCCTTTGGCGCCTTGTCTTCCCAGCCGACCCCGAGGCCGATGAAGTCGCCCTCCTAGCCGATGAATTCGTTCAGGCGCAGATGCAGAAGTTCTTCAAACGGAGCAGCGATTACGACATAGTTCACCGCAATCTGTATAACGTGCATCAACGCGTTGCGGCGACGTTCCGGCTCGGCAGGGTGCTGTTGGCAGGCGATTCTGCGCATGTGAACAATTCGATTGGCGGCATGGGTCTGAATGGTGGCATACAAGACGCGGTCAATCTGACCGACAAGCTCGCCGCTGTGATCGTCGACGGTGAGGATGAACGCTTGATGGATCTCTATGACAAGCAGCGCCGCACCTTCGCGGTCGAGTTCGTGCAGGAACAAACCATCGCCAACAAGAAAAGACTTGAAGCCACTGACCCCGAAGCGCGGAGTACCAACATGCAGAACCTTCGCGACATGGCTGGCGACCCAGTCAAAGCGCGCAATTTTCTGCTTGGCGCCTCTATGATCGCGGCCATGCGGCGCAATGCGGAAGTTATGCTGGAGGACGCATAAGACAGCACCCAGTCTGAGTGCGTTGATGATTCCAGCTCTGAGCCGCGGGTCTCAACCGATGAGAAAAGGCATAGCGATAAAATCGCGCACTCAGGCACTCAGAGCTCAAAGGATACAATGAATTGCCCCCCGGCTCTTTTTGGTCTTGGTTTCTTGGGTATCAACCTATCTGCCGAAAACAACGGGTTCAAAAATGTTTTGAATATCGCGTAGCCCCCCTCCTGCGCGCTGTGAGCTTCGGCTTCTTTCGGCGGGACTCTAAATGCCGGATTTATCATTGCCGTTAAGGCAAGCACTCAGCGCATCGAACTGAGCTTTCAGATCTCCGTGCACTGTCGCAGAGACATCAATAGAAAATTCCTTTTAGTTAGGTGCGCTATCGATGAAATACTACGAATAGGACTTAGGTTCCCACTCAAGAACCTCGTCGATCATATCCGTCAGGGCGGCTACCATTTCAATCAGTACAATCGCTTCATTTAAATAGTTCAGATAATCAGTCACCAGCTGGGTTAGGTGGTTGATGTTTGTGTTTTGGGGCCTGCGTGCGCGACAATCTTCCAATTTCATTTCAATTTTCTGAATTAGTTCACCTGCCTGAACTTCACTCCCCCCAGTCATAAATCATGACCGGACAGGCGATAAAGAGCACTTAAACAACTAATACCTACCCCCCAACCTAGCTCCTAAAAATGTTGTTTTAATCTAAACCGGCCGACGCGCCTTAAGTGCCGCCGACAACGTGCCGTCATCGAGATAATCCAGCTCGCCGCCCACGGGCACACCATGTGCCAGGCGGGTGATATGCGGACCTTCGCCGCGCCCGGCGCCAACATCTTCAAGCCGGTCAGAAATATAGTGCGCCGTGGTCTGACCCTCGACCGTCGCCGAAGTAGCGAGGATTATCTCCGAGACGCCCCCCGTCGTCACTCGGGCCAACAGCGACGAAATATTGAGATCTTCCGGGCCGCGCCCGTCGAGCGCAGAAAGGGTGCCACCGACGACATGGTAAGACCCCTTGAAAGTTGCGGTGCGTTCGAGCGCCCAAAGATCGGCAACATCCTCAACGATGCAGATCACGGCGCGGTCGCGACGGTTGTCACTGCAGATTCCGCAAGGATCCGTCGTATCCAGATTGCCGCAGATACCACAGGTACGCACAGAGCTTGCAGCCCGGGCCAGTGCGGCGGCCAACGGTTCGAGCAGAGTGTCTTTACGCTTGATCAGATGCAACGCTACCCGCCGTGCCGAACGCGGACCGAGGCCCGGCAGCTTCGCCAGCAACTGAACAAGGCTTTCGATTTCAGGAGACGACACGGATGCGGCAGGCCTTCTAGAAAGGCAGCTTCATACCTGGCGGCAGGTTAAGCCCACCGGTGATCTTAGCCATTTCTTCCTGCATTGCCGCTTCGGCTTTTACCCTGGCATCGTTACAAGCAGCGACGATCAGATCTTCTACAACCTCGGCATCTTCGCTGTTGAATAGCGACGGATCAATCTTGACGGCGCGCATCTCGCTTTTCGCGTTCATTTTAACGCTGACCATGCCGCCTCCCGAGACACCGGTAACATCGACTATGGCGAGACGGTCTTGCATATCCTCCATCTTCGCCTGCATGTCCTGAGCCTGTTTCATCAGGTTGCCAAAATTTTTCATATGCAGTCCTCGTCAGTATTTTCTGGGTCAAGCCAGTCGGGGTCAAAATCGTTCGGATCGAAATACTCAGGATCGAAGCCTAGGTCGTCGGACAGCGTACCGACACCATTGTCGGTCTCGCCTTCAGCGACACTCCGGACCTCGGCGACCTTCGCGCCAGGAAAAGCTTCGAGCGCCAACTGCACCAGCGGATGGGCAACCGCTGCAGCATATCGGGCTGCTGCTGCTGCATCGCGCTGCTGCTGCAGGGTCGGCGCACCGTCTTTTTGGCTCGCCTCGATAAACCAAGCGCGATCAGTCCACTCGTTCAGGCAGCGGCTGAGATTCTGCGCGAGATCGCGCGGGCCTTCATCGGAAACGCGCAACGAAAGCTTACCGATTTCGTACTTCACCAGATGGACATTGTTGACGAGATGGGCGTGGAGTAATGGCTCACCGTTCTTGGAGAACATGGCAATCATGTCCTCAAATGTGCGCGGTATAGCCACCTCAGTACCGTCAAATATATCGTCTCTGGTCGGCACGGTGTGCAGCGCCAACGCGGTGGAAGCGCTTTGGACGAGTGCTTGGCTGCGCTCAGAATCTGGCGATGTCGTCATAGCGATTGGGGGCGACGACACGGGTGAGCTTTCCGCCATTGTGCCAGAATCGGAACCAGGATTAATGCTGCTATCGACATCGGCCTGCGTATTGGTGGCCGCTGAGCCTGAGTCAACAACGGGGGCGTCCCGGACAGGAGCAGATGCCACTGCTGTTGCTGGTGTCGCCATAGGCGTTGCCGGCGCCGCCTTGTCGAGCGCAGCAATTACCTCCGCCGGGGATGGCATCTCCGCCGAATACGCGATACGCACCAGCACCATTTCCGCCGCCTGAGCAACAGATGGGGCACTGCGGGCTTCAACGAGACCCTTTAACAGCATCTGCCATGTTCGCGCGAGGGACGACATCGCAAGTCGGGTCGCCACGTCGCGGCCGCGACCGAGGTCGAGATCCGACGTCGGCGTCGCTTCCGCGGTATCGGGCGCAGCCTTCAAGCGGGTTAGCCAGTGGGTCAGTTCGGCAAGGTCTTGGAGGATCGTCACCGGGTCAGCCCCGGCATGATACATCGAATCGAAGGTTTCCAATGCGGCGGCGACTTCAGCCTTCATTAGCTGTTCGAATAGATCGAATACCTGTACGCGTTCAGCAACGCCGAGCATGTCACGAACGATGTGTTCGTTGATCTCGGTTTCGGGACCACTATGGGCAATCGCCTGGTCAAGTAGCGATAGCCCGTCGCGCACTGAGCCATCCGCGGCACGCGCGATTAGCCCGATAGCGCCCCGAGTAATGGCCGCATCCTCGGTCTCAGCGATGCGCGCGAAGTGAGCCACCAACACATCGAACTTGACCCGGCGCAGATCGAAGCGCTGACAGCGTGATAGCACCGTGACCGGTACGCGCCGGATTTCGGTAGTCGCAAAAATAAACTTCACATGCTCAGGCGGTTCTTCGAGTGTTTTTAGCAATGCGTTGAACGCATTGCGGGACAGCATGTGCACTTCATCGATGATGTAAATCTTATAGCGCGCGGAAACTGGCCGGTAGAGCACGCCGTCGATCAGCTCGCGGATATCATCGACACCGGTACGGCTCGCAGCATCCATCTCCATCACGTCGACGTGGCGGTCTTCAGCGATGGCGACGCAGTTTTCGCAGACACCGCAAGGCTGCGCCGTAGGCCCTCCGTTTCCGTCAGTGCCAATGCAGTTCAACGCGCGAGCAATGATTCGCGCAGTCGAAGTTTTACCTACGCCTCGGACGCCGGTCAGAATAAAAGCGTGCGCCAGCCGGCCCGACGTAATCGCGTTGGACAAGGTCTGTACCATCGCTTCCTGACCGATCAGCGAGACAAAATTACTCGGCCGATATTTCCGGGCCAGAACGCGATAAGACTGTGCTTCTGTTGGATTGTCAGTATCTGGGGCTTCGACCATGTCGGGCGGCAATCTTCTCGCGATAATTTAGCTGAGCAGTTTCCCGGCGTCTCCCAAGGCACTTAGCCTACGGGTGGCGGCGGTCGTAAAATAGTTGGGAGACTGGTGAGGCGACCCGGGTAAATCTCGTTACGGCTGCTTCCTTCCGGACCTGACCGGGTTAGCGAGCAATCCGTCCGCCGCCAGCCTCCCACCTTCATTATATCAGGTCCGACGCTGGGACCAAATGGAGTCTGGCAGGCGATTTAAATATCGGCCAATTGCGCCGTTTGCGCTGTTATGCGAATACTAACGCCATGAATCCAACGAATTACTATGCCGATGAAGTACTTGACCGGGTTGCTCAAAACCGCCGCGATGAAGCTTGGATCAACTCACAGTACGCCGCCGAACACTCCATGGTTATTCCGGTCTGGAGGTCACGCAGCCTGATCGAACAGGGCTCCGAACCGCGAGGCATCCTGATGCCTATCGACGAATCCCGGGCACTAATGGAAATTGCGACTACCACTGTGCTGCTCGGCATGCGTAACGATGTCGCCCATTTTGCCATCGATATCTCACCGCTTGAAGCGCATGAAGTCGGCGAATTGCGGGCCGATGGCGAGTTCGTAGACCTGCGCTCGGTCGGCGCCGTGCTCGACCGAACCGATGCATCAATTCTCGCCTATGCCAAGGGCATCATGCACTGGCATTCGCGTCACCTTTTCTGCGGCGTTTGCGGCAGCCCGACCGAAAGCCAGGATGCCGGCCACTTGCGCAAATGTTCGAACCCGAATTGCGGCGCGGAACATTTTCCGCGCACCGACCCCGCAGTCATTATGCTGGTGCAGAAAGACGCCCGGGCGCTGCTCGGCCGAAAGTCGGAATGGATGCCCGGCATGTATTCAACACTCGCCGGGTTCGTCGAACCAGGCGAGAGCTTGGAACAGGCTGTCGCCCGCGAGGTAATGGAGGAAGCAGGCGTCGAGATCACTAATATCCGCTATCACTCGTCGCAGCCCTGGCCGTTCCCGTCGTCGCTTATGCTGGGCTTTTTCGCCGATGCGGTCACTGAAGACCTGACACCGTGGGACGAAGAGCTAGAAGACCTGCAATGGTTTACCCGACAGGAT
>NZGJ01000049.1 GCA_002689465.1 Rhodospirillaceae bacterium | reverse complement strand
AAAATACGGAAATGCATCGATAATGCAGCGATTTTGAGACCGGGAAACTCACGGTTCTCTCATCGGATGGGCCGCCCGCCGTAAATCCCGGTGAGGCGACGACCACCCGTTCTCTCCAGTTAGCGCTATTAAAGCCGGACTCTTAGCATCCACCGATCGCAGTTTTAAAGCTAGCCGCACCATATAACCTCAATTAAAAGTATATTCGTTTGTAGTTTAAGCTTCTCATAAATGGGATAAACTCATCTTCTCATGGGCCTTTCGGTTCCGCCGACGAACATTCGATACCCTAATCTCTCATAGGGCCAATAATCCCATATTGCGTAATGCTGAACCGCGCGATTATCCCAGCAGGCGACGGTATGATCCGTCCAGTTAAAGCGCATAGTCCAATTTGGGCGCTGTTGATGATGATATAAAAATTCCAGAATGTAGCGGCTCTCATCCTCTGGAATATCGTTAATGTGCATCGTGAAATAGGGATTAACGTATAGGATTTCCCGCCCATTCTCCGGGTGTGTGATCACGACAGGGTGTTCCGCAACGAGGTGCGTTTCTTTGTTATCTTTTGTCACCGAAGCATCAAATGCTGCAGCAGCATTATGCGTTGCGGTCTTTCCGTTGAGATAATCTTTCATGCCCTGGCTTAGTTCTTCATAAGCTTTAGCCGCCGTAAGAAACATAGTATCGCCCCCACCATTTGGTGGAATAATCTCCTGATATAAAACGCTGTACTTCGGGGGGATTTCCGCACAACTCTGATCGGTATGCCATGCCTCGCCGGAGATACGGGCTGAATTCTCGTCAAAATGCTGTTTCCTCAATGCTGGGTAGCCGTCAACAGGCTTCGACGCAGTACTTTTGCCGCCAACATGGACATGTGGTTCTCCCAGATATCTGACAAACCGGTCTTGGGACCTCGGGCTCATGTTCTGGTTTCGAAAAAACACGACACCGAACTCGTTCAAAGCCGAATGAATATAATCTACTTCGCTATTCGTAAGTGGATTGTTTAAGTCTACCCCATCGATTTCGGCGCCGATGTGGGGGGAAGATTTTCTTACACTAATCGCGGTGTGGGACATGCCATTATTCCTTCCATGAGAAAGAGGAAATAAAGCACCTGTATAACGCTTCGTATAGTAACCACCTCAGGAAAGCGGATTCTGCCTTTTGCCGCTGCGAAATTGTCACACAGACTGCATTGTTTTCAGTTTGCAACTCACTGGTTGCCAAATGATGAATGTATACAAAAACATGCCGTATGCCGAGGAAAAGACTGGCAGTATTTGTAAGATTAGAGTGGTATGAATAGGGGATAAATGAAGGTGTGGCGAATAGGACGAGCTAGTGTCTATCGCGCATTTGGGTCTGAGAGATCACAGTGAATTCGGAAATATTATCTTTTTAGACCGCATCTTCTCGGTCTGTGTTTTTGTCATCCAGCAAGACAGATAATAGGTTCCGTCAGAAATCATATTGCCTAATTGAGTTTTAGAGATTGGAGTTTTATTGGGTTCGGGCGAAGAGACGTTGCTGATCTCTAGCACACTTTTCACCAAATTTGCCTTGATACCAAAGTTGGTGTTCTCAGATAACGAACCAAATTTTTTGAGCGTCTTGATTTTATCTAAAATGGAGACAGCAACACCAATGACATTTCCCTTTTCATTCAGTATTGGACCGCCGCTATTTCCGGGTTGAAGTGCCGCATCAATCTGGATGTTAACGAAGTTGTTTCCGGCGCCGATCAGGGAACTTACGATCCCTTTGGTAACTTTGATGCTTGTGCTGACATTACGTCCAAACGGGTATCCAGCGACATACACATCCTGAAGTAGTTCGGGACTTCTGGTGCTCAAGGGAAGAACGGTTACAGGTCGGAAATCGCCTTTGAGAAGTGCCAAGTCATTCCTTGGGTCATACGTCACCAATCTTGTCGATATGGACCTGCCATTAAGATTGATTTTTACACGCTGGCAACCCTGGATGACGTGGTAGTTGGTGATGATGTGACCATCAAATGAAACGGCGAACCCTGAACCGGAAGACGCAGGCACTAACATTTGCCCATCAGGGGCTGGTTTTATTCGGGTCTCAGCCTTCGTATTTTTTTTAGCCACAAAGTTACGGGCAAGTTTCTGCGCTTTTGCGATTTGGGGTGGGGTCATTCGTTTCTTAGCTACTTCTCTGGCTTTGATAGCATCCTTGTTGCCAGATGACGCCGCAATATTCGCCCACGCAAGGGCACGTACATAGTCTTTGGCGACACCGCGTCCGTAAAAAAACAGCACAAACAGATTGTATTGGGCAGAAGACAATCCCTGTTTGGCAGCAAGACTGTACCACTTCATCGCTGTCTTACTGTCGCGTGGAACTCCTAGTCCTTTTTCGTACAGTACTCCGAGATTCCCTTGCGCACTAGCATTCCCCTGTTTCGCAAGGGGCACCCATTCACGGAAGGCGGATGCGTAATCACCACTTTGGAATGCGGTTAGACCGTTTTGGAAATCGGCACCCACGCTCAGCCCCGGACTCCCGATAAGCACGGCGATAGTAAGGCAGATGGCGGGGGTTAGTTCTTTCATACCAGAAGTCTGGCAGATACTATTCAAAATGGGTAGTGAGAATGAGGCGTGGGTTTATGGTTGATGCACGCCTAGCCTGGATTTCATGCAGAGCTAAGACAGATTCCCATAAGATTTTACCCTATCCCCGCCGTTATCCTTCCTAATCATAATCTTAAAATGTTTCCCCGCCAGTTCGAGATCGTCAGCCCACAACTGCCCCGCCAAACCCATCATTTCATCCAAACGGCGCGGAGAGGAGTTTGCGAGAGTCAGCGCTGCAGTCTCAGGTTTCTGTCTCTCTTGATTGCGGAGCACGGATTTCGACCCACCTTTAGCTGCGACGGCGGTGTGAACCGCCTTACGCACGGACTTATTATATCATTTCACCGGAACGCAGGTTTGACCTCCATGGCCAATGTAGGCTGCCCTGCGATGATGCCCATTTATCAATGAGGACCGTGACCTGAACTGTCAAAAGACCTGGGTTTTTAGTCATCACACCGGAACTTGAAAAAACCAAATCGCGACACCCTGTACCGCGCCCGTTCGTCTCGCACCAAGCGGCGCTGGCGATCTTACTCGGAGATCAAATCAATATGGCCGACCAGCCGACCGGTCACAGCGTTCAAAATAAGTAGTCGTTCAGAACCATTCTGCAAGCGCAGGCGGATTACGATCTGCTCCGCACCGACTGCCGTCTCCTCCACCTTCGCGCCGACCGGTAAAAGCACATTGGAAACTGACGGCGATCTATCACTAGCAAACCCGCGCCCAAACCCGTCGGGGGATTTCTGGACGATTGCGTAAATAAGGAAAATCACGCCGAATATAATTAGTAAGCCCATCCCCATTACCAAAGCCTTGAGACCGCGCATCGAATATGTCCTTATTCCACAATGACTGAAGACAGCTCAACAGCCGAACCGCTTGATATTTTCGTGCCACCAGGCGCCGAGGGCGAACGCTTGGACCGTCTGCTAGCCAATACACTGCCTGACAGGTCCCGCTCCTTCCTAAAAGGGCTTGTCGAGGACGGCTGCCTGAGAACAGCGGGCGAGCAGGGCGGGACGATAATTGAGCCGTCTTACAGGGTCAAACTGGGGGAGCGGTTTTTGCTCCGTATACCGGTATCTATCGACCCCGAACCAAAAGGCGAGGATATTCCACTGGATGTGATTTTCGAAGACAACGACCTGATTGTCATCAACAAACCGCCCGGACTGGTGGTACACCCAGCACCCGGTAATATGACCGGCACCCTCGTAAACGCTCTCATCGCCCATTGTGGCGACAGTCTTAAGGGAATTGGAGGCGTCCGTCGGCCCGGCATCGTGCACCGCTTAGATAAAGGCACTAGCGGTATCATGGTATCCGCAAAGACCGGACCCGCTCACGAGGGCCTGACACGCCAGTTTTCGGATCATTCGATACAACGTGCCTATGCCGCCTTCGTCTGGGGAATGCCAAGCCCGAGCCATGGCACGATCGAGGGAAATATTGGCCGGAGCCCGCGTAACCGGAAGAAAATGGCGGTTCTTTCGCAGGGCGGCAAAACGGCCCTGACAAACTACCGCACCGAATCCGCCTATGCGGCCGGCGCTGCTTCGCTAGTCGAATGCCGGCTCGAAACCGGTCGCACCCATCAGATTCGCGTTCATTTGGCGGAGATAGGTCATGCGGTGATCGGCGACCCGGTTTACGGCGGTGGATCGACACGAGCCCGCATGTTGTCATTACCTCCAGAATCGTCTGAGATTATAGCGGGATTGAGCCGTCAGGCACTACACGCAAAACTTTTGGGCTTCGAACATCCGATTTCGGGCGAAGTTCAACAGTTTGAAGCCGCACTGCCAGACGACCTTGCTGCTCTAGATCATTCTTTGCAGGGGTCTGGAACTTTACTGAAGGAGTGACTATTTGTTAGGTACGGGGTAATCGCATCATGTCGCGGTCATCATTTAACACGGTGCAGGAGAAAGTTTTGCGTTTACAAAAAACAAACACGGAGCGGAGGTTGCTCGGATGAACGGAAACTTACCTGCGGCCCCTAATCTGAATCCGGATGGCAACCTATCCAGGTATTTACAGGATATCCAGAGATTCCCCCTGCTCGAGCCGGAAGAGGAATACATGCTCGCCAAGCGCTGGAAAGAGAGGGAAGATCCAGAAGCCGCTGCGCGGTTGGTCAACAGTCATCTACGATTGGTCGCGAAGCTCGCGATGGGATATCGTGGATACGGATTGCCACTTGGCGAAGTGATCTCCGAAGGAAATGTCGGACTGATGCAAGCGATCAAACGATTTGAGCCTGAAAAGGGGTTCCGTTTGGCAACCTACGCCATGTGGTGGATCAAGGCGTCGATCCAGGAATACATTCTGCGATCCTGGTCTCTGGTAAAAATTGGGACCACCGCCGCGCAGAAGAAGCTTTTCTTCAATCTTCGACGTATGAAGGGAGAAATCAAGGCGCTTGAGGAAGGCGACCTGAAGCAGGAAAATCTGCAAGAGATCGCGACCAAGCTCAATGTGAGTGAGCAAGAGGTGATCAACATGAACCGTCGGATGGCGGGTCCGGATTCGTCTTTGAACGCGCCGTTACGCGCAGATTCCGAGGGCGAATGGCAAGATTGGCTCATCGACGATTCGGACAATCAGGAGACTGTCCTTGCCGATCAGGAAGAAATGGTCGAAAGGCGAAAGATGCTCGCAGAGGCAATGAAAGTACTGAATGACCGAGAGCGGCAGATTCTTTCGGCCCGGCGCCTTCAGGACAATCCAAAAACGCTCGAAGACCTCAGCCAAGATTATAACATTTCGCGTGAGCGCGTTCGCCAGATTGAAGTGCGAGCTTTCGAGAAATTGCAAAAATCAATGAAGGCAGCCGCGATCGGCGGACGTATCCAGCGCGATGGCATGCTGTCCGACGCGTAATTGGTCAGACGGCTGACAGTCTTTCACTCAGATCGCAAAACGGGGCCACCCAGAGATACGTTGGCGTCTTCTCAGAGCACGCAGGTGTTAGCGCAGTTGTAAAACCAATGTCTGCTAAGCCCTGAGCCTCTTTACTCAGCGCTGAGTTTAAGTTACCGGAAACTTCTTTGCCCCACTCGTCCTAAATCTATTCGAAGCCTAATCGCACTGGGATGGGAGAATAAAGCGATGGGTGTTTTCGAAAATGACTCTACTTTCAACTGCCTAGACATCGCGGGCAGACACTTAGCTGAGCCCGCATCCAGCTCAAACAGTCTGTGACCGTTGCGTCGCCAATAATGGGGTATAGTAGCATCTCATTAACAATCTGCTTTTTAACGCTAGATCTATTTCGCCCGTTTGAATGGTAAAACCACGCAAGGCATTCCCCACCCACCGTTAGCCCTGTATGTCAAGCGGAGAACGGATCCCTTACTAGGATCGTGTCGTCGCGTTCCGGACTCGTCGAAAGCAAGGCGACGGGAACGCCAATCAATTCCTCGATACGGCGCACATATTTCACGGCGGCGGCAGGTAAATCCGCCCAGCTCTTCGCACCCCGAGTATTCTCATCCCAGCCCTGAAGAACCTCGTAAATGGGCTCTATTCCAGCCTGGATATTCCGCCCCGCGGGAAGATAGTCGTAATCTGTACCATGGTATCGGTACCCCACACACACGCTTAGATCGCCTATACCGTCCAGCACGTCTAGCTTCGTAAGTGCGATACCATTTATACCACCAATTTTCGCAGATTGACGTACAAGCACCGCGTCGAACCAGCCGCAACGTCGCTTTCGGCCCGTGACTGTGCCGAATTCATGGCCCCGCTTACCAAGCAGCGTGCCAACATCGTTTTCCTGTTCCGACGGAAACGGCCCGGATCCCACCCGCGTGGTATAGGATTTGGTAATTCCCAGTACATATCCGATGCCGCCAACGGCGACTCCGCTGCCGGCGGCCGCCTGGCCAGCGAGCGTGTTGGAAGACGTAACGAAAGGATATGTGCCGTGATCGACATCAAGCATAAAACCCTGCGCACCCTCAAACAGAATACGTTTACTGCCGCGATAGGCTTCATCTAGGGATCGCCAGACCGGCGCGGCGTAGGACAACAGACCCGCAGATATGCCGCGCAGGGCGTCTAGTGTTTCGGCACCATCGATTTCTTTCGCACCGAGCCCGCGCAACAACGCGTTATGATGTTTCAACAGGTTTTCGACACGTTCCGGCAATGTATTAGGATCAGCCAGATCGCAGATACGGATAGCCCTGCGCGCCACCTTGTCCTCATAGGCCGGACCTATTCCGCGGCCAGTGGTGCCGATCTTACCGGCGCCCTGTGCCGCTTCGCGTGCTCTATCCAACGCGCCATGCAACGGCAGAATCAGGGTAGCGTTCTCAGCGATCCGCAACGTATGCGGCGTTACATCGACGCCCTGCTCGCGAACCGTCTTGATTTCGGACATCAGTGCCCAGGGGTCTATGACCACCCCATTACCGATTATCGACAACTTGCCGCGCACGACGCCCGATGGCAGAAGGCTGAGCTTGTACACCTCGCCATCGATGACAAGCGTATGGCCGGCATTGTGCCCCCCTTGGAAACGGACCACCACATCGGCCCGCTCCGACAGCCAGTCGACGATCTTTCCCTTGCCCTCGTCGCCCCATTGCGACCCAACGACTGCGACATTGGCCATAAGTTATTTATCCCTGTTCCAGCGGTTCGGCACGGCCTAAGTTCCAGACGTGCGAGCATTTTAGTCGGCGGGCCTCGACCGACGAGTTCACGGTTTCGTTGAGCCCGGCCACTGTTACCCAGCCATCACTGCGCAAGTCCTTCAGATCATCAGCGGGAACCCCTGGCGGGACGTAGATACGAGACCGCTGCTGCGGTACCGGTAACACCCTCATAATATTATCAACGTAGAGAGTGAACCCCGTCGCTGCCTCGCCATTGTCATCGCCTGCTTCGGCGCCATTTAGCGTCGCGACATATCGCCCGCCACTACCAATCTCGCCGCGCTCGCCACTCGAAAAGAAGGTGAAACCGACACCAGTATGGTATTCGAACCCACGGTTCTCGACCGGGTCCACCGTGATATCTAGATCGGGCAATCTGTGCCCCAAGCCTTCGACGACGACCCTCAACCGTTCGAGCTCTGTCGCAGGCGGCTCGGGCAATGAAAGGTCAGACAGAGCGTCGACCGCAGCGGCTGCCGGTCCAGTCCCGTCCATAAGACTACATAATGCTTCGGCCTGCTGGCCCCCATATTCGCGTACTGCCCCAACGTCCTTGCGATCAAGCGCATTCCGCAACGTACCGTATTCTTCGTCGCTAAGCGCCATGGACTTCATTAGCGCTGGCACAAGCGGCGGGATCGTTAGGTCGACAGAGAGATAGGGCACCCCTATTTCTCTCAACGAACCAACTGCAATTGCAATGATTTCAATATCGGCCTCAACACTTTCAACACCGATCAGCTCGGCACCGACTTGGGCAAATTGTCGTTCCGGCCGCAACTGCGTTCCGCCGACCCTCAATACCTCACCTGTATAACTCAACCGTAGCGGACGCGGCATATCTGTCAGCCGTGTCAAAGCGATCCGCGCTACCTGAGTCGTCATGTCCGCGCGCACACCCATCATCCGTTGCGACACCGGATCCATCAGCCTGAAAGTATCGGCAGAAACCGCGGCGCCCGCGCCACTTATGAGGCTGTTTTCAAATTCGACAAGCGGAGGCTTCACGCGTTCGTAACCGTGACCGCCAAAGCCTGCCGCGAGGGTCTCGCAGATTTGGGCTTCAAAAGCGGCTTCGGGCGGCAGAATATCTCTGAGCCCAGCCGGAAGCAGCGCTCGTCTCTCTAAGTCGATCATAATCCAGTCTTCCTGAGCGCGGCCTTGGTAACGGCTTTACACGAGATGGGCAAGACGCATCCTGCTAATCGAAGTCGGATGCGATCACCGCGTAAGGCTGAGATCAAAATGTTAGAACTTTTGCCTGCACCACATCCGGCAACGCCCGCAGCGCTGATAGAACATTATCCGACAAGTCTCCGTCGACCTGAATCAATGCAAGCGCATCGCTACCCTGTTTTACCCGGCCGAGCTGGAATGTCGCGATATTTACACCTGCATCCCCGAGCGTTGCACCAAAATGCCCAATAAAGCCCGGCCGGTCCTTGTTAATGATGTATAGCATGTTCTCGCCGAGCTCAGCTTCTAGCTTGATACTGTTCACTTCTATTATGCGAGGTTTATCGTCACCGAACAATGTGCCGGCAACAGTGATAGGGCCCGTTTCAGTTTCCACAGTCAGGCGAATCAAGGTCTGGTATTCTCCCTCGCGCTCGTGGCGTACTTCAGATACCTCAATATCACGGTCGCGCGCCAGAAGTGGCGCGTTGATCATGTTGACACCACTCATCAACGGCGACAACAAGCCTTCGAGCAGGCACGACGTAACCGGTCGCGTGTTGACGTCGACCGCAGATCCCTCATATTCTATAATCACCGACGACAGACCGCTGTCGGCTACCTGCCCGACAAGACTGCCAACCTGGCCGGCCAAGGTCATATAGGGTTTAAGACGCGGAGCATCCTCGGCGGAGACTGATGACATGTTAAGGGCATTGGTCACCGCCCCCGTATTTAGATAGTCCGACATCTGCTCAGCAATCTGCAAGGCTACCTTTCCTTGCGCCTCGGTCGTCGCCGCACCAAGATGCGGGGTGGCAATGACCTGGTCCATTCCAAACATACTGTAGCCCCTGGGAGGTTCTTGAGGAAAGACGTCAACGGCGAACCCGGCAACCTTTCCGGACTCGATGGCTGTCTTCATATCTGCTTCGACCACCAGCTCACCGCGGGCGCAATTCACCACGAGAACCTTATCCTGCATCTTCGCGAAATTCGCTTCGTTAAGCAGGCCGGCCGTGCTGTCGGTTAACGGTGTGTGCATCGTTATGATTTCGGCGCGGGCAAACAGCTCATCGAGTTCGACCTTTTCTACACCGAGCGATTCCGCGCGCTCGGGTGTCAAAAACGGGTCAGAAGCGATGACCTTCATCCGAAGGCCCATCGCCCGGTCGGCAACGATCGAGCCGATATTGCCGCAGCCGATAATTCCTAAAACCTTACCAGTCAGCTCTATACCCATAAATTTCGATTTCTCCCACTTACCGGAGCGGGTTGACTGGTTAGCGAGCGGAATCTGGCGGGCCAATGCGAACATCATTGCGATTGCGTGTTCAGCGGTTGTGATCGAATTACCAAATGGCGCATTCATTACCACTATCCCACGGCCGGACGCGCCATCGATATCTATATTATCAACACCAATCCCGGCGCGTCCTATGACTTTGAGGTTGGTTGCAGCGTCAAGAACCGCCTGTGTAACCTTTGTGGCGGAGCGAACGGCAAGACCGTCATAGTCGCCAATACGGGCTATGAGTTCCTCGGGCGTCATGCCAGTGACGACATCAGTTTCGATACCATTGGCATGAAAAATTTCAACAGCGGCAGCGCTGAGGCTGTCAGAGATAAGTACTTTTGACATGTTAACTCCTAATCAGACGGCCTTAGTCAGTTCTGCCTTGACCGCTGCATAGGCCCAGTCGAGCCAGGGAAAAAGTGATTCGAGGTCAGAGGTTTCTACCGTTGCACCGGCCCATATCCGCAGGCCGGGCGGCGCATCGCGGTATCCGTTTATATCGAAGGACGCCCCTTCAGAATCGAGTAGCGCATCTATCTTTTTCGGCACGATGGATTGGGCGGAAGCTTCCAATGAAGTGAACCAGGGGTCAGTCATCTTAAGGCACACTGAGGTAGAGGACCGCTGGGCGGGGTCTTCTGCCAAAAAATCGGCCCACGCAGATTGGGCTACCCAGGCGGAGAGGGCCGCGAGATTATTTTCACTTCGCCCTATCAGGGCGGGAAGCCCGCCCAGCCCCTCAGCCCAGGTCAGGCCATCGAGCGCATCTTCGACTGCCACCATAGACGGTGTGTTGATTGTTTCACCCTTAAAGATGCCCTCGATCAGATTGCTACCTTTTGTGAGACGGAAAATCTTTGGCATCGGCCATGTCGGCGAATAGGTCTGCAGCCGTTCAACGGCACGTGGCGATAGGACAAGCATGCCATGCGCGGCTTCGCCGCCCATAACCTTCTGCCACGACCAAGTCACAACATCGAGTTTCTGCCATGGAAGGTCCATCGCGAACACCGCAGAGGTTGCATCGCAGATCGTCAGGCCTTCGCGATCATTAGCTATCCAGTCTCCATCAGGGACTCGGACGCCGGAAGTCGTTCCGTTCCAAGTAAACACGGCATCCCGGGCTGGATCCCATTTTCCAAAGTCGGGCAACTCACCGTAGGGTGCATCGAAAGTCCGCGCGTCTCCAAGTTTAAGCTCGTTCAACGTATCGCTGACCCAGCCGGCACCAAAACTCTCCCAAGAGAATAGATCGACTCCCCGCGCGCCCAGCAACGACCACAAGGCCATCTCCACAGCACCCGTATCGGAAGCCGGAACGATTCCTAGGCGATAATCAAGGGGAATGCCAAGCAGCGCTTTCGACCGGTCTATAACCGCCTTGAGCTTTGCCTTACCAGGTGCGGATCTATGGGAGCGTCCGGTTAATGCGTCGGAGAGAACCGCCGGCGACCAACCAGGTCTTTTGGCGCAGGGACCGGATGAAAAACATGGATTTTCCGGACGAGTGCCCGGCTTCGAAGTAGTATTAGACATTAAAGTCTCTCCCTCACAGAAGAGCTGCAACCCGTTGGGGGATTGTGGCCCAATTTCGTTTGTAGGTGCAGTGCACAAAATTTGCAATGTCCGTTTTGTCGCACCGCCGCAATTAAAAGTATATGCTCCGGGAAACATGCCATTCGGCCGGACGGATACCGTTTCAGAGATCACTGGCGCGGGGATCTGCCATTGACTATCGTCACGTTGACGCCCCGCTACTGTTCATTTTCAGGCGCCTGAACTATGTCGTCATCTAAAATTGTGCATACGATTAAAGCCCGAAACTGATGGGATCTCGATTGCGAACATGCACGTTGGCAATCACCAAGGTAGGATCAAGCATCTCGCAACCATCAAAAAGCACCCGTAGCCACCCAAACCGACTATCGGTCGGCATGCCGTCGGTAATACGCGCGACGAATTAGATCCATGCAAAGGCCGCTCGCTCGGCCTCATTGAAACAGTTCGTACCACGCCAGTTTGCCGCCGCCTGTATTCGACCTTCTGTCTCGCCGTGGTTAAAGGCCTTGCAGTCATGAAGCCAGATACATTATTTTCAGACGTTGATCTGCTATGCCTGAAAGTCGATCAGCTTGCGCTCCACTTTATTGATCGGCGTCTCATCGAAACAGGCGTTGGTGTCCAAAATGCCCTTTCCGGCACCCAGCGAGATTTCGTTTTACTCCAAACATATTGTCAGTCCACGGCCAGTGCCTCTACAGGCCTAACCCCGTACTTCCCGAGATAGGCAGTACGAAGCGCATCTTCGGTTACACCCTCGATAAATTTGTAAGCGGGCGAGATTACCGGTTTCACGTCGAGAACCTCAATCAATACTGCATCGAAAACAGGAATCGCGGCGCTGTGTTCGGCAGCAACGTCGTTCTTTAAGGCGACAAACAGCGGATCATCGCCTGAATGTAATGTCGCCCGCCCGATAAACCGATACCCGCGTCGTCCAAAAATATCGACACAGTTGATCTCGATTCTCGGATCGCGTTTTAGATTTCGGATGGTTCCCGGCGACGCCATGTTCGCGAACATCAGATGGGTATCATCATGAACCCGAAGTGAGCTTTTCGGGGACAGATTGGGACTACCGTCTTCATTAGTCGTCGCCGCATAACACAGAATTGTTTGGGCGATTATGCTCTTAATGTCGTCATCGAACATACTTTTCTCCGCGTGATATTTTTCAAAGCTCCGGGACAGGTTAGCGCCTATCTAAACGCAACGATATGCGTCTAAACCACATCAATATGTCCAATAATGCAATACATGCCGGATTGGGATGATTTCCGAAATGTTCGCACCACAGGTTATTATGACTCTCTAAACTGCGGTGGACGCGCGCTCGGCAGCCCTCCACTAGGTCGACCGCTTGGAGACGAAGCTTGGCCAGCGACTCTTCGACAGGAGTAGTGCTGACTGTAGCCGGCGACGTACTGCCCTCGCATGCTAAAAAATGGCTGATCAGATGGCGAATCTGCTGCACGAAGCATATTTCGTCGACGGACGCTCCGCCAAAGTGATCCTACTTGATGTGACCCTCAACCTCGCCTTCCGTTCTTTGCCGAGGATTATCGGCGTGTTCCGCGACGTCTTTCCCGAAATATCCGCACGTTTATTTGCAACGGCCGACAGGCGCAGCCCAATTCATCAAAACGATAAAGACACAGCCTTTCGCACGTTGGAAGCCGCAACCAAGGCCGTAACGAAATGCTCGGAAGGCGACTGAGTAAGCGCCTGTCACCTTATGCTGCTTTAAAACCTATCTGCGTCAGAACCCGCCGCCGACGGACGCTTCCGATTTAACGAACCACAACATCGTCACCAACGGCCAAAACCTGGCACATGTAGCGGCGATGAAATGGTTCGCCGCGAATACCCCAGAAAGTGAAAACTTATAATGCACCAGCAGCATGGTGCTGCTTATAGCAGCTGTCCGTTAAAAGATTGGCCTCGCTTCGATACCCTGTTGTCTCGGCGATCCGAAACCGAACCTCTTAGAGGTTTTAGAGCTGACACTCAAACTGGTGTCCCCTCAGTCGTCCCATAACGGCGGTATCGCCCGCATGCTTGCATTCAGAGGTTTCTTACCGCACTACATCGCGGACCTGTTATAAGTCATTCATACAGTCGGTCGAAGACATTGAGGCAGGAAATCGCAATATGACCATTCAATTGTTTGAGCTCGTTGGACGGGACGACCGTCGGTTCAGCCCTTATTGTTGGCGGACACGCATGGCGCTCGAGCACAAGGGTCTTGCCTACGAAACCGTCCCTACCCGGTTCACCGATAAAGACCTGATTTCGTTTTCCGGCCAAGAACGGGTTCCCGTCATCCGCGACGGTGGTACCGTGGTATTCGACTCATGGGCTATTGCCGAATATCTAGAAGCGCAATATCCCGATTCTCCATCGCTTTTCGGCGGCGCCAAAGGGCATGGCTTAGCCAGGTTTGTCAATGTGTGGACCGACCGCACCCTTCACTTAGCGCTGATAAAACTGGTGATCGCCGATATCCTTAATCATACCGATCCGGCGGACCACGCGTACTTCAACGAAAGTCGTACTGCTCGTTTGGGCAAATCTCCCGCCGAAATACAGACGCGCTCTGAAACAGATGTTAAAGCCTTTGGCGCAGCGTTGGCGATACTGCGCGCAGCACTTGACGAATATGATTATCTATCCGGCGATGCACCTGCCTATGCCGACTACATCGTTTTCGGCGCCTTCGCCTGGTCCCGCGGAATCAGCGATTATCCGCTACTAAAGACCGATGATCCGGTCTATGCTTGGCGCGCGCGAATGCTCGCGATGTTTGATGGGATGCCGCTCAAGGCGGTAGGGTATGACGTCTAAGACCGGCGCAGTATTACTGTTATACTGACGGGTATGGACGATCAGCCCCATATTCTAGTCGTTGATGACGACGACCGACTTCGCGAGTTGCTTAGCCAATATCTTGGCGAGAACGGGTTCCGCGTTACCACGGCTTCAGATGCCGAAGATGCCCGAATACGCATGCGCAGTTTGCAATTCGACCTGTTGGTCGTTGACGTCATGATGCCGGGCGAGAGCGGTCTGGACCTGACGGAGTCACTGCGCTCTGTTTCGCGCGTACCTATCTTACTCCTGACCGCAATGGGGGAGCCTGAACACCGGATTACCGGTCTGGAGCAGGGCGCAGACGATTATATGACTAAGCCTTTTGAGCCGCGGGAGCTTGTCCTCCGGATCGGATCAATCCTGCGCCGGTTAGCGCCTGTCATTACTGAAGGTATCGTTCAACTCGGCCAATGCGCTTTCGATATGAGCCGGCGCGAGCTTCGACGCGATGATGCTATTGTGAGACTTACAACGATCGAAGCAAACCTCCTATCGACGTTGGCACGTAATCCGGGCATGACGTTGTCTCGGGACGAACTGATCAGCCAGTGCTGCATCGACGGTAATGCGCGGACCGTCGACGTGCAGGTAACGCGACTGCGCCGCAAGATCGAATCTGATCCGCGCGAACCGCGTTACCTTCACACTATCCGGGGACAGGGCTATGTGCTGCACCCTGACTGAGCTCGAATTGCCGAGATCGACATGAGAACGCCGATACGCTTTCGTATTGCCGTCAAACGATACCTGCCCAAATCTTTCCTGGGTCGGTCGATCATGATCATCATTACACCTTTAATCTTGGTTCAAGTTGTATCTACCTGGGTCTTTTACGATCGTCACTGGAGCACTATTACGCGACGCTTGTCGGATTCTGTTGCGGGAGAAATTGGCCTTGTGATCAATGCACGCAGCTATTTTGCCGATGAAAAGAGCTCTGTTTGGATTATGAAGTCGGCAGGCGATATGGGCCTGACCATGAACTTTAAACTGGGCAAAATACTGCCAAATGCACCACCATTAGCGAGCGGGGGTATCCTCGACACGCGTCTCGCGAATTCGATGCGGGAACGCGTCCGGCGGCCGGTCCATATAGACACGTGGAGCCATGAGCGGCTCGTCCAAATGAAAGTACAGTTGCCCAATGGGGTGATGGAAATATTCGTGCCCCGAGAGCGACTGTTCAGTTCGACCACATATATCTTTCTAATGTGGATGGTGGGGACATCACTTTTGCTTTTTGCGGTCGCCACGATTTTCATGCGAAATCAAGTTAGACCGATCAGGCGCCTGGCCGCGGCGGTCGATAATTTCGGTAAAGGTCGGGATGTCCCGGATTTCCGGCCAGAGGGCGCAACCGAAATTCGTCTGGCAGCTGCCGCATTCGCGCGGATGCGCGGGCGGATCAACAATGCCTTGACTCAGCGAACTGAAATGCTCGCAGGAGTCAGTCATGACCTGCGTACGCCGCTTACCCGGATGAAGCTTCAACTTGCGATGTTATCAGAATCAAGGGGAGTCGCCGATCTCAAGGACGATCTTCGCGAGATGGAGGTCATGGTCGAGGAATTTCTTGCCTTTGCCCGCGGCGAGGGCACAGAAGAACCTGTCGAGAGTGATCTTGCCAAAATCGTCACGGCGGTTGCTCGCGGGGCTTCGATGAACGACAGGACCGTCAATGCAACAACAATGGGCGACCTCGCGATTTTGATACGCCCGAATGCGATCCGGCGATGCATCACCAACCTTGTGGTGAATGCGTTGACGCATGCCGAGACGGTCGAAGTAACGGCAATTCGCAGGGGAACATTGGTTGAGATTGTGGTTGATGACAACGGCCCGGGTATTCCAGAAGACCAGCACGAAGCCGTATTCAAACCGTTTTACCGTCTGGATGCATCTCGCAACCCGGGGACCGGCGGCACCGGGCTCGGCCTCTCGATCGCTCGTGATCTGGCACGTGGCAGCGGAGGTGATGTAAGTCTGGCTGAATCTAATCTGGGCGGTCTGCGGGCAACAATTACCCTGCCTATCTAAGCTTGGGTGCTTGCCTAAACCTCGCCGATATCGTTAGGAAAACCGAATACTAGCGCTACAGACATAAACTTGCCGGTCTGCCGCCCAAGAAAATCAACGACTGCGGCTACTTGACGTGCCACGAGGGAGACCGGTGTACAGTGTCGTGTGACCTGCGCCGAGCTTTTCTTTTCGCTAATGTCCAACCCGAAGTCGATCCAAAACTTGATTTCGGATTTGCATGCTTCTGGGAAGGCCTCAGCCCGGATTACTGTATGAGCGCGGATATCAACTTTCAGAAAATCATCGAAACTTTCCTCCATCGTCATTTCCATTCCCCCGAAAAGGCTTAGATTTAGGGAGCACAATTCAAAATAAAACCGCGGTGCCGGAAAATTGGTACCGCGGTTTAGTGTGCGAGAAGACGCTCCTAAATCGATCTAAAATTTATATCAGGCAGTTTTCATAGCTGCCCTTTCAACGCAGAAAACGACCTCGTCAATACCTTCAGCCCAACGCTTGGAGACGATATCGACGGTCTGGTTGGTAGTCTTCGCAGCAATTTTCTGAGCTTCACGGGCGGTCGAGAGAGAATTCTTGAGGGCAGCCTTGGCGAAGGCAGCCTGTTTAACAACCTTATCGGTCGGCTCATTGGCGGAAGCTACAGCCTGCGCGAATTCGCTGGTATCTTCAAGCGTAGCCTGCCACAGCTCCGCCTGCTTCTTTGCGAAACCCTGCCAGCTATCTACAACCATCTTGTTAGCTAGGTTCAACGCGTTGATATTTTTCTGCTGCGCCGTCAATATTGCGTCGACATCTAATTCTGGCATCATCATGTCGGCCCAAACTTTGGTGATGTCTAATTCGGGAAAGATCGTGCTGTTCGGTTTTCTATTAGCCGTCATTTTATGCTCCTGTTACCTTTTAAACGTGAACACTCTTTTCAAATTGATCAGCGAAACTATATTGTGCGGTGCAATATGTCAATAAAATTTTGTGCGACGCAGCATTTTTATATGCAATAAAATCAATATTTTATAATTTTTAATAATCCAATTCTAGCCAATATATTGCAGCGCACTTCAATTAAAGGTTGTGAAAAAGAAGCTCATGCCGATCTATTGCCTAGCCAGAATGCTAGACCCCGAAAACTATCTCAATGTCAGCCGCAAATAATTGGAACCTGTTATGGTGACTCTTTGCCTAGGTCTTCAGGTCTTTTTCCGGGCTCGGCCAAATCGCATTATTTTTACCGCCGACTCCGCCCGTTTCAGATTTTTGTCGATATAAGCCATCGTCATTGATTGGTCTTGCGTATCGTCCCGCAGCCAAACCCGAAGCGCGCCCAGATAGATCGCTGATAGCCCCTTGATACGTGCCATACCGAATAGACCAGAACTGCCCACACCAGCGGCTTCCAGAGACCAAGCCATCGATTGCATAAATGCTGGCATGGAGCACATTAAGGCTCCCGGGTTCCCGCTCAACTCGCGGGTGATCGATGCGACAGCATCCTTGTGCGGCGCCAGTGCCTCCAGACGTCGCATTAGTACATCCAGAAGGCGTTCGCGCAGAGGTTCTGACGAATCTTCTGGATCGTGATCCGCTATTACAGCGCGGTCCGTTCGCCGCATAAACTCGTTGATTATCGCCGATTTCGACGGAAACAGATCGTAAACCCGAGCCATAGACGCCCCGGACTCATCGGCTATCATTTCCATAGAAATATCCCGCCAGCGAGTTTTGCTCGCGAGCGCCAGGGCAGCGCCGAGAATCTTATCGGAACCCGGCTGCCGGGTGGTTGTTTTCTTCGCCATCTAATCCTCCCAATTTGTGTCCACAATACCAGTAATTTGATCACGCAAGAAAATACGCCACCACATCCAAAACGGTTGATCCTGCGGCTACTGTATGCGACGATTCACATACAGCGCTAATGGAGAGATAATGCGTTCTGCCATTCCGGCAACTATCACACGCGCCCTGCAACGGACACCGTTGCTGTCTGCAACGGAGGAGCGCGCCCTATTCCATAAAAGTCATAAAGGCGATAAGCGAGCTCGGGAGCGGCTGGTTTTGAGCCAACTCCGATATGTTATCAGCATTGCCAGACGTTATCGTCGGTACGGTTGTCCGTTCTCGGATCTGGTCCAAGAGGGAACGCTGGGCCTGCTTGAGGCGATCAGGCGCTTCAACCCAGAAAAAGGTACTCGGCTGTCTACATTTGCCATGTGGTGGATACGGGCTGCGATACAGGACTATGTCCTGCGCTCTGGTTCAATCGTTCGCTCTGTGACTACTCCAAAGCACCGCACGATGTATTTCGGCGGAGCCCTTGCCGGGCTTGACGAAAAAGGCAGCGATGCTGTCCGCGCATTTGCCGATCGGCTGAACACGACGGTTGATGACGTCCGCGCATTCGCCCAACGGCTGAAAGCATCGGACCAACCACTGGACACCAAGGGTCCGGACGGCCGCACATTTACAGAGACGCTTTCGGACTCAAAACCTGATCCGGAAACTACCCTGCGCAGGAAGCGAGAACGGATGGCGCTCGTGCATACCCTACGGGCGTCAATTCCCGCCCTGACGCGCCGGGAACGACATATTCTGCGTCAACGTTTTCTCGGTGAAAAACGTACAAGTCTGACCAAAATAGGCAATGAACTAGGATTGTCCAAGGAACGCGTCAGGCAGCTCGAAACACGTGCTCTCCAAAAAATCCGATCCGGGTATCTTTGCAAGTTCAAGTTGTCGAGTAAGGGATCAATCGGTTAGCGCAAAATCAACTTCATTTTCAACCAGCAATGCCAGACCATTGCGCCGTCGCACCCTTTCGCCACTATCAGCCGGCGAGTTCGCGTGATCGTTTTGTCGCAGCGTCAATCGCCCGGCTCATAAGCTGCTGGAGACCACCATTCGACGCCATCAATACATCGAGGGCGGCCGCGGTAGTTCCACCGGGACTGGTGACGTTCTGGCGAAGTACGGTCGCCACCTCTTCAGACTTTCGCGCGAGCTCACCCGACCCGGCAACCGTCGCACGCGCCAATTTCTCGGCGATGTCTGCCGGCAGCCCCTGCGCCTCGCCGGCTTTGGCCATACACTCGATCATCAAAAAAACATAGGCCGGGCCGCTGCCCGACACCCCAGTTACCGCATCGATCATTTCTTCGTTTTCAACCCAGACCGCATCACCCACGGCCTCGAGCAGGCCTGTGCATAAGATTCGCTGGTCGTCGCTGACGTGTTGGTTAGCACATGCCGCCGTGATCCCGCGCCCCACGGCGGCAGGTGTATTTGGCATGGCGCGAACAACAGCAGCACGATCGCCTAGTCGGGATTGTAAGTAGGAAAGTTTTCGTCCAGCCGCAATGGACAGGCTGACAGCACCTTTAGCGGCAAAACCCGCGTAGGCAGGGACGATGTCATCCATGCCTTGCGGTTTAACGGCAAAGACGACTATATCGGGAGCGAACATCGGTTCAATCGTGGCGACATCTGCAAGCACGGTGACAGAGAGTTCCTGACGCATTGCGCCTACAGCCTCTGCGAAAGGCTCGATTACCGTGACATCGTCGGGGGCAACGCCGCGCGACAGCCAACCTCGCAGCATTGCTCCACCCATCTTGCCGCAGCCGACAAGAAGTATTTTTGGGGACTCAGACATAAGTTTACCCTACTAATTTGATTGCGGCGCGACCGACCGGTAGAGTGCGATCAGGCCTCTCCCTCAGTCTCCAGAATCGCCGCAGCCATTGCGTCTGCCGGACTTTTGCCTCCCCAAATCACAAACTGGAATGCCGGATAATAACGCTCGCTCTCGGTAAATGCGATATCAACCACATCTTCTAGCTGCTCATGACTGGCGCCCGCGACCCCGCGGAGCAACAGTGCATGACGGTATACCGGCAGGCCGTCTTCTGACCAAAAATCGAAATGACCGACAAGCAAACGTTCATTGATGATCGCTAGCAGCGGATGAATAGACTCGGATTTTTTTTCGGGCACCCGCATGTCGAAGGCGCAAGCAAATAGCAGCGCTTGAACATCGGCGTGCCAGGAAACGAACATCCGATAGTCGCACCAATGACCGGTAACCTCAACCGCGATATCTCGATCGCTTGAACGTTCATAAAGCCAGTCATGGCTGGACGCTATCTGTTCAATCATATCGAGTGGATTCGGCCCAGTGGTCTCGAATTCTTTGCTTAATGCGGTCATCCCTCAACCCCCTGTACACTTTGTGGGTGCTTAAACCCTGAACACCCGCGAAACAACCGCTTCACTCGCAAAATCAAGGGGGTCTTGATCCACCCAGCACAACATCTAGCGTGCCAGAAGAGAATTCGAGTAGCAAGGAAAATTGGTGGCTCGGAAACCACAAACCACTAAATGTGGTGGATAAGTCCTTTTCACTGAACGTTAGTCCTTTTTGGGCGTAACCCCTCGCGCGCCTGCCTTACGTTTATTGTTAGAGGCCGTTTTTGTCTTAGTAACAGAGGTTTCCAACGCCTTTAGTCGCGCTTCAAGCTTCTCGTTCTCTTCGCGCGCATGGATAGCCATCGCCCTCACGGCATCGAATTCATCGCGGGTGATGAGGTTCATGTCGGACACCATTTTGTCGATCTGATGACGGACCAGTCCTCCGAGCTCTCGCTTAACATCGTACAGAGTGCCAAGAGCGCCGCCGGCCACGCGGGCAGCATCCTCGAATACACGGTTTCGGTTTTGCATGGTTGACAGCCTCCTGTCTTTTCGAATGTAAACTCAATATAATCTGGTGTTTGCGGCTTGTCCCGGGTGAATCTATAACAAACGTATCGAATTACGGAGCAAACTTCCCGCATGATAATTGTCACCGGCGGTGCCGGATTCATTGGCTCAAATCTCGTTCACGCGTTGGAAGCGCGCGGCGGTCACGATATCGTAGTCTGCGACATCCTGGGCCAGGACGAAAAGTGGAAGAATATCGCCAAGCGCGAACTGGCCGATATCATCCCTCCCGAAGATCTCCTCGAATTTCTTGGCGATAATAATAAAGATGTCGAGACAGTTTTTCATATGGGCGCTGTTTCGGCAACCACCGAGCGAGATGCAGACCTCATCGTACGGTCCAATATCCGCATGTCGCTCGATTTATGGAACTGGTGCGCAAAAGCCGAGACCCCGCTGATCTATGCGTCATCGGCCGCAACCTATGGCGATGGCCGCTGCGGCTTCAGGGACGACGATTCGCTTGACGGTCTGAGGGACCTGCGGCCCATGAATGCCTATGGCTGGTCAAAACATGCGTTTGACCGCCGAGTAGCGCGCATCGTTTCAGAAAACGGGCCGCGGCCACCACACTGGGCCGGATTAAAATTTTTCAATGTCTATGGCCCGAACGAGTACCACAAATCCGGACAGATCAGTGTCGTCCTGAAAAATTTCCGCGAGATTTCCGAAGACGGCAAGGCGGTCCTTTTCCGGTCACATAATCCAGATTATCCCGATGGAGGCCAGAAACGTGATTTCGTATGGGTCGGCGATTGCGTCGACGTTGCTCTGTGGCTCTCAAAAACACCGAATGTCTCCGGTATTTTTAATGTCGGCACGGGCTTCGCGCGCACATTCGAGGACCTAGCCAAAGCCGTTTTCTTGGCGATTGGCAAAGAGCCCGTGATCGAATTCGTCGACACGCCCGAAGCGATCCGCGATCGCTATCAGTATTTCACGGAGGCTGACATGTCCCGGTTGCGCGGGGTAGGATACGACCATGCACCAACCGGACTGGAAGAAGGTGTCGGCCATTATGTGGGCGACAGCCTAATGGCCTCCGACCCCTACATTTGAAACCCATATCTGAAGAATGAACTTAGTTGCTCTCAGCTATCCCACAATCGATCCGGTCTTGATCGAAATCGGTCCGTTTGCGGTTCGCTGGTATGCGCTTTCGTATATCGCCGGAATCGTACTTGCCTGGCGCTACATGGTCGTTCTTGCTCGGCGCTCGCCATTAGGAATCACGAAAGCGCACACCGATGACTTTATTGTTTGGGCGACGCTCGGCGTCGTGCTCGGTGGCCGCTTCGGATATGTAATCTTCTACAAGCCAGGATATTACCAAGACCATCCGCTCGAAGCGTTCGCGGTATGGCAGGGCGGCATGTCTTTTCATGGCGGACTGCTGGGCGTGATATTTGCCATCTGGCTGTTTTCCCGGCTTCGTAAATATCCCTGGATTGCGATCGGTGACATCGTCGCTTGCACGGCGCCGATAGGTCTGTGCCTCGGGCGTATTGCCAATTTCATAAATGGAGAACTGTATGGCAGGGTCACAGATTCTTCGTTAGGTATGGTGTTTCCGAACGGCGGGTCGCTGCCGCGGCACCCGAGTCAACTTTATCAAGCAGCGCTAGAAGGGCTCCTTCTCTTCCTTGTATTGTCCTGGTTAGCTTCCCGCCCCGGCATCTTCGAGCGACGCGGGTTACTGTCCGGTGTTTTTCTGAGTGGCTACGGTATAACCCGTCCGCTCGGCGAGCTATGGCGCCAACCCGATGCCCATATTGGGTTTCTCGCGATGGGATCGACAATGGGTCAGTGGCTATCGCTCCCTATGCTTTTAGTGGGTATCTGGTTGATCGTCACTTCGCGGAAAAATGTCACCACTTGAAAGTCTGATCCGCGACCGGATCGCCGATAACGGTCCGATGCCCGCCGCCAAATTTATGGAATTGGCCCTTANTCATCCCGAACACGGTTACTATATGTCGGGAGATCCGTTCGGTGCTGCTGGGGATTTTGTAACCGCTCCCGAAATCTCTCAAGTTTTTGGCGAACTGCTTGGACTTTGGGGCGCTATAACCTGGCAACAGATTGGCTCGCCCGCAACACTGAATCTTGTTGAATTCGGCCCCGGTCGCGGCACCCTCATGAACGACTTTCTGCGGGCAGCGAAATTGGTGCCAGGCTTTCATCGGGCCATTGATCTTCACTTGGTAGAAATCAGCGCGGCGATGCGGGCCCGCCAAAAGACGACCCTTTCGGAATATACTCCGCGTTGGCATAACGCCATCTCAACCGTCCCGGCGGGGCCTTTGATCGTTATCGCCAATGAATTCCTTGACGCGCTGCCTATCGATCAATGGGTTATGACCGATTCAGGCTGGGCAGAACGCTGTGTCGATATCGGCCCAAGTGGTCTTGTTTTCGTAACGGGCGCGCCGGTATCGGAGGGTCGCTCCGCGAAGGCTCCCTCGGCCGCTGTAGGAGATATCTTCGAAACCTGCCCCGCAGCAATGGCATTTGCAGACGTTCTTGCCCACCGCTTGAACATGGGTGCCGGGGCAGCGCTGCTGATCGATTATGGGCACCTAAAATCGGCGGCCGGCGAAACCTTGCAGGCGCTCCGCAATCACAATTTTGCCAATCCGTTATCCAGCCCTGGTGAAGCCGATCTCACCGCGCATGTCGATTTCGATGCAATCTCTCATCGACTCACATCCTGCGGTATCACAACAAATGGGCCAGTCACGCAGGCGGCTTTTTTAAACGCCATCGGCATCCGGGAGCGCACAGAACAACTTTTGCAGAACGCATCAGCAGATGTCCGTGCAGAGATGAATGCCGCAAGTACTCGCCTGACCGACCCTGCTCAAATGGGCGAACTTTTTAAGGTTATAGTGGCGACATCTCCCGAAATCCCTAGACTGGCGGGGTTCGAATCCTGGACAGAAAAGCCATGCTAAAATCCACGTCGCTGAACAACCTGATCGGCGTCAAACACGCCTTTTTCACGCGCCACGGCGGCGTCAGCAGCGGTATTTACGCATCCCTGAATTGCGGCACCGGATCATCTGACGATGCGAGCTGCGTTGTGGAAAACAAACGCCGGGCCGCCAATCATTTCGAACTTGCAGAAGACCAATTGATAACACTGTGTCAAATACACAGCTCGGAAGTCATTACGCTTGCAGACCCGGCACCTATCCGCAGCAAACACATCGAGGCGGACGCCATGGTAACCCGAACGCCTGGCATCGCTCTCGGCATCCTGACGGCCGATTGCGCGCCAGTGCTATTCGCAGATCCTAAAGCCAGGGTCATAGGCGCTGCCCATGCCGGATGGCGGGGCGCACTTGGCGGGGTAATTGAAAATACAATTTCCGGGATGGAAAGCCTTGGCGCGACGCGGCAATACATTCAGGCAACCGTCGGTCCTTGCATTGCACAGACTTCTTATCAGGTTGGTGCAGATTTTCCCGACCAATTCATTAAAAACGACCCAAGCGTGATTAATCTGTTCCGGCCTGATGGTGACACGGGAAAACACCTATTCGATTTGCAAGGGTTCCTCCTTCGCCACCTTAAAGA
>NZGJ01000048.1 GCA_002689465.1 Rhodospirillaceae bacterium | reverse complement strand
TTATCATTGCCGTGTCTGCGGCGACGTTCGGGTACCTGGTTATGTCGTTCCTGATGACAGTCACGCCGATCGCGATGGGGGGCTGCGGCTTTACGTTCTCCGATTCTTCTTACGTGATACAGGCGCATATTCTCGGCATGTATGCACCCGCGTTCGTCACGGGTCACTTGATCAACCGGCTCGGTGTGAACAATATTCTGGTTGCAGGTTCTGTTTTGTGCGGCGCTAGCATTGTCATTCACCTTTCTGGAATAGGGTTTATGAATTTCCTGTCTGGCTTGGTCTTGGTTGGCATCGGCTGGAACTTTTTGTTCACTGGCGGAACAACATTGCTGACGCAGACCTACACGTCGGAGGAAAAGGCCAAGGTGCAGGGGTTGAACGATTTCTTCATCTGGGGAACGATTTCCATCGGTGCTGTGACGTCCGGTGCGGTTCAGCATTCGGTCGGCTGGTCAGCAGTTAATCTGGTTATGGCGCCGCTCGTTCTAATTGTTTTTGTAACTACCTTGTGGCTTAGGATCATTGGCGGCAGGACTTCCGCTGAACAATCTGCCGCTTGAATTCTTTTTATTCAAAGATAACAAGAGGCGAGTGGAATGGGCCATTCCTTGGTCTTGCTATGAATCTGCTCATCTGTCATGTTCGATCCGCTTCAGCGAGCCCCTTGGGCTGGCGGCACACATGTGCCGTCTCGGGGTCGCAGTCCCGGACAAAACAAGGAATTTTAAAAATGTCTACAGCTTATTGGGTCGTGATCGCGTGTGGCGGTCTTGCGATCCTGTACGGCCTTTATGCCAGTCGCTCGGTTCTCGGCGCTTCGGCAGGCAACGACAAGATGCAGGAAATTGCCGGCGCTATCCAGGAAGGTGCAGCGGCATATCTTAACCGACAGTATATGACCATTGGCGCGGTCGGTGTGGTGGTAGGTCTGGCGATCTGGGCCTTGCTGGGCATTCTTCCCGCGGTTGGCTTCGTAATTGGTGCAGTGTTGTCGGGTGTCGCTGGTTATATCGGCATGTATGTTTCCGTTCGTGCGAACGTCCGGACTGCAGACGCAGCGCGGACTGGCGGGCTTCAGCCAGCACTCACGGTGGCTTTCAAGTCAGGTGCCGTCACAGGCATGCTGGTTGTAGGTCTCGGTCTGCTCGGTGTCGCCGGGTATTATCTGATCCTCCGCGGCATTTATAATCCCGCAGAGGCGGCAGGCCTGCGCCATATTCTCGAAGCGCTCGTTGCGCTCGGCTTCGGTGCATCGCTGATTTCTATTTTTGCTCGCCTTGGTGGCGGCATTTTCACAAAGGGTGCGGATGTCGGCGCCGACGTTGTCGGTAAAATCGAAGCCGGTATCCCTGAAGACGATCCTCGCAATGCAGCGGTGATTGCCGATAACGTGGGCGACAATGTTGGAGATTGCGCCGGCATGGCCGCTGATCTTTTCGAAACCTACGCGGTGACAATCGTTGCGACGATGCTCGTTGGGGCGGTCTTCTTCACCGGTGTCGCGCAGGAAACGATGCTCCTTTTGCCGCTGCTAATCGGCGGCGTCTGCATTATTGGTTCGGTATTCGGCACCTTCTTCGTGCGCCTAGGCAGCAGCAATAACGTAATGGGTGCGCTCTACAAGGGATTCATCGCATCGGCTATTGCCTCGGGCATTCTGATCGCGGCCGCTTTGTATTGGCTTTTCGGCAGCTTTTCAGCCGAGATACCGATGGCCGAGGGCACGCTTCAGGTCCGTCATCTGCTGTATTGCGGGATCGTCGGTCTGGTAGTAACCGGGCTGATAATCTGGATCACCGAATACTACACCGGTACCCAATATCGTCCAGTCAAAAGCGTTGCCAAGGCGTCGGAGACCGGTCACGCGACCAACGTTATACAGGGCCTTGCGGTGTCCATGGAAGCCACGGCGCTTCCGGTGATCGTAATATCCGGCGGTATTCTGGTGGCATTTTTTGCCGCCGGCCTCTATGGAATTGCCATCGCGGCAACCACCATGCTGGCGCTTGCCGGCATGGTAGTGGCTCTTGATGCTTACGGGCCCGTTACCGACAACGCTGGCGGCATTGCCGAGATGGCTGAACTGCCCGAGGAAGTCCGAAACTATACGGATGCCCTTGATGCAGTCGGGAACACCACTAAGGCCGTCACCAAGGGTTACGCCATCGGTTCAGCGGCACTCGCGGCATTGGTACTTTTTGCGGCGTTTACTGAGGACATGAAGGTTTACCTGCCTGAAGTTGCGTCGAAGGTATCTTTTAGCCTTCAAGATCCTTACGTCGTGATCGGCTTGTTTATCGGAGGTATGCTCCCATACCTGTTTGGTTCGCTCAGCATGATGGCTGTTGGACGCTGCGCTGCTGCGGTTGTCGTCGAGGTTCGACGTCAGTTCAAAGAGATACCCGGTATCATGGAAGGTAATGCGCGCCCGGAATACGGCCGTGCCGTAGATTTGCTTACGAAATCGGCGATCCGCGAAATGATAGTGCCGTCCTTGCTACCTGTTCTTGCCCCGATTGTGGTTTACGTAGTGATCAACTGGATCGGTGGGCAGGCGGCGGCCGTGACGACACTGGGTGCACTTATGCTGGGTACTATTGTGACGGGTCTCTTTGTTGCCCTGTCGATGACGGCAGGAGGCGGCGCATGGGATAATGCCAAGAAGTATATCGAGGACGGTAATCATGGTGGTAAGGGCTCGGAAGCCCACGCTGCATCCGTTACGGGTGATACGGTTGGTGATCCCTACAAAGACACTGCGGGTCCTGCGGTGAACCCGATGATCAAGATTATCAACATTGTGGCGATCCTATTACTAGCTGTTGTCGGTGGGGTGTAATGTGCGTATGCAAGACCTCGCTTAGGCGAAAAAAGCCCCGGAGAATCTCCGGGGCTTTTTTTATGCAATTAATGGCGCTGTTTCATTAGAGCCCAGCTTTGCCATCATCCACATCCGATCCGGCGAATTTTCCTACGTTTCCAAGTAATTGTTCTAAGATGGTGAGCTCTTTGCCACGGGTAGGGGTCTTGCGGTCGACTATGCGGATATCGCGGCCGTCCTGTTTGTCCAGACGCTCTAATTGTTGGACGATACCTTCTTTATCGAAACGAACCACCAGCACCCTCCGGTCGAGAATTTCCGGGTCCAGAAATGCTATTTGACTGGTTCTGCTCCCAATATAATACCAGGTCTCTTTACCAAAGGTCGCGACAGCGGAGGGATTGCCAAGCATGGCGGCTACCTGTTCGCGATTGCTGTTCCCGATACGAATGCTCTCGATGAGCCCGGCTTCGGGGATATTGCCGTGATTGTTGACCTTTGGAGAACAACCATTGGCAAACATCGCCAGCAAGGCACTCGCAGCAACGCCCTTGACCCATCGATTTCGTAGAATAGATAAATGTCTCATTTGACCATTATTGCTGATTTCACTACCTATGTGCCGTAATGGGCTGGGTCTTACAAGGGCCGAACTCAAACCCATGAAGCGCCTTAAATTTATCAAAAAGCACAGAAAACCATGCCATTGAGCACTCTTTTTCGGAAGTCGGGTCCGTCCCAGAAGATCCATGATATTTACCAGATAATTGTCAATCAGGCGCGGCAACCCCAGTTGTATACCGATTTTGGCGTACCGGATACGGTTGATGGGCGCTTTGAGATGGTTACATTGCATGCATTTCTGGTTATTCGGCGGCTGAAAGGTGTGTCCGAATCATCGAGCGATGCAGCGCAGGCCCTGTTCGACTTGATGTTCGAGGATATGGATGTCAGCCTGCGGGAAATGGGTGCTGGTGATATGGGGATAGGCAAGCGGGTCAAGGCGATGGTGCAGGCATTCTACGGACGAATAGCATCTTATGAAGAGGGCCTAGCAGGCGGAGCGAAAACGTTGGAAGAATCATTGATACGTAACGTTTATGGGACGGTAGAGCCTGCTGAGGATGCTGTAGCCATGTTGGCCGAGTATCTCAGTGCTCAGGCAGCTTATATGACGACGCTCGACCTTGACGATGTAGAGGGCGGCAAATTTCTTTTTGAGGGCAGGCCATGACCGAAATGGACCCTGAACCCGAATTCAGCGTTGCAATTAATCTTGAGTCGATTCGCGAGAAACCGTGCGAGATGAGCTTGGAGGCCAATCAGGATGAAAGAGCGGCATTATCGCGGCGTTTTGGGCTAATATCATTGGATTCGCTCACGGCCAAATTGAGCCTCAAGTGGCTGGATCAGGGGAGGCTCCTGTCCGTGAGCGGCCAAATAACGGGCGATGTGCAGCAGTCCTGCGTGGTGACGCTCGATCCAGTCCGGGCCACTGTGACAGAGGACGTTGAGATTGTTTTCGCTCGGGGATCGGTGGATAANGAGGACACTGAACACCCTAACGAGGTCGAGCCTCTGGACGGTCAGACCCTTGACGTTGGTGAGATTGTCGCAGAAGAGATGTTATTGGCACTTGATCCGTACCCTCGTCATCCGCAAATCTCCCCGGAGGCACTGAAATTGGGGCCGGGGGCTTGCCTGATTGCCGAAGAAGAGGCGTCGTCGGCCGAGAGAAAGACGAATCCCTTCGCGGATCTGGCTGAATTTTTACCAAAGTCTTAGGATAGATAAAAGTTCATGTTGCCCTGCGGGCTAGGATAGAATATCTATCGCATCCCAAATGATATCCCCAACAGTTGAGATGGCACGGTTATGGCTGTTCCAAAGAATAAAGTATCGAAATCGAAGCGGAATATGCGCCGCGCACATGACGCTTTAACGTCCAACGCGAGCGCTGAATGCCCCAATTGCGGAGAGCTCAAACGTCCGCATCATGTCTGCGCGTCGTGCGGCTATTACGATGGCCGGGCGGTCACGGAGACGTCTGCGGCCTGACGACAGTTTTTTGCCAGGATAGGAACCGACAGTGAGCGCGTCTTTCACGATCGCTCTGGATGCAATGGGCGGTGATAATGCCCCAGCAATCGTCATTAAGGGCGCAGATCTTGCGCGGCTTAGGTTCCCCAATATTCGGTTTAGGATATTTGGCGATCAAGCCCGCATTCTGCCTTTGATGAAACGGCGGAAGCGTCTGCGCGAGATCACCGAGATTATGCACACCGACAATGTTATTAGTAGTGATATGACAGTGTCTGTGGCCATCCGGAAGAGGCGGCAATCCAGCATGCAACTCGCGATCGACGCTGTCAGAGATGGGGAGGCCGAAGGCATCGTGTCGGCCGGTAATACCGGCGCGCTGATGGCGATGGCGAAGTTGTCGCTGAGAACGTTACCCGGAATTCATCGTCCGGCGATTGCTGCTATTTTTCCAACAATCCGCGGGGAGAGTGTGATGCTCGACCTCGGTGCCAATGTAGAATGCGATGCGGAAAATCTTGTCCAGTTTGCAATAATGGGCGACGTCTTTGCGCGAACCGTCTTGGGGAATGTGAATCCGACTTGTGGTCTACTCAATGTTGGCTCTGAAGAGATGAAAGGCCATGCTGAGATTCAGCAGGCCGCCGCTTATCTTCGCCAGATGACTGGAACCTTTAACTTCCATGGGTTTGTCGAAGGGGACGACATCACTGCTGGAACGACAGATGTCATAGTATCCGACGGTTTTACTGGTAACATTGCACTGAAAGCGACAGAAGGAACGGCTCGGCTGATAAAGGAATTCCTGGGAGATGCTTTCCGAAGTTCGTTATCTGCGCGATTGGGTTTCATTTTCGCTCGGCGCGGCTTGCGCAAGATGCGAGATCGAATCGATCCAAGGCGTTACAATGGAGCGGTCTTTCTCGGCCTAAACGGAATTGCTGTGAAAAGTCACGGAGGCACCGATGCCTTCGGTTTTGCAAACGCTATAGGTGTCGCTGTAGATATGGCTGTAAACGGCTTTAATGAAAAGATTACCGAGGGCCTTGGGGCTGTTGGCGAGCTCGATCACGGTTCGACAGCGGTCGCGGCTTCTTAATGGTACGCAGATCCGTCGTCGCCGGCTGCGGCTCCTATCTGCCCGAACGCATCGTCACGAATGACGAACTTGCCGAGGCAGTCGACACGTCGCATGACTGGATCGTCCAGCGCACTGGTATTCATTCGCGGCATATTGCGGAAGAGGGCCAGAACACCTCGGACCTTGCGCTTGCGGCGGCGCACGATGCCCTGCAGGATGCCGGTATCCATGCCGATGCGCTGGATATGATTGTCTTGGCGACGGCTACCCCTGACGAGACGTTTCCATCGACCGCGACGGCTGTACAGGCAAAACTCGGCATGACGCGCGGCGCGGCCTTCGATGTTCAGGCTGTCTGTTCCGGCTTCGTCTATGCGACAAACGTCGCGGACAATTTTATCCGGCTTGGTCAGGCAGAGAATGTACTAGTGATCGGAGCGGAGACGTTTTCCCGCATTCTCGATTGGAAAGACCGTTCGACATGCGTTTTATTTGGCGACGGGGCGGGCGCTGTTGTGCTGAGAGAGCAGGGTGGCGACGGTACCAGCGCTGATCGCGGTATACTGTCGAACTGTCTTCATTCCGACGGACAGTACCATGACCTTTTGTATGTAGATGGCGGGCCCTCATCGACACAGTCGGTCGGATATTTGCGCATGGAAGGGCCGGAAGTGTTCAAACACGCGGTCAGAAACCTCGCAAGCGTCTGTTCAGAAGCTCTCGATGCGGCCGGATTGGCAGCGGATGACATCGATTGGCTTGTACCTCATCAGGCAAACCAACGGATCATTTCTACAACCGCCAGGAAGCTGAAAATGAGCGAAAAAAAGATTGTAATGACGGTTGATCATCATGCCAATACGTCGGCTGCATCGATCCCGCTTGCGCTGACGGAGGCAGTAAGAGACGGTCGCGTTTCTGTTGGCGATGTTGTGGTCCTAGAAGCGATGGGCGGTGGCTTCACATGGGGCGCAAGCGTTATCCGCTGGTGACGCCCTGATCGGCATGAACGAATTCACCTATCCCTTTGATATTGACTAGCTTCTTCGGAGCCGCTACCGTCTCTATTGAGTGTAATTGCGGGGGCAGGCCATGGCCGATGAAACGGTCACAAGAGCAGACTTAAGCGAAGCCGTTTATCAGGAAGTAGGCTTGTCGCGTAACGAGTCTGCGGAGCTGGTCGAATCAGTGCTTTCGGAAATCGCGGACACACTAACTATTGGTGAAACGGTCAAGATTTCGTCGTTCGGAAGTTTCTCGGTTCGCCAGAAAGGCCAGCGTGTTGGCCGGAATCCGAAAACGGGCGAGGAGGTACCAATTCTGCCGCGCAAGGTACTTATTTTCCGCGCATCGAACGTGCTGAAAAACCGCGTTAACGGGGACACCGCTGAAGAAGCTGCCAATGCGGATGGCCTTGATAGCGATAAGCCGTTTCAACCAACAAATACACTTCCACCGATTGGCAATGGAACACTCTACCGGTCAGGCAGTTGATCAATGACTGAAGCGGCTGATTCACAGAAGACAGGCCGCCGACAGGGAAAATCGGCAGGAGCTTTCCGAACCATCAGTGAAGTTGCGAAGGACCTGAATATGCCGGCGCATGTCCTGCGTTTTTGGGAAAGCAAATTTACCCAAGTCAAACCGCTAAAACGCGGCGGTGGTAGGCGATATTATCGTCCGGAAGACGTCGATCTGTTGCACGGCATTCGTGAGCTGCTTTACACAGACGGTTACACTATCAAAGGCGTTCAGAAGCTTCTCCGGGAGGGCGGGGTCAAACGGGTCTTTGCGGATCGACCTAATGAATCAGAGATGCCGTCGGTGACAGGCGATACCGCGCCACAGGAAGGAAAAGATCTTTCCTGTGGCACAATCGTTCAGTCGAGTTCAGGCGCCATTAACCGTGCCGCCCTGTGTCAGGTTTTGGACGAATTGGAAGATTTACGGGGCGCCCTGAAAACCGTGGGTATCTGACGTTATACTTACTTGAGTTGTCGGATAAGTCTGCTTAGTTTGCTGAGATTGAACAGACCGGAGCGTGGCGCAGTTTGGTAGCGCACTTGACTGGGGGTCAAGGGGTCGCTGGTTCGAATCCAGTCGTTCCGACCAAAGAAAACAAGGGCTTAACCGGCGACGGTTAGGCCCTTGTTCGTTATCAGGTGCCGTCCGGGCGGCTAGCTTGCGGACGCGCGCTCCCAGACGATAGGGAATACCTTGTCGTCATTGGGATATACGCCCTGTTCGAGATCGGGCGCTTCCGGAAGCTTCATCNCGTTCGGTCGCGGATCCCAGGTCACGTCGTTGCCGAGATACCGGATTGAAATGGCGGCACGCGCGGTCGTCGGCGAGGTATTGGCGCCGGCGCCGTGAACCGTCAGCGGGTGATGGCAAATACAATCGCCAGGCNCCATGTCCCAGGACAGGAATTCGAGGTCCGGATCGCCTTTTCGCTCGGAAAAATCCGGACAGGCTTCCATGTCGGGGTCGGTAAAGGCGGGGTCTTCGTCAGGGGTTACCGGGCAATAGAATTTGTCCCATTTGTGCGATCCCGCGACATATTGAAGGCCGCTGGTCTCATCCGACACCGGGGTAAGAGCAACCCAGATCGAAACCAGGTCCTCGCCGAGGAACGGCCANAAGGGCAGATCATGGTGCCACTGGGTCGGCGCACTGGTCCCCGCATCCTTGATGAACATCTGTTCATACCAGTAGCGCACCCGGTCNNCGCCCATCAGGGTCGCCCCGATCTCCGCCGCCGGCGAATTATTGCGAAAGTCGAGAAACTCGGAATCGTAGTGGCTCATGAACGNATTGATNTAGAANCGCGNATCTTCTCCGGGAATNCTGGCTTCCCGTTTCCGGTGATTACCCTTGTCCTGATCCATGTAACCGAANGATGCNGCGTGCATGCGGTCGACCCAGTCCTTGTCAAACATCTGTCGNAGGCAGACNACGCCTTTGTNGTTATAGGTAGCAATGTCTTCGTCTGNAATCTTGTTCAGAGGTTTGCGGTTCATCTCGGTTCTCTNGGAATCGATTTGNGATCCATGAAGTGTAGGCCACAGAAGAGATCGCGTTAATCCCNATNTATCGCGGTCGTACGCCCCTGCAAAAGCAGCTCGACGTTCGGATAGCTTACGTAAATATAAAAACGCGGGAAGTGTACGTTGTACCGCCGTTGTAAATCTCGACCACTTTCTTGACTCATACCCCCC
>NZGJ01000047.1 GCA_002689465.1 Rhodospirillaceae bacterium | reverse complement strand
GGCAAACTGAATCGGCATAAGTTCGACAGTGTTGCGCGCAAGCGTAGGTCCAAGGATCGCCGCCAATATGCTGCCGGCGAGCACATAAGAAATCGCCTTGCTGCGGTATTCAACCGTCGACACATCGGCCGCGGCAAAACGGAAATAATGACAAAACCCGTTGAAGCTCCCGGTCAGCAGGGATGCGATACAGAATAGTGCAAAATCGCCCTGGGTAATGGCATAAGCGCCAAGTGCCCCGCCGCACACGCCGATCAATGCTCCAGTGATGAACCCTACCTTGCGACCAAAACGCCCCATGTAGAGTGATGCGGGGATGGTGGTCAGCGCCATAGCGACGAATTGCAGGGCAAGGGGCAGCGTCGCTAGTGATTTCTCATCTATCAGCAAAATACCACCAACAATCGGGGCGGTCGAAATGACCGCCGAGGTCGATGTCATGAATAGTGCCTGGCAGCAGGCGAGCAGGAATACGTTCCTGCGGACAGATGATGTAATCATGAGCGGAAACTTACGCCGAATGCCGCTGCACACAAATTCAATTTTTGCAGAGCTGGGTTACGATGCAGAACGTTGGTACCTCGTAAATGTAAGATGCCACCGTGTCCCGTATAAAGGCGCGGGTCGATACACCCTTGATCGTCACTTTGTAAGAGAGATTCGCGTAAACCGCGGTGTCCGCTGATGAGAAGAAATGAACCTGGACAGCTGGTCATCGATATTGCTCCGAATAACGATGAAAAGGCTGCGGACAAAGTCGCGCTCTTCTTCATCGCAAAGCTCGAGCCCAACAACCAGCAAGAATGGCGATTTTCCGTCTTTCTTGGGCACCAAATAAATGTTTTACGTCTGCAGAAAAGACCGATAGGCGGACAAGCGCGCTTTTATCCATCGTCGGCAAGTCCACCGCTGCCAAAATGACATCTTCAAGATATAGAGCTATTGCGGCAAAAAAGACGGGAATGACCTAATTATCTTACCGGCTCCAATTTTGTACTGTCTTATCAGCTCTAAATTTGCGGTGGCAGGTATCGGGTGGGCCTCAAAACAGGTAGCTAATCCGCCTTAAAAATGCCGGTAGCCAGTCGTTTCAGGGATAATTTCGCGTCCATCGCCGGTGCGAACCGTAACAATGGCGGGGCCGCTCTGCAGCCGACCGATCTCATGGACCGGGGTCGCCGTCTTGTCGGCGACTGCCAGTACCGCAGAGGCCCGTTCAGGCGGTGCTGTAAAAACTAACTCATAGTCGTCACCAGATGTCAGAAGCGAGAGTAAGTCCGGCTCATTATCGCCGATCACAGCCCTTGCGGCATCTGATACGGGTATCGCTGCCAGTTCAAGTGTCGCCCCGGTAGCGGATGCGGTACAGATATGCCCTAGGTCGGCCAGTAGCCCGTCGGAGACATCCGCCATCGCCGTTGCTAGATCGCGCAACAACGTGCCGAGCTCCACGCGCGGTTCAGGAATCTGGTAACGGCGAACTAGTATATCGTCGTCGACTTTGCCGGCGCGCAGCCTCGGCAGACCAAGCCCCGCATCACCGATCGTACCGGATACGAACACCAAGTCTCCGGGACAGGCATTGCCCCGGCAGACTGCACGGCCAGCTGGAGCCTCGCCGCAAATAGTCACTGATAAAGTAACTGGACCTGTCGTTTTTGTTGTATCGCCACCGAGCAGGTTCAAACCAAATTCTTCCTGATCTGCCTGCAATCCAGCGGCAAATTTCTCGAGCCAGTTATCATCAATTCCAGCCGGTATGGTGAGATTGAGAAAATAGGCGAACGGGACCGCCCCCATAGCCGCCAGATCAGAGAGATTGACGCGCAGCAGACGTCGCGCAATGACGTCCGCTGGTTCTATCTTAAGAAAGTGAATACCCTCCACCAGAGTATCTGTAGAGACGACCGTGTCGAACCCTCGCTTTTGAGGAATTACAGCAGAATCGTCCATAAGCCCTAGGGCACGGTCGTCGCCACCGGTTAAGGGGGTAAATAATTTCGCGATTAAATCGAATTCGCCCCGTCGCATGGGATCAGCCCCCCGCGTCGTCTCGATTTTTACTGAACTCTTGGGGCCGAAGGATTCGCGATATCCGGTCTAGCATTCCGTTCACTAAGGCCGGCTCCGGGCCGTCGTAAAAAGCATGCGCAACATCGACATATTCGGTGATAACCACCCGCGCCGGCGTATCAATACTGGACTGCAGCTCGTAAACTCCAGCACGAAGGATCGCGCGCAGGATAATTTCTACCCTCTCAAAAGTCCACTTTTTGGATAATGCGTTGGCGATCTCTTCGTCGATAACCCCGGTATGCGCCCCGACGCCACGGACTATTTCGGCGAACAGATTTTTGTTCGGTACGACGTCTTGCTCTGTATCAAAACTGTCTCCCAACCGGAACGCCAAGAACTCGTCAAGAACCTTACCCTCCGGCGCTCCAGAATGGTCGATCTGGTAAAGGGCCTGAACCGCCGCTAGCCGGGCTGCGCTGCGCCTAGCCGCACCACCACTTGTTTGTTTTGGCGTAGATTCAGAGACTTTAGTCACTGTGGGAATAGATTAAATTTACGCTGGAGGTCTACCATTGCCAGACAGGCCCGCGCCGCCGCGCCGCCGCGATCGTGACCGTCGCGGCTTGCGCGCGCCAGTGCCTGATCGCCGTTTTCAGTTGTTAGGACACCATAGCCAAGTGCAATGCCGTATTTAAGGACCAAATCGTTCAACCCTCGAGCGCTCTCGTTGCATACGTAATCATAATGGGACGTCTCGCCGCGGATAACGCAGCCCAAAGCAATGTATCCGTCGAAACGTTTACGATCTGAGGGGTGTTCGTTGGATTCAATCGCCATACGAATGGCGCCTGGAAGTTCGAAAGTACCNGGCACCTCAAAACGCTCATANGTNGCACCNNCGGNTTNCAANTCGATTNGAACGCTCTCGATCATCTTNTCTGCNATCTCCTNATAGTANGGAGATTCAACAATCATAATATNNGGTGNNTCTGACATATCGGGTTATTCGTCTCCTTGATCGATCGGTCTGCGGCCAACAACGGACAGACCGAATCCCTCGATGCCTTTAATCGCCCGCGCGCGATTTGTTAGCAGAACCATCTCCTTCACACCCAGGTCGGACAGTATTTGCGCTCCCACACCAAAATCTCGAAGCGCTGGCGGCGCAGTTTCTCGACCGTCATCAGGCGCCACGGCAACTTCGGACGACGCGACTACAGGGTCGGTTGGCATGCGATGGCGTGCACGCACCTGATTGGAAAGTTTTTCTGCCCACGGCTCACGGATAATCACAACGACACCACGGCCCTCTGAACCAACCGCCTGCAACGCCCCTTCCAATTCAGACTCACGACTATTAGTGGTATCGTGGATCATGTCATCAAGAATATTTACTGCGTGCATACGAACAAGTACCGGCTCATCACCGGAAATATCTCCCTTCACAAGGGCAAGATGTTCGGCATCAGAAACGCGGTTGCGATAAACGATCAACTTGAATTCACCGCCATGTGTCCTCGCTATCCGGGTTGTCATCGAGCGTTCGACGATTGAATCATTGCGCAGCCGATAGGCGATCAGGTCAGCGATCGTTGCTATCTTTAAGCCATGAAATTGCGAAAATTTTATAAGGTCNGGAAGACGAGCCATAGTACCGTCTTCGTTCATAATTTCACAAATAACCCCGGATGGGTTCAATCCCGCTAGGCGGGATAGATCTACTGCCGCTTCAGTGTGGCCCGTTCGCACTAGCGTACCGCCGCCCTGTGCCCGGAGCGGAAAAATATGGCCGGGTGTAACAATCTCATCGCGACCATTCGCAGGGTCTATCGCAACTGCTACGGTGCGCGCGCGATCCGACGCAGATATACCAGTGGTCACGCCCTCCCGCGCTTCGATCGATGTCGTGAACGCTGTTTCGAACTGAGAGCGGTTATCGCTGGACATGAGCGACAAGCCGAGTTGATCCACCCGTTCGCCGGTCATTGCGAGACAGATTAGACCACGCCCGTATTTGGCCATAAAGTTAATAGCATCGGGCGTGGCCATCTGACCTGCAACAATCAGATCGCCCTCGTTTTCGCGGTCTTCGTCATCAACTATGACGACCATTTTACCGTTACGAATATCTTCTATTACGTCAGAAATCGGTGACAGAAATTCTGTAAAATCATCCTTGGCGGCTTCCCCGACAGACTCTTCGCTGACGACCGTAAATTTATTATCAGCCACTAATTCAATCCTTTCCAAGAATGCGCGCAACGTATCGCGCTATCGTATCTATTTCCATGTTGATCCTATCTCCCACCTTGCGAGACCCAAAGGTCGTCTCACCCTGAGTATGACTGATAATATTTACGCCAAAATGGTTATTGTGGACCTCATTGACCGTTAGGGACACGCCATCTAGCGAAACTGACCCTTTTGGGGCGATATATTTCGCGAATTCTGCAGGTGCTTCGAATGTGAAGCGGACACTGTCACCCTCAGACTTCAAATCAACAATCCTAGCGACCGCGTCGACATGGCCGGAGACAATATGTCCGCCCAGCTCGTCACCAATACGCATCGCGCGTTCAAGATTGACGCGCGTTCCCACGATCCAATCGCCCAGACCGGTCTTATCGAGTGTCTCTGCCGATGCTTCAACTGCGAACCAACCGATGCCTTTTGCTATCACCGTTAGACAAGGCCCAGAACAGGCGATGGATGCACCGATATCCACATCATCCATATCATATGACGTTTCGATCTCTATCCTTGTATCGCCCTGTTTCTCAATTGCCCTGATTTTCCCAAGGTCGGNAACAATGCCTGTGAACATGGTATTCCTTCAATGATCGCCAGCGTAGGTTTCTAAAATATCGGCTCCCACCCGCCGCGACGATACTTTGACGAAGTGGGACGCGTCGTCAAGCGTCCTCACACCGAAACCACCGACCGCAGAAACGCCGTCACCACCAATAATTCTGGAAGCACGGAAACAGACGAGCCGATCGGCTAGACCGGCCGCAAGCAGGCCGGCAATAATCCGCCCTCCTCCCTCGACCATCAGCCGCGTAACACCCAATGTTCCCAGCGCTTTGAGAGCATCGGCGAGGTTAATATTGCCATCCGAGTGCAGCGCCACATCGATCAGCCGAACACCAGCATCTTTGTAGGCTTTCCGGCGATCTGCATCTCCACCCACCCCGGTCAATATCCAAGTTGGTGTCTCAGAGGCAGTCGAAACGAGTTTATGCGTTAGCGGCAGGATAAGGCGGGCGTCTACTACGATGCGGATCGGCGAGGCACTCTCTAGCCCCGGAAGCCGGCAGGTCAGCGACGGATCGTCAAGCAACGCCGTTCTAGATCCCACCAAAATCGCATCGTTTCGGGCACGCAGTCCGTGGCCGAGCGCCCGGGACAGCGGGCAGGTAATCCATTGGCTATCGCCATTCGCTGTCGCAATTCGGCCATCCAGCGTTGTCGCCAGTTTGACCGTTACCAGTGGGCGGCTTTTTTCGACACGGATTAAGAATCCAAGCGCAGCTTCCTTTGCGCCATCACAACAGATATTCTCAATCACTTCTACCCCGGCCCGTCGCATCATAGATATGCCGCCGCCCTGAACCCTGGGGTCGGGATCTCCGGTCCCGATAACCACTCGCGTTATCCCAGCATCAATGATCGCCTGAGCGCAGGGCGGTGTTTCGCCGTGATGGGCACACGGTTCGAGGGTAACGTAGGCGGTGGCATTCTGCGCGGCGCGGCCTGCGCGGCGGATTGCTTCAGCCTCCGCATGGGGCCTGCCACCTGGTTGCGTCCACCCCCTACCCACGATAGAGCCATCTTTGACGATCACGCAGCCGACGGAAGGGTTTGGCGAGACATTCCCGTGACCGCGCCGGGCAAGCCCGATCGCGATCGCCATGAAAGATTCGTCATTCAACCTCAGTTCCATCATCAATATCAGTATTCAAATTTTCGACAAAATTCTCAAAGTCTTGCGCTTCTCGGAAGTTACGATAGACCGACGCATATCGGATATAGGCGACCTGATCGATTTGCGACAGCGCATCCATCACTAACTCACCGACCTGATCGGACGTGACCTCGGTTTGACCGGAGCTTTCGATACGGCGGATAATACCCGTAATTGCCCGCTCCACTCTCTCCGGCTCGACTGACCGCTTACGCAGCGCAATACTCATCGAACGGGCCAGCTTGTCGCGATCCAGCGGTTCGCGTCTTCCGCCGGATTTCAAAACTGTCAGTTCGCGAAGCTGGACACGTTCAAACGTTGTAAACCGGGCACCGCATGCCGTACAAGACCGCCGTCGCCGTATGGCCGTGTTATCCTCGGTAGGTCGTGAGTCTTTGACCTGTGTGTCATCAGATCCGCAGAATGGGCACTTCATGAATTCTCTCTCCCCGCCCGGTCAGTAGCCCGGATAAATTGGGAAACGGGCACAAAGCTCTCCAACACGTTTCCGGACGCCCGTTTCTAGCGCAGAATTGTCGTTTGAATTTGATGCTAGCCCGTCAAGCACCTCGACGATCATTTCGCCCACTTGCTGAAATTCAGCAACACCAAAGCCGCGGGTGGTTGCGGCCGGCGACCCAAGCCGCACCCCGGAGGTGATTGTCGGCTTTTCGGGGTCAAAAGGTATACCGTTTTTATTACATGTCATACCCGCCGCCTCTAGACTTACCTCGGCAACCTTACCTGTCAGACCCTTGGGCCTCAGGTCAACGAGCAGAAGATGCGTATCTGTTCCCCCGGACACAATATCGAGTCCGCCTTTCACAAGTGTCGCGGCTAGGGCTCCGGCATTCTCGACTACCGACTTGGAATAGGCTCTAAATTCTGGGCGCAGCGCCTCTCCAAATGCGGCTGCCTTTGCAGCAATTACGTGCATCAAAGGGCCGCCCTGCGTGCCGGGAAAAATGGCCGAGTTAACTTTCTTCGCAATATCCTCATCATTAGTCAGGATCATTCCACCACGGGGCCCGCGTAATGTTTTATGCGTCGTCGTCGTCGCGACATGGGCATGCGGGAACGGACTGGGATATGCACCGCCGGCGACGAGGCCTGCGAAATGCGCCATATCGACCAAAAGCAGCGCACCGACGGAATCCGCGATGGCACGGAATTTCGTGAAATCAATCACCCGAGGATAGGCCGACCCTCCAGCAACAATAATCTTGGGCTTATGCTCAGTGGCTAATCGCTGGACCTCGTCAAAATCAATAAGCGCATCGTCCTTGCCGACACCATACTGAACGCCATTCAACCACTGGCCCGACAGGTTCGGAGCCGCGCCGTGCGAAAGGTGCCCGCCAGCGGCTAGTGACATTCCAAGTATCGTATCACCCGGCTGGAGCAGTCCGAAATACACGGCGCCATTGGCCTGTGCGCCCGAATGCGGCTGGACGTTTGCAAATCCGCANCNAAANAGNTGTTTNGCGCGCTCAATNGCNAGTTCTTCNGCAACATCGACGAACTCNCANCCGCCGTAATAACGGCGACCCGGATANCCTTCGGCGTATTTGTTNGTGAGCACTGAACCGNATGCNTCAAGTACAGCNCGGGANACNATNTTTTCNGACGCGATCAGTTCNATCTGATCTTGCTGGCGGGACAATTCTCCACGAATTGCCGCGTTGAGTTCAGGGTCTGACTCCCCAAGGGAAGCACTGAAAAATCCGTTATGGGACATCGCCACCGCATCTATCGTTGACATTTAGTCGTTACCGCTCCTGTTTCTTCACGTTGCACATCTGCATTTTAACCTAATTTTCCGACCCGGCGCGCATGCCGGCCAGCCTCGAACTTCATCTCAAAAAAAATCCGCGCCATCCTCCGCGCTTGGTCCGGACCTGTTTTTCTCCCACCCATACACAATACGTTTGCATCATTGTGTTGGCGGGCAAGCATAGCAGTCTCATCGTCATAACACAGCGCTGCTCGGATCCCGGGATGGCGATTGGCGGCGATTGAAATGCCGATCCCCGTGCCGCAGACGAGCACCCCCCGACGGATCCGCCGATTTCTAAACGCAGCTATCAAAATCGCGGCCATGTCGGGATAATCAACCGAGTCCGTATCGTTCGTTCCAAGGTCCAGAACCTCAAAACCAAGGGCATGGATCTCGTCTACGATGGGCTGCCTTAAAACAAAACCGCCATGGTCGACGGCAATACCTATCAATTCTTTCGACATCGAACTATGAAATCAAATAAACCAAAAATGTACCTACCATATCTCGGGGCACGAGGCCAGCACGGCACTAGGTATAGCGCTAGGCGATAAGATCACAAACTACTCCCGACTGACACCGCCTGCAAACGTCCATGCCACATAAAATCAGACACGCCTTTTCGTCCGTTGGAGGGGCGCCCGAACGCGAATACGCAGGTGCGGCCCCGGGTCCACCGCCATAACTCGCTCTCATTAAATTGCACGGCTGAACAATGTCGATCGAAAATACCCTCAGCCAGCGAAGGACTCTCATGGCGCACATGTCTCACTTAATCATCCCATGAGATCGGCCTAATACGCTCCACCTTGTATCTTTTTGATCCTGCGGATAGAAGCATCTCCCCCTGATAAACGCGGTTGCCGAAATGTCCCCACTAGCCCTCCCAGCCAATGTATTTACCGTGACCCGAGAAATTCGATTTTCAGACTCGGATCCCGCCGGGATCGTTTTCTATGCTGAATTTTTCCGCATGTTTAACGATCTTTTCGAAGACTGGCTCGTGAAGCGACTGGGTATAGACTTCGCGCATCAGTTTGCGAACGAACAGCGAATGTTTCCCCTGGTTCACGTCGATGTCGACTTCAAGGAAGCACGCCGAATGGGCCAGAAAATGGAAATGAGCCTAGTCTTGAAACGTCTGGGGCGCTCATCGATTGGCTATGACATCGTCTGCCACGATGACGGGCTCGAGATTCTTCATGCTAAGT
>NZGJ01000046.1 GCA_002689465.1 Rhodospirillaceae bacterium | reverse complement strand
AAGGTCGGGCGCTTGTCAGCAGGCCTGCTAAAAATAACGTAGGCAAAGTCCGTTTGTTCCCGGTTGGCGTAGATACAGCAAAGGAACTGCTCTATGGACGCCTCAAAATCATCGACCCCGGACCGGGTTACTGTCACTTCCCGGAAGGGCGCGACGACGAGTATTTTCGCCAACTCACCGGCGAAAAGATTGTCACAAAATACAGCCAAGGACGCGCTCGGCGAGCTTGGGTCAAAACCCGCGCACGCAACGAAGCGCTGGACGTCCGCGTCTATGCGATTGCGGCGTTTACGCTCCTAAATCTAAATATTAACCGTGTTGCGCAGCGGTTTAAAAACAAACAAGCCGTAAAACCGGTCGAACCGATAGACGAGCCAATCATGCGGCGTCCCGCACCGCGCAAAAGCAGCGGCGGGTTTGTTAATTCGTGGCGGGGCTATTGAACTACTGACAAAACAGGAGGGATTTACTTCTTGGCAGGCAGGACCGTTTTTGACCCATGAGCACCGGCGTAGACCACTAAAACTTTCACAGGTGAGAGTGCTGTGTTTTCTCCAAAATGATTGACCTCCATTGTCTCAATAAACGATGAACCTTGCCGGAAAGTTTTGACACCAAGCCCTTCATAAAAAACCGACAGTTCTCCCTCGAGAATATAGGCGACCATAGGGACACCATGTCGGTGCAAACGCGTTTTTTCACCGGGTAAAATCGTAATAATCATTACCTCAACGAGGGCTTCGCCAGTAAGTGGGTAGACGATTTTTTCTCCGGTAATTGTGTTGGTGCTTTTGAGGATTGTTTCCGCGGTAATGCCTTGAGCGTTAGCTGAAACTGACCCCGGCCCGAAACAGATCGCTGCCGCTATAAGCGCCAGGCCACAAAATACTGCTTTTGGCATATCGAAATTCATCGGTCTCNCCTGAGAGATTGAAAGGACTTCCCTTNGCTAATTTATTCGACACCACNAACGCGGCGACGACCGAGCCNGANAAGATAGTAGCGGGAGACCGCCTTATCTGGAAGCGGACCGATTTAAACGCGGATTACGCTAATTCTGCGTTCACGCTCAAATACTCGGCTCGTTTAGAGGGCACCGGTTCGACTGAAATTGAGATTATGGCTAGCGCGTCCGGGTCGGACTACCTAATCGAGGTCGAGAGCGCGGTTACGGCCAATTATGCCGCTGGCAGATGTACATCAGCCGAAACAGCGATAGTCAGCGGTTGACGTTGGACTCCGGCACCTTTGAGGTCGTTGCAAACCGCGATGCGGCGACGACAGACCCAAGACCGCATGCCGGGATCATGCTCGAGAAGATAGTTTGAGCCCGTTATGCGCCGTCTCGGACCGCGTAAAAGTAGTGGCAGGTTTGTTAACTCGTGGCGAGGCTAGTTAGAAAATTTTCTGACGCCAAGCAGACCGCCGTCTCGAAAAGAGGCGCACCACGTATCTTCTGGATCACATATCGCTATTTTCTATATACCACGCGGCGCCGTCGCCGAGACTACTCACACGAATTGCAATCGGCAGGCGCTAAAACACAATTAATTGAATTTACTACTCAGGAAAAATAGAACCCGATCGATCGATTTTTTTCGGGCTTCGAGGTCGCTTCCGATCCGCACTTGTCGAGAGTTATTGACGGAGATTGACCGCAGCTTGGAGGTTGGATGATCAAATGAATGCACCGCACCTTCATAAGTATCTGCAATGATCAACTCGCCGCCTATTGCATTCGCGGATTTAGTTAGCTCCTCACAAGGTTTGGGCCACGTCCAGTTATCATCCGCTCCCAATTGCAGAAGCGTTGGCACCGCTGCTGTATACGCTGGCAGCCGCTTTCTCAGATTAATACACCCTGGATAAAACCCGAAAGCGGCACGGAAATCATACACAAGGTTCTGAGGGCGTTGAAATGCATTAGAGAAAACAGTCCAAAGCATTGACATCGCACCGTTTGACCAGCCGCCTAAAACAATATTATCCGGNGCGACAAAAGNCTGAGANTGCANCCANNGTAAAGCNCCATAAGCNTCGTNNGGNCGNTCCNGGTCAGGTTNTATCGGNCGGTCNGCCAANGATATTTGGCAAATAGAACGGTATCCTCGCTCTGTAAAACTATCGACGAGTAGGACTACATACCTCTCCGCCAAAAAAATATCGCGCCATGCGGTTTCACGCGATTTAAGGCGGCCGTACTTTCTGGTCAGAAGACCCGAACATCCATGCATCATTATTATAGCGGGGCGCGGTTCTCGTGTTAACGGACGGAATAAATACGCAGATATCAACGAACCATCGCCGCTTCGCAGCATAACCTTATCTCCCGCTAATGCCTGTTCAGACTGCGCCTTCGCCGGAGTTGATCCTGGCCCGAAATAGGTCGCTGCCGCTACAAGCGCCAGCCCAAAAAATAATGCCTTTGGCAGATCGAAATTCATCGGTCTCTTCTGAGAGGTTGAAAGGACTTCTCTAGGCTAATTTATGCGACACCACGAACGCGGCGACGACCTAGCCGGAGAAGATTGTAGCGGGGGCGCGCCCGATCTGAAAGCGGACGGACCTTAACGCGGATTATGCCAATTCTGCGGTCACCCTCAGGTACTCGGCCCGTTTGGAAGGGACCGGTTCGACCGACATTGAGGTCGCGAGCGCGGTTACCGCTAATTATGCCCCTGAAACCTGCCGCTGGCGGATGTTTATTACGAGTAATAAGTAGAGCCAGTGCTTAAGGCTCAATGCCACAACCTTTGTAGTATTTGCAAACCGAGACGCAGCGACGGCAGACCCTAGAACCCACGGCGCATATCCTCGAGAAGGTAGAAAGCGTTATTGAGGGCAGGGCAGGAGCCGATGTCGCGAGCTATTCGATAAACGCCCCTTCGTTTATGAAGACCCCAACCCAAGAGCTATTGGAATGGCGAGATCAGTATTTCAAAATATTAGCGGCTCTGGACAGCTTGCGGAGCAATAACGATAAATTCATCCGGATGCACCAACCCGGCCATAACACGGGCGCGCTCGTCCAGCATATCGCGATTGAGTTGGTGGGTACGGAGCAAGGAAGTCCATCGCTCATATTGGGTTAGCTCTGCCCTAGTCTCGTTCAATATCTGCTCTGCCAGGGTCACCTGCTTATCCAAATGCATCCAAACGAGTACGCTCCTATTGCCCTGAAATGCTTGGGATACAAAATAGTAAACAAACATGCTCGCGACGATCGGTACGATCATGCTGCGAACCCTGCGTTTAATTATGTGTGCTGCTCCCATTAACGAATCGAATCACATTTTGATTCGTCAGGTCAAGCAAAAGCGGTTTTTTTATGCCGCTAGGTGTTTCTTTGAAATCGGCCAAACGACTGAATTCGCTCGGCAAGTCCGCGAGCAACTATCCTCCTGCGCGGAAAAATCCGGCAATTTTCCCACCCGCGAGCAGATAAAGTCCTGCGAGTATCAGGCCGATTCCTGCGATACGACCAAAATCGGCGATTACAGGTTTGAATAACGTCGGGCATGTCCCCGCGAGTGCTACCGAAAGAAAAAACACTAGCATGCTGGAAGTGGCGTAAATCGCCGGAGGCAAGCCGGGGTTCGGCGCAAGACCAATCGCCTGAAACAGGGAACCGTTGGCCAGCGCGCCGAATGTCGCTCCAATCAAAAGGATAACCGCCAGTATCGACGCCGGCGGTAAGATCTCTCCACTTCGTCCGCTGAGCGCGAGATACGCCATAATGCTGATTGCTGTCGCACCAAAATACCACGCCAAAAATAGGAGCGGATCGATACCGAAACGGAACTTCATAAAAGGTATTGCAATAAATGACGGCACTATGCAGAACGTTGCCAGAATAGATTTGCTGAACCAAATTTCCATGTCACTCTCCCGCGGAATATGCCAAGCGAGTGTTTCAGGACTAGTGCCGGTTGTCACCTGCGCGGGGGTGACGAATCAAACAATCAGACCCGGTAGGTGCGCACAGGTTTGGCCCTCCACACACATGGTGTGTGCGTATTTTTGAGCTAAATTATTGAAATCGATGATAAAGGTGAGACCGACCCTAGGTACCATTTTCCTCAGAGAGATACGGTGAACCCATTGATTTATGGCCGGTTTTATATTGAATCCGGTGGGAAGGCGGACCAGAGCGCCCCATTTTGTGTGAAAAACGGGGTGTTTGTTATTTTTCTTTTCAAGTTGCGTCTCGAGACATCTTGAGAGACGTTACAAGCGCTAATGGATTGCGCTATCGCTGTGCGCTAGATTCTCGCGCGCCGCCGGATCTTGAGCGGTAACCTTGGCCTTGAAGCTAACGAGAATTGACCGACTAATCGTTTGTAAAACCAACCAAGACCCATTCATTGGGGGGTAAGTCGCGTCCAACGCTTGCTCGGGCGACCTAATGACTGAAGCAAGCTAGCTTTACGTCACCGCGAAGTGGAGGGGCTGTCCATTCACCTTCGTCCAAGCCCTCAAGCGACCCGTCGGTGTTTTTGTGTCCGCGGCCAGTGACAAACTAATCGATAAATACGCGGGCCAGAATTAGAGTGAGCTAGAGATGTTATGGCAATTGAAAATTACGTCACGGCCATCATAATCCATGAATAGTCGTAGCGGCGCAATTCTGTAGAAACATGGAGCACCAGGAGCGGCTGGTACCCAGGTCGTATCTGCGGCTGATTCCATTAATTAACGATGAACACCCCGCCTTGTTTCTTGAATTGACATGCAAGAGCTAAATGCCGTCGTCCTGCCCATGCAAGTGATAGCCGATGTCGCGGGATGGCTTGCGCCCTGATGTGTCGACACCGGTCGGCAACCAGGCACAGAGATTTGCACCCGGTGACCAGACTGTTTCGCAAGGACCTGGCACAAAAAATTCGACGAATACGAACTCCTTATCTGACTCATTTATGAAAGCATGAGGCTCATGCTCGTAGTTGTAGAGGAGATCGCCGGCGCTTAGTTTGGTCGATTTCCCGTCAAGTATCGCCGAGCCCTGTCCCGACAATACGTACTGAAAATGTTCGGCGCCAACATGGTGGTGTTCCGGCGCCGCGGCTCCGGGCGGGTAAGTGATCATCTCGCCCTTGAAAGCTTTGGTGCCCGCCAGCGCCGGCGTCGCCATGTAGACCCGTTTTCGCGCATCGTGCTCTGACTGCAGGACTGGCTCGCGGGTCCAGTTGAGGCAGTTTAGGGTGGCAGGCATGTCCCCGATGTTATCGTCAAAACGCGCCGCACTAGGCACAGTTGCTACAAGAATACGGGTGCCGTCTTCTACAGCGTTAAAGTCACCGGAAAATCCTAACGGTAGGTAGACGATGTGGCTCATTGTCAACTTGTAACCCCCGAGGGTGCCGCTACCCGACAGGACCTGCAACCAGCCAACTGCGGATCCGTCCAGTTCAAGTTTGTGGGTCGCGCCGGTTACCATTGTCAAATGATCCAGCTCGATCTGGTCATTCCCAATATCTTCACGCCGGAGAAGTGCCGTGAATATGCAACCATCAACCTCTCTCGAATTGGCATTCTCACCTCTGACGACAACCGGCATTGCATTTTCCCTTTTTAAGCGACGAAAGAGTGAACTTTTATGCGACCTTTTACTCAACCCGTTGTTACTTAAAACGTCGGCTCAATATTGCAGGATCTAGTTTCAGTTGTGAATTTGGGTCGCGGTGGAACTTGGCATCCTGAACCAAACATCTCGTGTCAGCGTCGAACTCCGTGACTATATTGACAATATAATCGGCAGTACAGCGAGGGCATAATCGGCAGTACAGCGAGGGCGGCAGGCAACATGTCTTGAATGAAACGATAGATCCGAAATCCGACGAAGTGCGTACATGCTTAAGAGAATAGAAGGAAATGAAAATGTTCAATTCGAAAGTAGCAGCGATGCTTCTAATATTCGTAATGACCCCATCTCTGGCTCAAGCTGGAATGGGGTGGACACCTTACAAACCTGGTCTCGTTACATCTGCTATAGATAACGGCGAGACGGTTTTGCTTGGTTACCTGACTTCTTGGTGAGGAACCTGCGCGCGCCAAAAAAGCGTGCTTAAAAAGCTCCGTGCGAGCAACCAAGAATACGACAAATTTATAAATTTTATTTTAATCGACTGGGATCCCTTTAAAAAACACGCTGTCACGACCAGCCGCACTATTCCGCGCCGGTCGACCTTGGTCCTTATTAAGGGGAAGCAGGAAATTGGACGTCTTGTCGCAAAGACTAACGTACAGGCTATTAAGCGGCTGCTGGATAAGGGATTAAACTAGTGCTCCCATCAGCACCACACACTCGATAAAATGTTCCGATGCGGTTTGGGCACTCTAAAGCGCCTGAACAGTCTAAGAATCCTACGAAGAAGGTGAGGGTAAAAGTCTGAATTGGTAGTGGTCTTTCTCACCGAAGAGCAGAGAATCCATCGGTTGGTCAAAAAAATCGTCTCGATTCATTGTTGGATAGGTATGCAGTGCCAGTACCTTTCCATGAGGGGTTGATGATATAGCGTTCTTCCCCGCCAAAGAACCATTTTGCATTAGGCAACGACTTTCACTAGTGCCTTGACTTTGGCCTGGCGGCGGTTTTGTTCGGGAGCCTAATCCTTTTCAAAGAACCGGACACTGGGTGGCCTCTCAGTTTTTAGGGGGCACGCCAAATTAAGAGTCTGCTCGCCACGGTTCCGGGGACGTTATGGATGGGGTGTTTAGACAAAGCAATAGTCTCGTATGGTTAGTTCCCGCTATGGGGGGAGAACGGTGCACAATTCCATCACCTGATTTGGAGAGGCTTCCGCTAAAAATGGCGACGTCGTTGACCTCGAGACGCTCTATAGGACCCTTGTAATCCCTCTGTTCTCGTAACGCCTGCCCAGCGCATGCCGGGTCTACCCATTCAGTACTTGGACCGACATAGGTTGTCAGTAGCCGTGTTTCGACACTATCCCTATGGAATTTCCAACAGGCATCATGGCTAATCCTGTCAAGCCGAACGTCGACAAGGTCGCTATGAGTAATGTCTGCAAAAACTGCGACGAGATCACTGACATCGTCAATAAATAGATTTTGCTCGTTAGTCGACGGCATCCCGCTGGCATCCAATTGCGGTCCGATTGCCCGCCGAACATCGGTTGGGCGAACCAAAACCCGGAAATCAGGGAGCTGCGATGGCTCTATTTTTGCTAGCCAATCCGAGATAATCGACGAGATTGACCGACGCCAGATTACGAGGTCTTTTTCAGGCCTAGAAATGGCTGAAAGAGCTTTCACCGAAGAACATGTATCAATTCTTGTGTTTTGAGTAACAGCTGAGCCGACCGGGGCTAGCGGCTCTTCTGAGGATGTCAGGACCGGTGGTTTCTGTGCGGGTGTACCTGTAGTTTCTCTGATTGCAGGTATTGCGTTTATCATCTTCTAACGCCACTTTTTATCTGGTAAGAACTATTTAAACTACATGTGTAATGTTATAATATAACAATTAATAAACAAGAAGCAAATGAAATGAGAACTCTCTCAAGTATCAGCCCAGCTCTTGACCGGGTGGCTATTTCAACTTCTGCGCTCTGCGCAATTCACTGCCTTTGTCTTCCCATTCTCCTAGTAATGTTCCCTGCCGTGGGGGCGACTTTCTTTGGACAGGAATCGTTCCATGTTCTGTTGCTATGGTTAGTCATCCCGTTGAGCCTTGTTG
>NZGJ01000045.1 GCA_002689465.1 Rhodospirillaceae bacterium | reverse complement strand
GCTTTATCGACCGAGAGAACGAGATTCGCGAACAGCTCATGGAGGGGTTCCTGGCGACCTGTATTCAGCATGAGATGGATCACCTCGATGGCGTCTTGTTTGTCGACCATATTTCGAGTCTCAAACGCGGGATGATCATTCGCAAACTGAACAAGCTTAAAAAACAAAACGCCGAAGAAGGTGGCTGAGGGAGGTTTTCGATGCGGCTGATCTTTATGGGGACGCCGGATTTTGCTGTCCCTGCGCTCGCTGCCTTGATTGATGCAGGTCATGAAATATGTTGTGTGTATTCGCAGCCACCGCGACCGGCTGGTCGCGGTCAAAAGGAGCAGCCGTCCCCGGTCCAAACATATGCGCAGGAATGTGGCATCAACGTCAGATACCCGGTCAGCTTGAAAAACGATGCCGCCCAGACAGAATTTGCGGCGCTGAAGGCTGACATAGCCGTCGTCGTCGCCTACGGGCTGATCCTCCCCAAAGCCGTTCTAGACGCGCCGGCTCTTGGCTGCATCAATATTCATGCCTCGCTGCTGCCCCGCTGGCGGGGCGCGGCGCCGATCCAGCGGGCGATCCTCGCCGGCGATATTGAAACCGGCATTACGATAATACAGATGGATGAAGGGCTTGATACGGGCCCGATTCTGATGACTGGAAGAATTAAGATCGGCTCGACGACGACGGCGCTCGAACTGCATGATGCACTTGCCGCACTGGGAGGGCAGTTGATAGTGAATACCTTGTCGATGGAACTGCCGCTGCCGATTCCGCAAACCGAGGAAGGGTCGACCTATGCGCCCAAACTGGACCGCGCTGAGGGCCTGATTGATTGGACCGAAACGGCCGCCGCGCTCGATCTAAAAATCAGAGCGCTGAACCCATGGCCTGGAGTATGGTGCAAACGTGACGGCGAGCGCCTTCGCGTGCTCGCCGCAACTATTGTGCCCGGCTCTGGCGCACCCGGGACGGTTATTGGGATGCCGCTGACGGTTGCCTGCGGTGATGGCGCTCTGCGGCTTGACCGGTTGCAGCGTTCAGGTAAATCCTCGATGGCCGCCGACGAATATGCGCGCGGTAATAGGGTGCCTGCCGGGACGATCCTGCAATGAGCCGTTGGCGTATCAGGATCGAATATGATGGCGGGCCCTATGTCGGCTGGCAGCGTCAGAAAAATGGCCCATCGGTTCAGCAAGCGATCGAGGAGGCTGTCTTCAAATTCTGCGGAGAACATACACGCGTTTACGGTGCCGGGCGGACAGATGCAGGCGTCCATGCGATGGGTCAGGTCGCTCATATCGATATCCAGAGGCCGACGACTGCCGATACCGTGCGCGATGCAATCAACGCGCATCTTCGTGATGAGCCAATTTCCATCGTCGACGTTGTGGCGATCACAGATGATTTTCACGCTCGGATATCAGCCTGCGAGCGGGTTTATCTCTATCGTATCCTTAACAGACGCCCGCCACCCGCAATTGATNTTGGCCGCGTTTGGCATGTTCCTTGGGACTTGGACGCCGCNGTTATGCACGATGCCGCCCAATGTCTGGTTGGAACCCATGATTTCACAAGCTTCCGCGCGACTGTGTGTCAGGCAAAATCACCAGTAAAAACATTGGAAGCCTTTAATGTCCGCCGGGCGGGTAATGAGATTCATTTTCATGTCCGCGGCCGGTCTTTTCTGCACCACCAAGTGCGCAATATCGTCGGCACCTTGGAAAGGGTTGGGGCTCGTAAATGGAAAGCAGCGGATGTTGCCGCCGTACTCGACGCCCGAGATCGTCGGGCTGCTGGACCGACCGCACCGCCGGAGGGACTTTCTCTAATGTCGGTGGCTTATCCCGAGGACTCGTGAGTAGCAGCAACTGCTGAGATAAATGCCGTCAGGCGACGTTGATATATAGCGAGCGGCTAATCATGCTGAGTCCGATGGCAATCGCGAGATCTATCACGACAACCATAACGGCGACCGGAACTGTTACATCCAACAATGTTTTTGCGATAAAGCCCTGATAAAAAAATATCGGTAGCGTCGCGATTAGGCTGAGTAGGCCGCCCAGATTATCTGGCACAGTTCCGCTCGCTGAAAATGCGGAGATGCAAAGGAACACATAGGCCTGAGGTACTATTGCCCAGTTCCATGCGGCAATAAACCGAAAATAGTACTGAGCAGATCTCGTTTTATCCGTGAAGGCGATAATTACCAGTGGAAATAGCACCCAGCCGATCACATAGGAAATCACCTCAATCGACAGAATACGTAGTGGCCCGGCCTCGACCGGATGTTGCGTAAAGCTTAGCAGGACGAGAAGTGCGTAGGCGGGTAGGGCTAGCCAAGCGGCGTTAAAAGATTTCCAGAACGCACTCGGAGTGTTGTCAAAAAACTGAACAGCCGTTCGGTCTAGCATAGCAAAGCGCCATACACCGTATAATGCTACGGAGAGTTCGCGCATTGTGACCATGCCGACAGCTACCCGAGCGCCGCAAAATATCCGTCGAGGATAGCGGCATAGATGTCCGCAAGAGCGCGAATGTCGGCAACGGCGATGCGCTCATCCACCTTATGCATGGTCTGGCCAATCAGCCCGAATTCTGCAACTGGGCAGTAATCTTTTATAAAACGGGCGTCAGAAGTACCGCCGGATGTGCTAAGCTCTGGCTCCCTACCGGTGACTTCCTTGACGACCCGTGACATTAGCGCGCTGAAATCGCCTGGCGGCGTCAGGAAAGCTTCGCCCGAAATTCGGATATCCAGACTGTACTGCCCGCCGACAGCGTTGCACTGTTCGTGCAGCCATTCGGTCAAACTGGCACCGGTATGGAGATCGTTAAAACGTATATTGAAGCCAGCGGTCGTTTGCGCGGGCGTTACGTTTGTTGCCGAATTGCCTGTGTCGATGGTCGTAAGCTGCAGGTTTGACGGTTGGAAATGATCGGTGCCGTCATCCAGCTTCGCACTCGCAAGGGCGTCGAGCATCGCGATCATCCGAGGCAGGGGGTTATCGGCAAGATGTGGATACGCGGTATGCCCTTGCGCGCCGTTGACGGTAAGCGTGCCGTTCATGCTACCGCGGCGCCCGATCTTGATCATGTCGCCCAACCTGAGCGGGTTTGTCGGCTCTCCGACCAAGCAGACGTCGACGACTTCGCCGTTTTCGGCCATCCAGTCGAGCACCTTGGTGGTGCCGTTGACTGCAGGGCCTTCCTCGTCGCCGGTGATCAATAGGCTGATCGAGCCGTTTACTGATCCCGCTTCGATAATACGTGATGCGGCATCGACAAACGCACCGACGGCACTTTTCATATCGGTCGCGCCTCGACCATAGAGTACATCGTCGATGATCTCCCCGCCGAACGGGTCGACAGACCAAGCATCTGAGTTACCGAGCGGCACAACATCNGTGTGCCCCGCAAAACANAAATTCGGCGCNGTATCGCCGATNCGGGCATACAAGTTGTCAATATCCGACGTGTTAGAATCTGNGAANTTCAGCCTGTGGCAGGTGAAGCCGATNCCTTCCAGCGCCCTTTGCAACACGTCCANCGCNCCTGCATCCGCCGGCGTAATACTGGGGCAGCGGATNAGGTCGCGGGANAGCTCAACGGCGTCAATGATGGCCATCANTCCCGNANNAGATCGTTGATTGATGTTTTGGACCGGGTCTGTTCATCAACCCGTTTGACAATTACNGCGCAATAAAGGCTAGGNCCGACGCTGCCGTCAGGTAACGGCTTGCNTGGCANTGTGCCCGGTACNACCACTGAATAAGACGGAACGCGGCCCATATGGATTTCNCCGGTCTCACGGTCGACNATTTTGGTCGACTGNCCCAGGAATACGCCCATCGACAGCACGGCGCCTTCCTCGANGATTACGCCTTCGGCGACCTCCGAGCGGGCGCCAATAAAGCAATTGTCCTCNATGATAACTGGGTCAGCTTGGAGNGGTTCGAGCACGCCNCCGATCCCGACGCCTCCAGAAATATGACAATCCTTGCCAATCTGTGCACAGGATCCGATTGTAGCCCAGGTATCGACCATAGTGCCTGAGTCCACATAGGCGCCGAGATTTACGAAACTTGGCATTAAGATCACACTGGGCGCGAGATACGCGGAACGGCGGACCGTGCTGTTTGGCACTGNGCGNAATCCGGCNGCGCGGAATTTCTCTTCGTCCCAGCCGGCAAATTTCGACGGGACCTTGTCNAACCAGGCGCTTTCTCCGAGACCCGGGAAAGAGGGTCCGCCGGCAAGTGGCGCCATGTCGTANATCCNGAAGGAGAGCANTACNGCTTTCTTAAGCCACTGGTTGACGGTCCAGCCATCGGCCCCTTTTTNAGCGACCCGNAGNNTGCCTGAGTCGAGCCCNTCAAGCGCCGATTCNATNGCGNCGCGCGCGNNACCNGTGGATTGCGGTGTAATCGAAGCACGGTCTTCCCANGCTTGATCAATGGATTGTTTNAGTGTTNTGTCGGTCATGNTGTCTGCNCTCTGTTCCTGANANTTCGGCGGGAATATAGATCATAATTNCCACTGGTGGAAACGCGTTAACTGCTATTTNCGAGATNTTGCAGCCAAGCGGTCAGATCGCCNGTGATATGGTCGATATGTNCGGTTTCGGTCACATCTTTTGCCCAGCTTGTTTCAGTGCGAACCCAGACGGTGGTCATGCCGAGTTCGGCNGCCGGTTCGAGGTTTCGCGNGATATCTTCAACCATTGCCGCTCGNGTCGGATCAANGTTGTGCAGCTCNCACANGCGGCGGTATGAATCGATCGCCGGCTTTGGCACATAATTGGCGTCGCCGATATCGNAAACCGCNGNAAANTGNGAGGTGATNCCNATGCGATCCATCACCTCACGCGTATGNTCGGTGAAGGCGTTNGTATANATTANTTTGCGGCCNTCNAGCNTGCTCAATGCATTGGCNAGCTCGGGGTTCGGCCCNACATCCGAAAGNTCGAGCTGCGACANGTGNTCGATATANTNCTGCGGATCAAGCCCGTGCTCNAGCATAAGNCCNCGAAGGGTTAACCCGTGTGTGCGAAANTANCCCTTTTGAATTTGCCGTGCTTNNACGCGGTCGACANTNAGGAAATCNCTGATGAAAGATCCCATTANNTCGTCGATCTGAGANAGCATTTNAGGNCTGGTNCNATAAAGTGTNTTGTCGAGATCNAATATCCAGGTTTCGACCTCGTTGGACCCCACGCTTGTGGACGGTAGTGGAGATGTTTTTCTGCATANNNNGAATGTGGTNCNTGATCTTGGNGGATGCAAGGGTTCGTTGAGACCGATTTATTACGATGTTCGAAGNANGNGTTANTTTGTCCGAGATANATTTTGACTNATGTCGTAACTNGTAANCCAACNNTCCGNCGANAGGCATGNNCANNAGAGAACGCGANCGGNTAGCCTCCAAACGGCCCGGNGCTGGTTCGTTCGTTGTTACTTCTTTGGCCGAATCATTGTGCCGGCGCCGTGTTCGGTGAAGATTTCGAGCANAAGCGCATGCGGGACACGACCATCCATGATGACTGATGCCTCGACACCTTCTTTTACGGCGTCCACGCAGGTCTCGANCTTTGGAATCATGCCGCCGGAAATAGTNCCGNTCTTGATTAGNGCTTTCGCTTGGCGNGCNGTTATATCNGTGATCAGTTNACCNTTCTTGTCGAGNACGCCNGTTACGTCNGTAAGCATCAGAAGGCGGGTCGCNCCGATCGNTCCGGCAATCGCACCAGCCGCGGTGTCTGCATTTATGTTGTAGGTCGTGCCGCCGNNGCCGATACCGAGCGGNGCAATCACCGGGATCATGTGCGACCCGGCAAGCGTATCAAGGACAGTGGTGTTGATGGCAACGGGCNCGCCGACAAACCCCAGNTCGACGACTTTCTCGATATTGGAGTCNGTTCTTTGGCGGTGTTTNAGCTTCTGTGCCNGAATNANGTTGCCATCCTTGCCGGAAATACCNACCGCNGTNCCNCCTGCATCGTTNATGGCGGTGACAACTTCTTTGTTGATTGAACCGGCCAGNACCATCTCGACAATTTCGACCGTGCGANTGTCGGTGACCCGCAGCCCGTCGATAAATTCGCTTTCGATCTTGAGCTGTTTCAGCATCCGGCCGATCTGCGGACCGCCACCATGAACTATGACCGGGTTGATCCCGACTTGTTTGAGTAGAACTATATCGCTCGCAAACTGCTCGGCGAGCCGGGCGTCACCCATTGCGTGCCCGCCATATTTTATGACGAATGTCTTGCCGCCGAATTCTTGAAGATANGGCAGNGCTTCGGTCAGGGTTTCAGCGGTGCGCAACAACGATTTGATCTCGGAAATATTTTTAGGCTCGTTCTTCTTGGGCGTTGCCATCTTGTGCTCTCGGGCCAGAGGATAAGACAAATTAGCTCTCCGCGTTTAGCGGATATCGGCAATCATTGCCAGTTCCGCGCGTAGGAATTTGACCCCGCTGCCTCTGACCGCGCTGGTCTGGACAATAACGGGGTGGGCGGCGACGTGGTTTGCGAGCCTTGCGCCGGTGTCCGTCATCAGCCGGCTCATAGCGTCAGCTTTGACTTTGTCGCACTTGGTCAGCACGATTTGATAAGACACGGCTGCGGTATCCAAATCTTTCATGACACCGATATCGCTGTCTTTGAGGCCGTGCCGGGCGTCGATTAGAAGGCAGACACGGCGCAGCGGGGCACGGCCCCGTAAATAGTCAAAAATCATAGCGGTCCAGCGCTGGATTTCGGTCTTCGACGCCTTCGCATAGCCGTAACCTGGCAAATCAGCGAGCATTAGCGTATCCAGTATCTGGAAGAAATTGATCTGCTGCGTCCGTCCCGGTGTGTTCGAAGTCCGTGCCAGTGTTCGGCGGCCGGTTAGCGCGTTGATTAGGCTTGATTTACCAACATTCGAGCGCCCGACAAAAGCAATCTCTGGGATTCGGGTGTCCGGGACACCATCGTAGTCCGCCGCGCCNGAGANAAACATNGCATCCTGCGCAAACAGCCAGCGNCCGCGCTCCAGCGCNTCANCATTATGTTNGTGNTCTGCATCCNGTGTCTCGGTCATGACCANAGANCCCNNNCCGCTCAGCGCTTTTTGCGTTGTCGGCGGGNTTTACNCTTGGATGANCNGGGGNNTGGNCNCTGNTTTNNNGCNNGNCCTTCGNCGTTNNCNGNGCTGTCGCTGGACGCTNCNTTNTTTTTCNTNNTNTTNCCGCGCGGCGGTGCNTTGGGCGGNTCNTCGTTGATNGNCTGGCCGGANGCGGATACGCCCATTTTNCGCATNATGACCCATTGTTGGGCAATCGACAGNGTGTTGTTCCANGCCCAGTAGATGACCAGNCCNGCGGGGAAACTGCCGAGCAGGAANGTAAANACGATGGGCAACANCATGAANATTTTNTGCTGCATNGGATCCGCNGGCTGCGGATTGAGCTTTTGCTGCAAAAACATCGTTAAGCCCATGATGATCGGCCAGATGCCGATATTGACGATCTGCAGACTTTGTGGGACATCCCACTGGAAAAGGCCGAAGCCGATCAGCAACCCGTACGGGTCGGGTGCGGATAGATCTTGAATCCATCCGAAGAACGGTGCATGCCGCATCTCGATGGTAACAAACAGCACCTTGTAGAGGGCGAAAAATACCGGGATCTGTATCAGAATGGGAAAGCATCCCGACATTGGGTTTGCGCCTTCCTTTTTATACAATTCCATCATCGCCGTGTTTTGTCTCTGCCGATCATCCTTGTAACGTTCGCGAATCTCGACCATTTTCGGCTGTAGTTTCTTCAGCCGGCTCATGGACTTGTAGGATTTATTCGCGAGCGGGAAAAACGCTAGCTTAATCAGAACCGTCAGCAGAAGGATCGCAAGGCCGAAGTTGCCCAGCAGTTGATAGAAATAGTCAATCGCGTAGAAGATCGGTTTGGTCAGGAAATAGAACCAGCCGAAATCGACCATGCGGTCGAACCGGGGAATGCCGAGCATTTCCTCATAGGAGTCGAGCAGCCTGACTTCTTTGGCGCCTGCGAAAAGGCGGGTTGAGAAGGACACCGACTTGCCGGGCGCGACGGTTTGCGACGCCGCCAGATAATCCGCCTGGAATTTATCCCTGCCTTCGGGCGCCGTATGAACGAACCGGCCGTTATTGGACACTTTCTGGTCGGGGACTAGCGTTGTTGCAAAATACTTGGCGGTGATACCTAACCACTTAGCCGCGCCGTTGAGGGCCTGAATACCGTTCGGCTCGTCCGGCAGGTCGTCGTAATCGACCTCGGTAAGTGTTTCGTCGAAGACACCGATCATGCCTTCATGCAGGATCCAAAAACCGGATGTTTCGGGGGTGCCGGACAGCGAAATCAGGCCAAACGGATGGATAACCGCCATTTGGTTGCCGTTATTACTAATCCGCTGATCGATGGAGAACATGAAGTTCTTATCGATCGAAATAACCTGCGCGAAATCAATGCCCTCGGGGTTGGTCCAGCGCAGCGTCACCGGCTGGCCGACAGTTAATGTCGACCGGTTGGCCGTCCAGACCGTATCTGCATTCGGCATGGTGATACCGGTAGTCGTCGAGGTCCAGCCAAACTGAGCGTAATAGGGATTTTGGGTCCCAAGAGGAGACAACATCACGATGTTTTCGCTGTCTTTGTCAAGCGTTTGGCGGTAGTTGAGCAAGGTCAGATCGTCGATCAGTCCGCCCTTTAGCCGGATCGACCCGATGGCTCTGTCGGTCGTGATTTTAATGCGTGGTTCGCCGTCTACCAAGGCGGCGCGAGAAATGCTGTTCGGCGCAACGGGCTGTCCTGCGACCGGAGCGCCGGCACCAGGAGGCACTGCACCCGGTGTA
>NZGJ01000044.1 GCA_002689465.1 Rhodospirillaceae bacterium | reverse complement strand
AGGAACGAGACGAATGGCTAAAGAGAAGTTTGAGCGTACAAAGCCGCATTGCAATGTTGGCACGATTGGTCACGTTGATCACGGCAAGACATCTTTGACGGCGGCGATCACAAAGATTTTGGCCGAGAGCGGTGGCGCGGAGTTCACGGATTACGCGGACATCGACAAGGCACCTGAAGAGCGTGAGCGCGGTATCACGATTGCGACGGCGCATGTGGAGTATGAGACCGAGAACCGACATTATGCACATGTGGATTGTCCCGGTCATGCGGATTATGTCAAGAACATGATCACGGGCGCGGCGCAGATGGACGGTGCAATCTTGGTTGTTAACGCGGCTGACGGCCCGATGCCACAGACGCGCGAACATATCCTGCTTGCTCGTCAGGTTGGTGTTCCGGCGATTGTAGTGTTCCTGAACAAGGTTGATCAAGTTGACGACGAAGAACTTCTGGAGCTTGTCGAGATGGAGGTTCGCGAACTTCTGAGCTCGTACGATTTTCCGGGCGATGATATACCGATCGTCAAGGGTTCGGCGCTTGCAGCGCTTGAGGACAGTGACGAGGAGACGGGCAAGAACGCTATTTTGGCACTTATGGCTGAGGTTGACCGTTACATTCCACAGCCTGACCGTCCGAAGGATCTGCCGTTCCTGATGCCGATTGAGGACGTTTTCTCGATTTCCGGCCGTGGCACAGTTGTTACTGGTCGTATTGAACGGGGTGTGGTGAACGTTGGCGACAACGTCGAGATCGTTGGTATCAAAGACACATCTACGACTGTTGTTACCGGTGTTGAGATGTTCCGTAAGCTTCTGGACTCGGGCGAGGCTGGCGACAATGTCGGTTGTCTTCTGCGCGGTACGGATCGCGAAGGTGTCGAGCGCGGACAGGTCTTGGCGCAGCCAGGCTCGATCCAGCCCCACACGAAGTTCAAGGCTGAAGCTTATATCTTGACTAAAGAAGAAGGCGGCCGTCACACGCCGTTTTTCACGAAATACCGTCCGCAGTTCTATTTCCGTACGACGGACGTGACGGGAGAGGTTTCTCTGCCAGAAGGCACGGAGATGGTGATGCCGGGCGACAACATTTCGATGGATGTTGAACTGATCGCACCAATCGCGATGGATGAAGGCCTGCGTTTTGCAATCCGCGAAGGCGGCCGTACCGTCGGTGCTGGCGTCGTTGCTTCAATCTCTGAATAAGAGAAGATATTAAAGGAAGGCCTTTAAGGGGCGAAATTATGGAAAATCAAAACATTCGCATTCGGCTGAAGGCCTTTGACCATCGCGTTCTGGATACGTCGACGAGTGAAATTGTCGATACGGCAAAACGTACCGGTGCTGAAGTCCGGGGACCCATTCCGCTTCCCACCAAGATTGAAAAGTATACGGTTCTTCGTTCGCCACATGTGAATAAGAAGTCACGTGAGCAGTTCGAAATTCGTACACATAAGAGACTGCTCGATATTATTGACCCAACACCCCAAACTGTGGACGCGCTCATGAAGCTCGACCTGGCATCTGGTGTTGACGTCGAGATCAAGCTGTAAGGACAAGACAATGCGTTCGGGAATTGTAGCAAAGAAACTGGGCATGACCCGTGTATTTAACGAAGGTGGCGAGCATGTGCCAGTTACGGTTCTTCAAGTCGATACCTGTCAGGTTGTTGATGTTCGGACCGTGGATAAGAATGGATATTCCGCGGTTCAGGTCGGTGTTGGTAAAGCAAAGACTAAAAATGTGTCGAAGCCGATGCGTGGGCATTATGCCAAGGCGAAGGTTGAGCCGAAGCGGCGCTTGGTCGAATTTCGCGTTAGCGAGGACGCGATGCTCAATGTCGGGGATGAAATCACCGTTGAGCATTTCGTGCCGGGGCAGAAGATCGATGTGGCGGGAACGTCCATCGGTAAGGGTTTCGCCGGTGGCATGAAACGTCACAATTTTGCCGGCCTTGAAGCGTCGCACGGGGTTTCGATTAGCCATCGTAGCCATGGTTCGACCGGTAATAGTCAGGATCCAGGCAAGGTTTTTAAAGGCAAAAAAATGGCTGGCCACATGGGTGCTGAACGCGTCACTGTTCAGAATCTCTCGGTCGTCAGAACGGACTTGGAGCAGGGTCTGATTTTGGTCACTGGTGCGGTCCCTGGTTCTAGGGGCGGTTGGGTCGAGGTTTTCGACGCGGTCAAGTCTGCGGCGCCTGAAGATGCCCCGTTCCCGGCAGGGCTTCGTGCCGGTGATGTGCCGAAAGCTGAAGAGGAAGTCGCGGCAGCAACTGATGTGGCCGAAGGCCCGATAGGCGCCCTGGAAGCGGGCGATAACGATGAGAAAAAGGAATAACGCGCCATGAAGTGCGACATTCTTACCCTCGATAATAAGAAGGCAGGTTCGGTTGATCTCGACGACGGTGTTTTTGGCGCGGAAGTGCGTAAAGACATCATCGCGCGGATGGTGAATTACCAGCTCGCCAAACGTCGAAGTGGCAATCATAAAACCAAAAACGTTGGTGAAATTCGCGGTACGACGGCAAAACCTTGGAATCAGAAGGGTACAGGCCGCGCGCGTGCGGGTACGCTGCGTGCGGCCCAGTTCCGGGGTGGCTCGACCGTCTTTGGGCCGGTTGTACGCGATCATTCGCACAAGCTGCCCAAGAAGGTCCGTAAGCTCGCGCTGCGCTCCGCATTGTCTAGCAAGCAGGCCGAAGGCAAGCTGATGATTATTGACGAGGCTGCGGTCGGCGCTGCAAAGACTAAAGAGCTCTCCGGTAAGTTGGTGGCACTCGGTCTATCGAACGCCTTGATTGTAACGGGCGCCGAGGTGGATGCTAATTTTGCACGAGCGGCGGCTAATATCATGAACGTTGACGTCCTCCCGCAGCAGGGGGCCAACGTCTATGACATTGTTCGCCGCGACATTCTGGTTTTGACCAAGGCTGCGGCCCAGCAACTTCAGGAGCGCCTTTCATGAGCTGGAAATATCATTGCCCGGTTACTATTTCGCCGGCATCCGCCTGTGACTTGATTCTTTCGCCGGTTATCACTGAAAAAGCGACCATGGGGTCCGAGCATAATCAGGTAACGTTCCGTGTTCCGCTGGATGCTAGCAAGCCGGCTATCCGCGCCGCTGTTGAGCATCTCTTCGAAGTGAAAGTGAAGGCGGTTAATACGATCCGTCAGCAGGGTAAGACCAAACGTTTTCGAGGAATGGTAGGTAAACGCCCCGATTATAAGAAAGCGGTTGTGACGCTGGAAGAAGGCAGCACGATTGACGTGACGACGGGGGTCTAAACCAATGGCGCTTAAAAAATACAAACCTAACACTCCGGCGATGCGTGGACTGGTCCTTGTCGACAAGTCTGAGCTTTGGAAGGGTCGTCCGGTCAAGAATCTTACTGAAGGCGTCATCAAGAGTGGTGGCCGGAACAACAATGGTCGTGTCACGTCGCGTCGCCGTGGAGGTGGACATAAACGTCTGTATCGCGTCATCGATTTTAAGCGAACGAAATTTGATGTGTCGGCTGTCGTCGAGCGTATCGAGTATGATCCGAACCGGTCTGCCTTTATCGCGTTGCTAAGATATAACGATGGTGAGCAGGCTTATATCATTGCGCCTCAGCGTCTGCAGGCAGGTGATAACGTCATTGCTGCCAAGCGGGCGGACATCAAGCCCGGTAACGCCATGCCGATGGAAAACATGCCGGTTGGCACGATTATACATAATGTCGAAATGAAGCCCGGTCGTGGTGGGCAGATGGCGCGCGCTGCGGGCACTTATGTACAACTGATCGGCAAGGATTCAGGTTACGCTCAGCTTCGGCTGACGTCGGGCGAGCTCCGCATGGTTCCGGCCAAATGCATGGCGACCGTTGGTGCAGTGTCGAACTCCGATAACAAGAACCAAAACATGTCCAAGGCCGGCCGAAGCCGTTGGCTCGGTAAACGTCCGAAAGTTCGTGGCGTCGCGATGAACCCGGTTGATCATCCGCATGGCGGCGGCGAAGGCCGCACTTCTGGCGGTCGGCACCCGGTATCGCCCTGGGGCAAACCGACTAAGGGAGCGCGCACGCGACGGAAAAAAAAGTCCGATGACCTGATCATGCGCCGTCGGCGGAAGAAGTAGGGAGAGGTTAGAATTATGTCACGTTCTGTTTGGAAAGGTCCGTTCGTTGATGGCTATCTGCTTAAGAAAGCAGAGGAGACCCGTGCGTCCGGCCGCAACGATGTGATCAAGATTTGGTCGCGGCGTTCGACAGTGTTGCCGCAGTTCGTCGGTCTGACCTTTGGTGTTCACAACGGTCAGAAACACATTCCAGTCCTGGTGACCGAAAATATGGTCGGCCACAAGTTTGGCGAATTTTCTGCCACCCGGACGTATTTCGGTCATGCGGCGGACAAGAAATCGAAACGGGCCTAATATGAGTAAACCTTCACATCCTCGCCGTCTTGCGGATAACGAAGCAAAGGCGTTTGCGAAGACGATCCGCGTCAGCCCACAGAAGCTGAACCTCGTCGCCCAGTCCATTCGTGGCCTGCCGGCAGAGCGCGCTCTTGCGGAGCTCAGTTTTTCGCGCAAGCGCATTGCGGTCACTGTGAAGACGGTTCTGCAGGCCGCGATTGCGAATGCAGAGAATAACCACCAGCTCGACGTCGATCGTCTTGTTGTGTCCGAGGCTAGCGTCGGTAAGGCGTTTGTCATGAAGCGTTTCCGGGCTCGTGCACGTGGCCGGGTGGGTAAAATCCAGAAGCCGTTCAGCAACCTCACCGTTGTGGTTCGTGAAGTCGAGGAGGAAGCCTGATGGGGCAAAAAGTTAATCCGATTGGTCTTCGTCTCGGTATCAATCGCACGTGGGATTCCCGCTGGTATGCAAATGATGAGAATTACGCCGGTCTCTTGCACGAAGACATTAAATTGCGTGAATTTCTTTTCGGCCGGTTGTCTCAGGCCGGAATCAGCCGTGTCGTAATCGAGCGCCCGGCTAAGAAGGCCCGAGTGACTATTCATTCGGCGCGGCCTGGTGTTGTCATTGGCAAAAAGGGTGCAGATATAGAACGGCTGCGTCAGGACATCGCCAGAATGACAAACAGCGAGGTTCATCTGAACATCGTCGAAATTCGCAAGCCGGAAATAGACGCCAAACTAGTGGCGGAGAATATCGCACAGCAGCTTGAACGTCGCGTTGCGTTCCGCCGTGCCATGAAACGTGCGGTGCAATCTGCAATGCGCCTCGGTGCAGAAGGTATTCGGATCAACTGTGGCGGCCGGCTAGGTGGTGCAGAAATCGCACGGACCGAATGGTATCGTGAAGGTCGCGTGCCCCTTCACACCTTGCGCGCTGATGTCGATTACGGCACAGCGACAGGTCGGACTACTTATGGTGCCTGCGGCGTCAAGGTCTGGATCTTTAAGGGAGAAATTCTAGCGCATGACCCGATGGCGCAGGATAAGCGTCTCCAAGAACAGCAAGTCAGCCGATAAGAATCGGGAAACAGGAACAGTAAGATGCTGGCACCAAAGAAAACAAAATTCCGCAAGGCTTTCAAAGGCCGGATCAAGGGGAATGCTAAGGGCGCAACAACCCTTACATTTGGCTCTTACGGACTCAAAGCATTGACACCAGGTCGTGTGACTGCGCGACAGATCGAAGCGTCGCGGCGGGCTATTACTCGCCATATGCGCCGGTCTGGACGTGTTTGGATCCGCATTTTTCCTGATGTGCCTGTAACGCAGAAACCCGCCGAAGTCCGTCAGGGTAAAGGTAAGGGGTCGGTCGAATATTGGGCAGCACGTGTTAAGCCGGGGCGGATTATGTTCGAGATCGACGGTGTTCCGCAGGAAATTGCTAAGGTGGCGCTGGAACTAGCTGCGGCTAAGCTTCCGGTGCAGACCAAAGTTGTTACACGGCTTGTTGGGGGGGGGGTCTAGGCCATGGCACTTGCAGTAGATCTTCGTCAAAAATCTGATGACGAATTGAAGGACGATTTGCAGAATTTGAAGCGGGAGCAATTGAACCTGCGCTTTCAGCGTGCGTCTGGCCAGCTTGAGGCCACGAGCCGCGTCGGTGAAGTGCGCCGCGATATCGCAAGAATACACACGGTAATGACCGAGCGTCGGCTCGTTACCGTAGATGCGTCGTAAGGAACGGTAGAGACTATGCCTAAAAGAATTCTCCAAGGAACGGTTGTTTCGGACAAGGCCGATAAGACCGTTACGGTTAGCGTCGAACGCCAAGTTCAGCATCCGCTCTATAAAAAGATTATCCGCCGGTCGAAGAAATTCGCCGCTCATGACCCGGACAACAAATGCAAAGCGGGTGAGGTGGTCCGGATCCGCGAATGCAAACCGATTTCCAAGTTAAAGACTTGGGAAGTCATCTTCGACGATGCGTGAAGAGCTGACGTACAAGGACAAGATAAATGATTATCCCTGAATCCAACCTAGAGGTCGCCGATAACTCCGGCGCACGCCGTGTCCAGTGCATCCGGATTTTGGGTGGGTCGAAAAGACGCTGGGCTACGGTCGGAGACGTAATCGTTGTGTCAGTCAAGGAAGCCATACCGCGCGGCCGGGTGAAGAAGGGGGATGTGCATCGCGCTGTCATCGTTCGGACGTCGAAGGAGATCCGCCGCGTAGATGGTACAAGCATTCGGTTCGACCGGAATGCTGCGGTGTTACTGAACAATGCGAACGAGCCGATTGGTACTAGAATTTTTGGTCCGGTAACCCGCGAACTGCGCGCCCGGAGATACATGAAGATAATTTCTCTCGCCCCAGAAGTTCTGTAGGCGGGGGAATCGGAGCAANTAAATGGCTGCGCGAATTAGAAAAGGCGACGAGGTGATTGTTATCTCGGGTCGTGACAAGGGCAAAAAGGGCAACGTGCTCAAAGTCATGTCTGATGATAGCCGTGTGCTGGTGCAGGGTGTTCACGTGGTGAAGCGTCATGAGCGTCAGACCCAGACNCAGCANGGNGGTATNGTNGAGAAGGAAGCTTCTATNCANATGTCNAATGTGGCGTTNATCGATCCGGATGGNGGCGAAGCNANCCGTGTCGGTTTCCGGTCGCTCGAGGACGGCCGCAAGGTTCGCTATGCCAAGCGGTCCGGCGAAGTGATCGATTAAGGAACCGATGATGGGAACGCGTTTACAAGATATCTATGCATCAGAAATCCGAGAGTCCATGCAGAAACAGTTTGGGTATTCGAACCCTATGCAAATTCCGCGGCTGGACAAGGTCGTGCTGAATATGGGCGTCGGCGGAGCGGTTAACGATTCTAAGAAGGTCGATAACGCTGCGCGCGACATGACTGTTATCGCAGGCCAAAAGCCGGTGATCGTTCGTGCTCGAAAATCCGTGGCGACGTTCAAACTTCGTGAAGGTATGCCTATTGGTGTGAAGGTCACGCTGCGACGTGCCCGTATGTACGAATTCGTTGACCGGTTGGTAAATATTGCATTGCCGCGAGTTCGTGACTTCCGCGGCTTGTCGCCCAAGAGTTTTGATGGCCGCGGCAACTACGCCACGGGCATTACAGAGCAGATCATTTTCCCGGAAATCGACTATGACTCGGTTGATGAATTCCGAGGTATGGATATCGTCGTTTGTACGACGGCACCCGACGATGAGCAGGCACGTGCGCTGCTCAAGGGTTTCAATTTTCCGTTTGTCAGCTAGCGGGATTGGGAGGAAAATATGGCAAAGAAAAGCGCCATTCAACGCAACGAAAAACGCCGCCGCATGGCCAAGAAATATGACGGTAAGCGGGAACGTCTCAAGGCAATTGCAAATAACCTTGAACTGCCGATGGAAGAACAATTTCAGGCACGCCTGAAATTGGCGAAACTACCTCGCAATTCGGCGAAAGGCCGGGTCCAGAGTCGTTGCGAGATCACTGGTCGTCCGCGCGGCGTCTATAAAAAGTTCAAAATGTCGCGTATTGCGCTACGCGAGTTTGCCTCTTCCGGGAATATTCCCGGAATGGTCAAGTCGAGCTGGTAAGGGAAAACATCGATGACAATGACTGATCCCGTCGGCGATCTTTTGACTCGAATCCGTAATGGACAAAGGGCCAATCAAAGCGCTGTAACTGCGCCAAGTTCGAAGCTTCGCGCCAACGTCCTTGAAGTACTGAAGCGCGAGGGCTATATCCGTGGCTACGAAACCGAAGAATTTCGTGATGGTCTCAACCAGCTGCGTGTCGAGCTGAAATACCACGATGGATCGCCTGTGATCCGGCACATCCAGCGGGTGTCCAAACCGGGCCGCCGTGTCTATTCGAAAATCAAGGATCTGCCGTCCGTATATAACGGTCTCGGTATTTCAATTCTATCGACGCCCCAGGGCGTTATGTCTGATAACGAAGCTCGCGTTGCCAACGTAGGCGGCGAGATCATCTGCGAAGTCTTTTAGGAACGCAGGAGTATTATTATGTCACGCGTCGGAATGCTACCGGTTGAAGTTCCTAGTGAAGTCGATCTTCAGATCACCGCAGGAGAGATCAAGGCAAAAGGTAAGTTGGGCGAACTGAAGATGAGTATTGTCGACGACGTGGAAGTGTCGCGCGAAGATAATCTAATCTGGGTAAAACCCGCAAATGACGGTAAACGCGCCCGCATGATGTGGGGCACAACCCGAAGCCTACTAAGTAACCTTGTCAACGGTGTGTCGCAGGGCTTCTCAAAGAAGCTCGAGATCACCGGGGTCGGTTATCGCGCAGCGATGCAGGGCAAGACGCTTGTGCTTCAGCTCGGTCACAGTCACGAAATCAAGTATCCGATACCAGAAGGCATTAAGGTCGATGTGCCGAGTCAGACTGAAGTCATTATTTCGGGTGCGAACAACCAGATCGTCGGACAGGTTGCTGCGGAGATTCGGAGCTACCGGAAACCTGAACCCTATAAGGGCAAAGGTGTGAGATATGCGGATGAGATCATTATTCGCAAAGAAGGTAAGAAGAAATAGTTATGGCGGATACAGCGAAACTTGAAAAGAGGCGCCGCGCGCGCGTCCGGAAACAGATACTACGGAGTGCGAATGGTCGCCCGCGACTGTCCATCTTCCGCTCCAATAAATACATCTATGCTCAGGTTATCGACGACGCCTCCGGTCTTACCCTTGCGTCTGCGTCGAGTATCGAAAAAGAGGTCGCTAGCGGCGCTAATCAGAATGTGGCTGGCGAGGTCGGCAAACTGGTTGCTCAGCGAGCGGCTGAGAAGGGTATTAAATCGGTAGTGTTCGATCGCGGACCCTATCTCTATCACGGCCGCGTGAAGGTGCTGGCCGAGGCCGCCCGCGAAGGCGGGCTGGAATTTTAGGAGAGCGACGCATGGCACGGAATCCGAGACGCGACAACCGCCCCGACCGGCGGGAAGAAAGCGATATTATCGACAAGCTCGTTAGCATCAATCGTGTTGCAAAGGTGGTGAAGGGTGGACGACGGTTTGGTTTTGCCGCCCTCGTCGTTGTCGGTGACCAAAAAGGCCGCGTCGGATTTGCGTCAGGCAAGGCCCGCGAAGTGCCGGAAGCAATCCGCAAAGGTACCGAAAAAGCCAAGAAAAATATGATCCGCGTTCCGCTGCGGGAAGGTAGGACACTTCATCATGACGTGCTTGGCCGTTATGGCGCAGGCAAGGTCGTGCTGCGTGCCGCGCCTCCCGGAACCGGCATCATCGCTGGTGGGCCGATGCGCGCCATTTTCGAAACCCTCGGGCTACAGGATGTGGTTGCGAAATCGATCGGTACCCAGAACCCGCATAACATGATCAAAGCAACGTTTGACGCTCTCTCGACCCTTCAGTCCCCGCGCATGGTTGCTTCCCGGCGTGGCCGTAAGGTTGGCGAAATCATCAGCCGTCGAGGCGACGAGCAGGTGGAGGCCTAACAGATGCCAGACGGCAAAAAAAATACCGTTCGCGTTACCCAGACCGGGAGTCCTATTGGGCGCCCGAAAGACCAGCGCTCGACTTTGGTTGGTCTTGGTCTCAATCGAATGCATCGGACAAGCGAGCTAGAAGATACGCCCGCAGTTCGCGGGATGATCAACAAGGTCAAGCATCTCGTCCGTGTTGAGGACTAAGTTAGTTTAAGCCCGTTGGTTCGACGACCGGTAATATGAACGTCGCAGCGTTGAAATGCGCGCCGGCAGGAGGAAAATAAATGCGATTAAATGAGATTTCAGATAATCAAGGTGCGCGCGTACCTCGTAAACGCGTGGGCCGTGGTATCGGGTCGGGCACCGGGAAAACTGCGGCGCGTGGCCATAAAGGTCAGAAATCGCGTAGTGGCGTTTCTCTGCTTGGTTTTGAAGGCGGCCAAATGCCGCTTTATCGTCGTTTGCCGAAGGGTGGCTTCACGAACATTTTCCGGAAGAACTACCGGATCGTGAATATCGGCCGCCTGCAGCAAGCCGTTGATACGGGTAAGCTCGACGCTGGTAAAGCCGTCACGGAAGCAGCGTTGGTTGAAGCCGGTATTATCAAATCGGCTCGGGATGGAGTGCGAATTCTTGCTGAGGGCGAACTCAGCGCCAAATTGGAAGTAGTGCTTTCGGGTGCGTCGAAAGGCGCGATCGAAGCGGTTGAAAAAGCTGGTGGTACCGTCACCGTTACCGTGGGTGCCAAGCCGAAAAAAGCCAAAGCTAAGAAAAAAACGACCAGTAGGGACGGGGGTTAACGTCCAGGAGCCGGATAAGGAATAGTTTATGGCGTCAGCCGCCGAACAACTTGCGTCGCAAATCAATTTTTCGAATTTTGCGAAGGCCACCGAACTTAAGAAGCGCATCTGGTTTACGCTAGGTGCGCTTATCGTCTATCGGCTTGGAACGTGGATTCCGCTACCTGGCATCGATCCGTCGATCCTGCAGGATATTTTCCAGCAGCAGGCGGGGGGTATCCTTGGGATGTTCGATATGTTTGCTGGCGGCGCCTTTGGTCGTATGACCATCTTTGCGTTGAATATCATGCCGTATATTTCGGCATCGATTATTATGCAGCTGTTACAGGCGATCCACCCGCATTTCGAAGCTCTGAAAAAAGAAGGCGAGGTCGGCCGTAAGAAACTGAATCAGTATACCCGTTACGGTACGGTCGTGCTGGCCACCCTACAAGCATATGGCATCGCCGTGGGTCTCGAAGGCATGACTGGTTCCCAGGGTGCGGCAGTTTCCGACCCGGGCGCCTTTTTCCGGGCGACAACCGTGATCACGCTGGTTGGCGGGACGATGTTCCTGATGTGGCTTGGTGAGCAAGTCACGGCGCGCGGGGTCGGTAACGGCATATCGCTAATCATATTCGCTGGTATTGTGGCCGAAATGCCAGCCTCTCTTGTGGGAACGCTTGAACTTGGGCGCACCGGCGCATTGTCGGCGCTGTTCATCATGTTCTTGTTGGTCATGGCAGTCGCGGTTATCACCTTCATCGTCTATGTCGAGCGGGCGCAGCGGCGGGTATTGGTACAATATCCAAAACGTCAGCAGGGCAACAAGATGTTCGGAGGCGAAAATTCACATATTCCGCTGAAGGTCAACACGGCTGGAGTTATCCCGCCAATTTTTGCCAGCTCGCTTCTTTTGTTGCCAATCACGATTGCCAATTTTTCTGCCAATTCTGGGCCCGAATGGCTCGGCATTATCACCGCCAGTCTGGGCCGCGGCCAGCCGATGTATCTGCTGCTTTATGCAGCGATGATTATCTTTTTTGCGTTTTTCTACACCTCTGTCGTCTTTAACCCGACCGAGACAGCAGACAACTTAAAGAAATATGGCGGTTTTGTGCCCGGCATCCGTCCTGGCAAGAACACTGCCGAATATCTAGATTTTATTCTGACCCGGTTGACGGTTGTGGGTGCGGCTTACCTAACGGCGATTAGCATTATGCCAGAGATTTTGATCTCGCAGTATGGGGTGCCGTTTTACTTCGGCGGGACAAGTCTGCTCATTGTCGTGACGGTGACAATGGATACCGTTTCCCAGGTTCAGTCGCATCTGATAGCCCATCAATATGAAGGGCTCGTCAAAAAATCCCGACTGAAGGGGCGACGTGGATGAATTTAATTTTGCTGGGACCGCCGGGTGCTGGAAAAGGTACGCAGGCGAGACGTCTCCAAGACGGCCATGGCCTGATACAGCTTTCGACGGGCGACATGCTGCGAGCAGCGGTAGCGTCGGGTAGCGATATCGGGAACCAGGTCAAAGCGATCATGGAGCGTGGAGAGCTGGTATCGGATGACGTCATGATCGCGATGATTAAGGACCGGATCCAGGAGGCGGATTGCGCCGACGGCTTCATCCTGGATGGTTTTCCGCGCACGACCGCCCAGGCCGAAGCGCTTGATGAGATGCTGGCTGACATGGGGCGGGCGCTCGACAATGTCGTTGAGATGAGGGTCGATGATTTAGCGCTGGTCGGCCGCATAACTGGGAGATATAGCTGCGCCAAATGCGGTGCGGGCTATCACGACGACTTTCAGAAACCGGCAACGGAGGGGGTCTGCGATAGCTGCGGATCGACAGAGTTCAGCCGGCGCAAAGACGATAATGCGGAAACCGTGACATCGCGGCTGGAGGCCTACCATGCTCAAACCGCCCCGCTGTTGCCGTATTATGATGGAAAAGGCGTTTTAGCGGGCGTTGATGGTATGGCTGAAATCGACGAAGTTACTCTTCAGATCGAAGCTGTTCTGGGGGCTGGCTGAATAGTTGACTTGATGCTTTTTGCCCCTATA
>NZGJ01000043.1 GCA_002689465.1 Rhodospirillaceae bacterium | reverse complement strand
CCCCAAAATGGGTCAAAATGGGCTCAACATGGACCCGAAATCGGTCTGGCAGGGTGCACTTTTAAAGATGGGGATAGATGTGTCGATGCTATCCGGCGACGCCGGACACGCCTAGGAAAGTCCGCGACTTTCCGATCTCAGCCACGCCTTAACCATCTCATAGTCCGGTAACCCGCCGACCGGTCCAAGCGCGGTAATTGTAGGGGCAGATGACAAAAGCCGTTCGGCTACTCGGCGGACGTCTTCAGAAGACACCGCATCGATACGTTGGGAAATCTCCTCGATCGGAATGATCCGGCCGCAGACCTGCAACTGCCGAGCAACACGTTCGGCCCGGGACGAGGTGTTTTCGAGCGACATCAGAACGCCCGCCTTGATCTGTGCTCGCGATCGAATGATTTCTGCATCTTCCATCGGGCTGGCGGCGACACGGTTGAGTTCGTCGCAGACCACGGTTACCAGTTCCGCCACCTCTTCGGCACCGGTCCCGGCATACAAACCGAATAATCCGCCATCTTGGTAGGCCGACGAAAACGTATATATCGAGTAAACTAGTCCCCGTTTCTCGCGGACTTCCTGAAACAGGCGGGACGACATGCCGCCACCGAGTGCGGTCGACAGAACCGCAAGAGAGTAATAATCAGCATCGTTATAGCCGACGCCCTCAAAACCTATCACCAGATGCGCTTGCTCAAGATCGCGCTCTTTGCGATTATCTCCGCCAGTATAGCGGCCTCGCAGCGGCGCGGCGGCCTGTGACGGGGAGATGCCTGCGAAGGCCTTTTCCGCCAGCCCTGCCAAAGATTGGTGATCAAGATTACCCGCGGCTGACAGAATCATTCGGTCCCCGCCGTACTGCGCATCCATGTAACTTTTCAGGGTTTCGCACCGCATCCGGCTAACAATGTCCGACGTCCCCAGAATTGCGCGACCCAGCGGCTGATCCGGGTAGGCAGTTTCCTGGAACGTGTCGAAAATTATGTCGTCAGGCGTGTCGTTGGCCTGCCCGATCTCTTGCAAAACGACCGCTCGCTCGCGGTCAAGCTCGTCAACCGCAAATGTCGAATGCATCAGAATATCGGACACTATATCGAGTGCCAGATCCGCATTCTCTTTAAGTACCGTCGCGTAATAAACCGTAGATTCCCGGGACGTGTAGGCATTGAGATGGCCACCGACGTTTTCGATCTCCACGGCAATATCTAGCGCCGAACGGCGAGCTGTGCCCTTGAAAGCCATATGTTCCAACAGATGCGAAACGCCGTTGATCTCCGCCATTTCATTGCGTGCTCCAACATTAACCCAAACACCGAGCGTTACGGTTTCGACCGAACCCATTCGGTCGGTAATAAGCTGCATTCCTCCCGGAAGCGTCGCCTGTTCCATCGTCATGAATGCTTCTCAACCGCACGGCGGACAAAATCCTGCACTGCCCCAATATCGTTCGCCAATGTATGAAATACCTCGTCACGCTCGAAAAGATCGCTCATGCGATCGGGTAATTCCGGATGGACATCGGTTGCCGCCCTTACCGCATCCGGAAACTTTGCGGGATGCGCGGTCGCTAGCGAGATCATGGGCACAGCTTTATCCCCCCGGCATTGGCGTGCCGCATCCACCCCGATCGCGCTGTGCGGATCGAGCAATTCGCCCGTGGTTTGGTAAATCTCGCGAATTACCCGCAGTGTGCCATCATCATCAAGCCTTGCGGCCGAAAATTTCTTACGCGCGGCTGCCAGCCGGGAGTCATCAACCGAAACCCCACCGGATATACGAAAATTAGCGATCCAGTCGCGCACCGCGCTACCGTCTCCACCGAGCATATCGAATAGCAGCCGTTCAAAATTGCTGGAAACCTGAATATCCATACTCGGTGACAGGGTCGGTTCGACCCCGGCCATTTTCATCTCACCGGTCTCAAAAAATCGGAACAGTATGTCGTTTCTGTTAGTCCCCACGACAAGCCGGTCAATCGGCAGCCCGCATTTCCACGCCGCCCACCCGGCGAAAACATTCCCGAAATTACCGGTCGGCACAGCAAAGCTGACAGGGCGTGCGGGCGCTCCGAGACGAACGGCGGCCACAACATAGTAAACAATCTGCGCCATGACCCGGGCCCAGTTAATAGAGTTCACCGCAGACAGGTTTTGCGTTTTTCGGAACTGGGCATCGTTGAACATGCCCTTTACCAGGTCCTGACAATCATCAAACGTGCCGTCGACCGCAATCGCATGAACGTTAGCGCTGGCGACAGTGGTCATCTGGCGCTGCTGCACCGGCGACACGCGACCCTCGGGAAAGAGGATGAAGATGTCAATATTTTCGCGGTCTCTGCAGGCCTCGATCGCGGCAGAACCAGTATCACCCGATGTCGCTCCGACGATGGTCATCCGTTCACCGCGCGTTGTCAAAACATGACCAAACATTCGCCCGACCAGCTGCAACGCAAAATCCTTAAATGCCAGCGTCGGCCCCTGAAAAAGCTCCATCAGCCAGTCATTGGCGCCGATTTGTTTGAGCGGCGCAATGGCGGCATGGCCGAAACCGGTATAGGTCTCGTCTATCATGCCCCGCAAGTCAGCATCAGCAATTGTGCCGCCGACGAACGGTCGGATGACCTGATAAGCGATCTCAGCGTAGGATATATCGACCATAGCCCTCAGGTCGGCAACAGAGAACTGCGGCCAGGATTCAGGGACATACAGACCGCCATCCTCGGCCAATCCAGCGAGCAGAACGTCGTCAAAGGCGAGAACCGGCGCCTCGCCACGGGTCGATACGTATTTCACGAGCAAATCCTCATAATCGCGCGGAATTTAGTCCGGCGGGCGGACAAGTCAAACGGGAATCTCCAGTTGTAGAGAGCCGCGTCGCCTGGTTATCAGCCGTAACGTGCCTGCAGGTGCCCCTTGAACGCCTCAGCGCCGAGCGGCTTGCCAGTCGCACCCTGCATCAACTCGTCTGTCGAGCCCGACGATCCCTTGTTATGCAAGTTTTCTCTCATCCAGCCAACCAACGGCGAGAAATCGCCATTTGAGATTCTCTCCGGTATTTCTGGGCGTGCAGCTTTGGCGGCCGCGAAAAGCTGGGCGGCCGCCATAGCGCCCATCGTGTACGTCGGGAAATAACCCCAAGCGCCGTCATACCAGTGGATATCCTGCAGGCAGCCAAGCCTGTCTTCCGAGGGCCGTATCCCGAGAAGTTCTTCCATCCCTTCGTTCCATGCGCCTGGCAGATCTACAAGCTTCATATCACCGGCTATCAGCGCGCGTTCCAGGCGATAGCGAAGGATGACATGGGCCGGATAAGTCACCTCATCGGCGTCGACACGTACACAGCCTCGCTCGACCCGCGTATACAACCTATAAAGATTATCAGCATCCCATAACGCTCCTGCCCCATCGAACGTCTCCCGCATCAGCGGCGCGGCGAATTCGAGATACTCGCGGCTTCGGCAAGCCTGCATTTCAATCAGTAATGACTGACTTTCATGAAGCGCCATACCACGCGCCTGACCAACCGGCTGATAACGCCAATCATCCGGCAGGCCCATCTCATAAAGCGCATGGCCGGTTTCGTGCAGTACGCCCATCAGGCTTTGAGTGAAATCGTCCTCGGTGTAGCGCGTTGTGATACGGACGTCGCCGGGCACACCACCGCAGAACGGGTGAAGACTAACATCCAGCCGGCCCGCGTTGAATTCAAAACCCAGTTCGCGCATAAGGCGTTCAGCAAGGCCACGCTGTTTGCTCGCAGGGAAGGGCCCTGTGGGCAATTCGCCTACCCCGCGTTCAGATTGCCGCGTCAACGCGTTCTCAAGAAAATCCGGCAGAAAGGCAGACAGTTCGCCAAATAGCGCATCTATCTGCACAGTACTGGCATCGGGTTCATACTGATCTAGCAGCGCCTCGTACGGAGAGCGACCGAGCGCAGCCGCCTTAGCCGCAGCCGCCTGACGGGTAAGGTTCAAAACATCTTCTAGATGAGGCAGCACGCGCGCGAAGTCGTTTTCAGCTCGTGCCTCACGCCACGTCATCTCACAGGTAGAGCACGCCCGCGTTGTTGCATCGACCAGATCAGCATCAACCGCGTTCGCATGCACCCAGCTGCGCCGCATTTCGCGGAGATTAGCCGCACGCCAGATATCGTCTGGGGTCTCCGACTCAGCGGCGTCTAACAGTTCGGCGAGACGGGGGTCGGTTTTTAATCCGTGCGTCGTCAGCTGCAGCGCGGATAGTTGCTCGACACGGGCCGCAGCACCGCCCGGCGGCATCAAGACAGACATGTCCCAGCGCAACATGCCTGAGGCTTCGCCAAGTGCGGCCATGCGTTTGAAACGAGCTTCCAGTTCTTCATAGGCTGACAAAGATGTTTCCTTAACTACGGTGCCGGACTTGGTACAAGACATAGATCACGACCAGAGTCGCGGCCATACCGAACCAGGTAACGGCGTATTGGAGATGATTATTGCGTATATCCGTCACCGTTTGCCCAGCAATCGGATAAGCCCTCGCCCCTGCTAGCCCGTCGGCGGTTGAAGCAAGTTCGATAACGTAAGGTCGCACATTTGCAAGACCACGAGCCTTGGCAATCGCCGTCGCATCGGCAAAAAACCAGATATCTCTGGCAGGATCGTTATCCGGCACCCAAGCACTGGTCTTTTCACCGGCCCGCAGAAAACCNNGGATCACGGCGGCACCCAAAGGCCGGCGAAATTCAAACGCNTTCCGCNCATTGCGCGGCGGCGCCCATCCGCGGTTTATCAGGACCGTTCCCGACCCATCCACTAACACCAGCGGCGTGACGATATGTACCCCCGGCCTGCCTTTCAGGGTCCGGCTTACTATTTCCACAGATTTGTCGTGGCGGTAGACGCCGCGTGTGTGCACTTGCCTAAGTTCGAAGGCCTGCCACGCTGTCACAGGCACCGCGTTAAGCGCGACGGGAGACGCATTCATCCGCTCCATACGGTCAGCGATAATACCCTCTTTCCATTCGAGCCGCTGGATCTGCCAAAAACCAAGGCCAATCAAAACTACTAAACTGGGGATCGCAAATGCCGTCATCCAGAAGCTAATACGGAACCTTGATCNGNATTGTGACCCGTCAATCGGCATGGCCGNGCTCGTATTTATGGCTGAGATTTTTGTAGTGCAAGCCGATAAGAATCCCCTTGAAAGGCCGCAGCAAAACAACGGACATGATGGAGATTACCGGTATCCATACCAGAAGGTGTACCCATATCGGCGGTTCAAGCGCTACCTCCAGCGCCAAGGCGAGGATAACAGTAATCGCGCCGAGGGTCATGATCACAAACACTGTCCCGCCGTCGCCGGTATCGTGTGGTGTCAGATCGAGGTCGCAATGGGTGCAGACTTCGCGAACTTTTAGCAGGCCGCAAAATAAAGGGCCCTTTCCGCAACGTGGGCACTTGCAGGAAAGCCCAGTGCCGACCGGCGATAGCCGGGGCCAAGTGGGAAGATCAGTCACAAAAAAAGCGGCGGGACACAACAAATACATCCCGCCGGTCTTGTTTCACTATGAGGGTTAGCGTCCCCACCAATAGATGCTGACAAACAGGAACAACCACACCACGTCAACGAAATGCCAGTACCAAGCAGCCGCTTCGAACCCGAAATGGTGTTCCGCTTTGAAGTGCCCGGCCCGTCCGCGGAAATAGCAGACAATCAGGAAGATCGTACCCACCAAAACATGGAAGCCATGGAAGCCGGTTGCCATGTAAAAGGTCGATGAATAGATCCCATCTTCGAAACCGAACGCAGCATGGCTGTATTCGAATGCCTGAACGCAGGTAAAGCAGACACCAAGGAAGATCGTCAGCAAAAGTCCCTGAAGGAAATACTTCCTGTTGCCCTCTCGCAGCGCGTGGTGCGCCCACGTCACCGTAATACCCGACGTCAGCAGGATCAGCGTGTTGAGGAACGGAAGATCCCAGGTATCGAAGGTCTGGACNCCGGGTGGCGGCCACTGACCTTCAATCTGTACNGTAGGGAACAAAGATGCATTGAAATATGCCCAGAACCAGGCAACGAAGAACATGACTTCCGATGCAATGAACAGCNCCATACCGAAACGCATGCTGACCTGAACGACTGGGTTATGGAAACCTCGGTACTCCGCCTCCTTGATAACCTCCCAGAACCAGCCTGCCATNGTGCAAAGCACGCCGATAAAGCCNAGTATCAGCACCCAGCTTGCGATCTCNTGCATATAGAGNACCGCACCNACCGCCATGACCATTGCGGACATGGAACCGATAAAGGGCCACGGGCTAGGGTCAACAAGGTGATAGGGGTGCTTATTGCCGTGATAATCGTAGTCTGAGGCGCTGGTGCCTAATTCTGTTGGCGGGACCATGTGCTGCCGCTCCGTTGTTTAGCTGTCAATTTTGCCGAACGCCGTCCCTTGCCGCGCGGTGCGGTCGGGGTCGGGGTCGGGGTCGGGTTTTGTCTCGAAGAAAGTATAGGAAAGCGTAATCGTCTTAACGTCACTAAGGTTTGGATCTTTCGCAATATCCGGATCAATAAAGAACGTCACCGGCATGTCTATCTCGGCACCCGCTTTGAGTTCCTGCTCGGTAAAGCAGAAACATTCAACTTTGTTAAAATACTGGCCAACCTTTGAGGGAGTGACGTTAAATGTCGCCGTGCCGGTCATGGTCCGGCCCGAAATATTTATTGCTCGATAGTATGCAAGCGCCTGTTCACCNACCTTGATGTCGACCTGGTCTTGCGCCGGCGCAAACCGCCAGGGCATTGCTTTGCCGACATCGGCATTGAAGCGGACGGTCATCTTCCGGTTGAGAACTCTACCCGGTATGCTTTCCGCAACTTGGGTGGTTCCGCCATAGCCGGTAACCTGGCAAAAAATTTCGTAAAGAGGCACCGCAGCATAAGAAGCGCCGACCATACCGGCGGCGACCGAGAAAGAAATCAATGCAAGGCGACGATTGCGNGATATCAGGTTACGTTTCATATCAGCTGCCGCCTCCGCTTGACATCCGTACGATCGACATCACGTAGAAAAGTCCGACGAGGGCGAAGATTGCTATGGCCAAGGCAATATTGCGACTGCGTTGCTTGCGCTTGATATCCTGAAGACTTTTCTCGTCCATAATCATACTCCCACAATCGGAGCGACCAGGTTGTCAACGATCAGCGCCGCGAATAGCACCGAGAGATAGAGCAACGAGAAACGAAACATCTGGCGCGGGGCACGGTCCGTCTTATCGAGCCATACCTTCACGGCAAAACCAATAAAGGAGAGGCTAAACACCGCAGCTAGCGCACCCCAGACCGCGCTCGCGGTTCCCATCCACCAGGGAATTAGCGACACCGGCAACAACAGGACCGTGTACAGCAAAATCTGTTTTTTGGTTTCCTGCACACCCGAAACTACCGGCAGCATGGGCACGCCAGCATTTTGATAGTCATCGCATTTATAGAGAGCAAGCGCCCAGAAATGTGGCGGCGTCCAGAAGAAAATCAGAGCAAACAAGGCTATCCCGCCAAGGCTAACATCACCCGTGACCGCAGCCCAGCCGATCATCGGAGGAAATGCGCCCGCTGCGCCGCCGACAACGATGTTTTGAGGGGTGCGGCGCTTCAGCCAGATGGTATAAACAAACACATAAAAACCTATAGCGAGCGCCAGCAGTGCTCCCGCCACCCAGTTGACGCCAAGTCCCATCACCATGACCGACCCACTAGCGAGAACGCACCCAAAGGTCAGAGCCGCGCCAGGCTCCATGCGCCCACCAGGTAGAGGACGATTTTTCGTCCGCTCCATTTTCGCGTCGAGGTCGCGCTCAAACCACATATTGATGGCGCCGGATGCGCCGGTAGCTACTGCCGTACACAAAATGGCTATCGCAGCGATAACGGGATGGATACTGCCCGGAGCAACGATCATGCCGGCATAGCCGGTAAAAACCACAAGAGACATGACGCGCGGTTTCAACAACGCAACAAAATCCATCACCGCTGCGTCGCGCAGCGGCGGAGATGCGGTGGCAGTACCGCCAGTCGCGTTGATTCGCGGATCGGTCATATCATGCCCTAGTGGGCGACCTCGTCCTTGATTTCGGGCAGTTCGTCGAAGGAATGAAAGTCCGGCGGAGACGGCACAGTCCATTCGAGAGTATTAGCACCTTCACCCCAAGGATTGTCCGCCGCTATCGCACCGGAAGAATAAGCTTTGAGCAGGGCAAACAGGAAGACTAGTACACCAAAGGCACTGATATACGAGCCGTAGCTCGCAATCATGTTCCAGCCGGCGTAGGCATCCGTATAATCGGGGATACGCCGGGGCATACCCGCCAATCCGGCGAAATGCATTGGAAAGAAGGTCAGGTTTACACCAATAAACGTTATCCAAAAATGTAGCTTGCCGAGACCTTCGCTAAGCATCCGTCCGCTCATCTTGGGGAACCAGTAATAGAAACCTGAGAAGATCGCGAACACCGCACCGAGCGAGAGCACGTAATGAAAATGTGCAACCACGTAATAGGTGTCATGCAGCGAATGATCAACGCCTGCATTCGCCAGTACAACACCTGTAACGCCACCGACCGTGAACAGGAAAATAAAGCCGATTGCCCAAAGCATGGGCGTGGTGAAACGGAGCGATCCACCCCACATCGTCGCGATCCAGCTAAAGATTTTGATGCCGGTCGGCACCGCAATCACCATCGTAGCTGCGGTGAAATACGCTTTGGTATCGACACTCATCCCAACGGTGAACATGTGATGAGCCCAAACGATGAACCCCACTGCACCGATCGAGACCATGGCGTAGGCCATCCCCAAATAACCGAAAACAGGCTTGCGGGAGAACGTCGACACGACCTGACTGACAATACCGAAACCTGGGAGGATAAGGATGTATACTTCAGGGTGTCCGAAGAACCAGAAAAGATGCTGGAAAAGAATCGGATCGCCGCCTTGTGAGGCTTCGAAGAATGCTGTCCCGAAGTTTCGGTCTGTGAGCAGCATCGTGATGGCACCCGCGAGAACCGGCAGCGAAAGTAGCAGCAGGAATGCCGTGACGAGGATTGACCAGACGAAGAGTGGCATCTTGTGCAGCGTCATCCCTGGCGCGCGCATGTTAAAGATAGTCGTAATGAAGTTTGCCGCTCCCAGGATCGAGGAAGCACCAGCGAGGTGAAGGGCTAAAATGGCAAGGTCCATCGCCGGACCGGGCTGGCCGGTCTTAGAGGATAGCGGCGGATAAATCGTCCAGCCGCCGCCAACGCCGTCGCCGCCAGGTGGTCCGCCAACGAATGGCGAGGCAAGCAACAGCAGAAAAGCCGGAACAAGCAGCCAGAAACTTATGTTGTTCATGCGCGGAAACGCCATATCAGGCGCGCCAATCATCAATGGCACAATCCAGTTGCCAAAGCCGCCGATCATCGCCGGCATAACCATAAAGAAGATCATGATTAAGCCATGTGCCGTTACCAGCACGTTGTACATGTGATAGTCGCCGCCAAGAATACCGTCGCCAGGTTCGGCAAGCTCTATCCGGAAGACAATCGACATAGCACCGCCAATGACCCCAGCGACAATCGCGAAGATCAGGTACATCGTGCCGATGTCTTTATGATTAGTCGAATATACGTAACGCCGCCAACCGGTGGGATGATGGTCGTGATGATCGTGGGTTGCGTGTGCGTCAGCCATGATTAAATCCCTCGACCCTATTTCATAACGTTCTGTGCCAGCATGCGCAGCGCCGGCACGCTCTCATCTCTGGCGAATTCTTTCTTGGCTTTTTCGATCCAAGCATCAAACTTTGCCTTCGAAACGACTTCGACGGCGATCGGCATGAAGCCATGCCGCGTTCCGCACAGCTCAGAGCATTGCCCGTAGTAGACACCCTCATTCTTGACCGGCCCAAACCAGGTTTCATTCAGTCGGCCTGGCACGGCGTCGATCTTGACGCCAAATGCCGGCATAGCCCAGGAATGCAATACGTCGCCAGCTGTCACTTGAATGCGGACAACAGTATCGACAGGTAAGACAATCCTGTTGTCGGCTTCAAGCAAGCGGGGCTGGCCAGGCTTCAGGTCCTCGGTCGCAACCATGTTGGCGTCAAAAGTGAACTTGCCGTGGTCGGAATACTCATATTCCCAGTACCACTGATGGCCGGTCGCCTTAATCGTCATGTCCACTTTTGGGATGACATCCGAATAGTAGAGCAACTTAAAAGACGGTACCGCAATAACAACGAGGATAACAACCGGGACGACGGTCCATAGAACTTCAATCATTGTGTTGTGCGTTGTCTTGCTCGGGTTTGGGTTTGCCTTCGCGTTGAACTTGATGACGACCCACACCAAAAGAAGAAGCACAAAGATCGTGATCACGGTGATGATGATCAAAAGCAATGTGTGAAAATCTGCGATTTGTTCCATCAGCGGTGTTGCGGGATCCTGGAAGCCGGTCTGCCAAGGCATTGGCTGCGCTCCGATCGCTGCGCCCGGCAACGTAAGCGACAAAAGCATCGCGAAGGAGCGAAGAAGGTTGAGTGCAATCCGCATCATGTGAGATCCGTTCTTGATAAGGTCGGCATATAATTCCCTGTCCTGGTGTCCGTTAACCTTGTTTAACAAGATATTAAATTGCACAACCAGATGTCAGGCAGCTGTCGAATCTAATTTCAGACGTAGCGAAACTACTCTAATCTGCAAGGTTGTAACAAGAAGGGCGCTTTGTCGCACAAATTGGCTTCCCTGTCAGCCAGCGCAACATAACCGGCGGAAAACCAGCGGTTTCGAGACCACCCCCAATGCATTCGGTAGCGGGCCTCACCATCTCGCGACCTAATGTCGCAGAATTCTAGCAAGAATCCGGGCTTTGCGAATAATCATGAAGAAATACCTCCTAAATGCTCAAAGGGGGTGACGCAGCGGAGCTGACGCCCCATATTGGGGGGTCAAGATTACCGAAAGCTCAAAATGAACGAGTCTAACATCACTGATGAATTATTTTTCGAACGCACTGGCATGGATCAGAGCAGGGTCGAAGCAGAGGTCTCCGCCGCAATTGATGGCGCTGATGATGGGGAACTATTTCTCGAATTCTGCCAATCCGAGGGGCTTGGCTACGATGACGGGCGGCTCAAAAGCGCCTCTTTCGATACGACTCAGGGGTTCGGCCTCAGAAGCGTATCCGGGGAATCAACAGGCTACGCCCACGCGTCGGAACTGTCGGAAGCTGCGATAAAACGCGCCGCGGGAACTGTAAAAGCGGTGCGCGCCGGCCATGATGGCTCCATTGACATTAGTCCTCAACGGACGACCGCTACCCGTTACTCCCCTGCCAATCCGCTTGGCGATCTAGAGTTCGGGCAGAAAGTCAGATTGCTGGAAGATATGAACGCCTATGCCCGTGGCCTTGATTCCCGTGTAATGCAGTTCTCGGCCTCAATATCGGGCGAATGGCAAGCCGTCCAGATTATCCGCCCCGACGGCGACCGGCTGAGCGATATTCGTCCGCTCGTGCGTGTCAATGTATCTGTCGTTTGCGCCGACGGCGACCGTATGGAAGCTGGAAGCCATGGCACCGGCGGCCGCACCGGTTATGCACCTTATGTAGAGCCCAGCGCATGGCAGGCGCAGATCGACGAAGCCTATCGTCAAGCATTGGTTAACCTCGATGCGGTTCCGGCCCCGGCTGGCGAGATGGACGTTATACTGGGGCCTGGTTGGCCCGGCATTCTGTTGCACGAAGCGATCGGCCACGGGCTGGAAGGTGATTTCAACCGCAAGAAAACTAGCGCCTTCGCCGGACTAATGGGCGAACGGGTTGCGTCGCCGGGTGTGACGGTGGTCGATGACGGTACGCTGACCGACCGCCGCGGCTCACTTGCGATTGACGATGAGGGTACCCCAACATCTAACACGGTTCTAATAGACGATGGCATCCTCACCGGTTACATGCAAGATCGGATGAATGCACGGTTGATGGGTATGACAGCCACCGGCAATGGACGGCGTGAAAGTTTCGCCCATGCACCGATGCCACGCATGACCAACACCTATATGCACAATGGCAACAAGGACCCGGAAGAAATTCTGCAATCAGTCAAGAAAGGCCTTTATGCTGTCAATTTCGGCGGTGGCCAGGTCGACATCACATCGGGAAAGTTCGTGTTCTCCGCGTCGGAGGCCTATTTCGTGGAAGACGGCAAAATCGGCGCGCCGGTCAAGGGCGCAACGCTGATCGGCAATGGACCAGACGTACTGACCCGGGTAAAAATGATAGGCAACGACATGAGGCTGGATCCCGGGGTCGGGACCTGCGGCAAGGACGGCCAGGGTGTTCCTGTCGGAGTCGGTCAGCCAACGCTAATGGTTGAGAATCTGACGGTTGGTGGAACAGCAGCGTAGGTCGGAAGCGGTCGACATAACAAAACCGCGAGCAACGAGGCACATGCCTCGTCGTTCCCTGACCGCTCGCCAGCGGATAACGCTAGAACCTGGAAATATATTTTTGTTTCCTCAGGTATCAGTCATAATTCCTATCGATCTGCAGAATGACTGTGTCGGGCAGGCCAAATGACCCTCCTTACTGCGGCACAGCCTTGATAAAATGGAGTTAGGCTGGTTTGGCAGGCCAATCGATTGCAGATCTTTTTTATTACTCTCGTCGATCGGGTTTTAGACTTTGGGGATAGTCCTGCTAAAAAATTTATCAGTGTTGTTTACGCGAAAAGACAGCGGCTACGCATCTTGATCTGCAAAATTCTCAGACGCCCCGACAATCAAGGAAGTGATCTCAATAAGCATATTCCTCATACAATGGATCGACGCTTTTATCCCAGTCGGTCTCGAATTTTCGAAGCTGATTCTCCGCCGGCGCGTATCCACGATCAACTATCTCGTGCAACGGGGCCAGGAAGCTCCTTTCGTCGTCACCGTTCGTGTCTAATATTGCACGGCGCCTCAACCCCGCATCAGCAATAACCAGTACGTCCTTCGCAAGATCCGTCATGTTGCGCCCGCGAAACTCCGTGCCCATCGCGGTTTTCGGTGCCGCGCTACGCAGGTAATGATGATCTTCCACGGTCCAGTTCTTGACGAGGTCCCATGCGCCACTCTGCGCGTCTGAATCATAAAGCAAACCTGTCCACATTGCCGACAAAGCGCATAACCTGCGCCATGGCCCGCTGTCGGCCCCGCGCATTTCAAGGAATTTTTTCAGCCGCACTTCGGGAAAGATTGTGGTCAGGTGATCGGACCAGTCGCTCATCGTAGCGATCTCGCCCGGCCGCCCCGGCAGTTCGCCTTTGAGAAAATCTCGGAAAGACTGGCCTGAAACGTCTATATATTTACCCTCTCGATAGACGAAATACATCGGCACATCCAGCGCGTAATCGACATAGCGCTGAAAGCCCATGTCACCATCGAAAACGAAGGGCAGCACGCCGGCTCGGTCCGGGTCGGTATCTTCCCAGATATGACTTCGGAAAGACTGCCAACCGTTAGGTTTTCCCTCGGTGAAGGGAGAGTTCGCAAACAACGCTGTTGCGACCGGTTGCAATGCCATTGAGATCCGAAATTTCTCAACCATATCGGCTTCTGAACCAAAATCCAAGTTCACCTGCACCGTACAAGATCGCAGCATCATGTCTAGGCCGAGCGAGCCTTTTTTGGGCATGTAGTCGCGCATAATCTTGTAGCGACCTTTTGGCATCCACGGAATTTCGTCGCGTTTCCATTTGGGAATAAATCCCGCGCCCATCATGCCGACGCCCAATTCGCCCGCGACTTCTTTCACTTGGGCAAGATGGGTATGAACCTCATCGCAGGTCTGATGAATATTCTCAAGGGGCGCACCGGACAACTCCAGCTGCCCGCCGGGTTCGAGCGAGATGTTGCAGTCGCCGTTCGTCAGCGCGATCGCATTGCCATTTTCCATAACAGGATTCCAGCCGAAACGTTGGAGGCCTTCGATAAATTTACCTATGCCCCAAGTTCCTTCGTAGGGAACTGGTTCAAGTGTATCCAGCTTGAAGACAAATTTTTCGTGTTCGGTCCCGATCCGCCAATCGACAGCAGGCTTGCAACCTCCCTCGAGATGTTCTGCCAGTTGCCGTAAATCGGTAATCGGTTTGGATTTACCTGCCGATGGTGCAGCCATACCCAGTCATCCGTTCTTTCTTAATGTTACTGACCGGGTCTTTAATGGGATCACTTAAAGGATCAGCCAGACCAGTCACCGAGATGGTTTTGCCAGCACACCAGCACCGCCGCCACCGCCGTATCCGCCCTGAGAATACGCGGCCCAAGGCGAACCGGGGTAACAAAAGGCAGTTTCGTGAGTCCGTCAAGTTCAGATTGGCTGAATCCGCCTTCGGGTCCTGTCATAACCGCCCAAGCTCCGCCAGGCTGAACCCGTGACATTGCCGCCGGTACGGGTTCGGCGCTACCCGCCTCGGCACATAGAATGATTCGCCGAGCCGGGTCCCAACCCTGCAGCAATCGCGCCAGACTCACAGGTTCGTCGACCGTCGGCACATTGAGCCGGGTCGACTGTTCGGCGGATTCCACGGCATGGGCACGCAGCCGAGCCGTGTTCACGCGCGCCACAACCGTATGCTTTGTCAGCACAGGACATATGCGTCCGACGCCAAGCTCGGTCGACATTCGCGCGATGTTATTCATCGGCATCGCCTTTACCGGGGCAAAAAGCGACCATATATCCGGCGGCATCCTTTGTTTGCGCAGTTGCTGCTCAACAATAAGCACGCAACGTGATTTCGACTCATAGGCAACTCGCGATAACCATTCGCCATGGCGCCCGTTGAACAACGCCACCATTTCGCCGTCTTTGCGGCGCATCACCTTGCGTAGGTAATGATGCTGATCTGGGTTGGCCGGTACAGCGTGACCCTCTTCGAGATCATATTCGACAAATAGCCGGAGCCGGGTACGGTTGTCGTTCGTTGGGCTATTCAGAGCATCATTCTGAGGATTATTCATCAGCGGATATTGACATGAATGGGTCAGCCGCGAATAGAGGGTTGAGTACGAATTCCGCGACAAAAAGGCATAAGACCAAAACGACAGACCAGTCTGTGCTATACCGGGTGCATGACCACACCCTCCTCGAGTGATATACCGCGCGGCGGCTGGGTCGACCGGCTAACGCCCGGCCGGGCACGCCCCTATATACGGTTGTCTCGATTCGACCGGCCGATTGGCACGTGGCTTTTGTTGTTTCCCTGCTGGTGGTCGATAGCGTTTGCCTCGGACACCAGTTTCCCGCTGAACTCTACGTGGCACCTTTTTATTATGTTCGGTATCGGTGCCCTGCTAATGCGCGGCGGGGGCTGTACATGGAACGATATCCTTGACCGCGATTTCGATGCAAAGGTCGCCAGGACCCGCGATCGCCCGCTGCCGGCCGGCGAAGTGACCTTGCGCCAGGCTTTGATCTGGGTCTTCATCCAACTCGCGGTAAGTGCAGCCATCCTGTTCTCGTTCAACCATTTCGCAATCTGGACAGGTGTAGCCTCGTTGTTGCTGCTAGCCTTTTACCCGTTGGCCAAGCGCGTGACCTTCTGGCCGCAGTTCATCCTCGGCCTCGCATTTAACTGGGGCGCCCTGCTAGGCTGGGCGGCGGTGACCGGCGAGATGTCTTCACCCGCGCTGCTGATGTATGCGGGAGGTATTTTCTGGACTTTGGGCTATGACACAATCTATGCCCATCAGGACCGGCCGGACGACCCGGCGGCAGGCGTAAAATCGTCAGCGCGCGCGCTTGGCTTGATCGCCTCGAAACCTTGGCTGGTTGGGTTTTATGCTATCGCCACGGTCTTCTTCGGCGCCGCCGGCTATCATACTGGGATAGGGTGGCCGTTCTGGGTCGGGCTCGGGTTTGGCGCGGCACAGCTTGTCTGGCAGGTCGCCGATGCCGATCTCGACAACCCGAGAGACTGCCTCGCCAAATTCAAATCAAACCGGCTGTTCGGCTGGCTGCTATTCGCCGGTATCCTTGGTGGGCAACTTGCCTGACGACCCACCCCTCATTGAATACGATTTGAACACTTTTATTACGGCTAATACGGAAATTGTCTTCCCACCGCTGGTGCCGGAGATACGACTTCACCTCGCCGCCGAAATCACGCCGATTTGGCAGGCAATCGAAATCGAGTTGGACGAGATCGGCACGCCGCCGCCGTTCTGGGCATTCTGCTGGCCGGGCGGGCAAGCTTTGGCACGCTATATACTGGACAATCCGGATATCGTGCGCGGTAAACAAGTTTTAGAATTTGCCGCAGGCAGCGCCGTTTCGGGCATTGCGGCGGCGATGGCGCACGCAGCCGAGGTAATCGCCAATGACATCGACGCGAAGGCCATCGCGGCGGCACAAATCAACGCTGCTCTTAACGATGTGACATTGACCCTGTCGCCTGAAGACTATCTAGCCCGCGATGCACCCACAGGTTGCGACATTATCCTCGCCGGCGATATTTTTTACGAACAGTCCCCGGCGGTGGAAATAGAAACCTTCTTACGACGCGAAGCAGCGAACGGTGCGATCGTACTGATCGGCGATCCGGGCCGAAAATATCTGCCGATCGACAACCTGCAGGAAACCGCTCGTTATGAAGTGCCAACATCGCTAGAACTCGAAGATCGCGAAATGCGGGACGGGGTGGTCTGGCGAGTCAGATAGTCAATTTGGCAATGCAAGCGATCGTTTGCGGCGAAAAATCGCTGAATTTCTATGCCCTCGCCAGAAGCTGCGTCGTTTCTTCGGTATTCGAAGCGACGAATGCATATCCAATTAAAATAACAAAAACGCCGTTTTTCCGATCAGAGCACCCGCAAACTGCCAAAGTTTTGATCATAAACATGTTCTTCCAATTTCGATTTAAGTGCCTGATTTCCGGCCTTTCGATGGATGGTGTCCCGATCTTTAGGCCATTCTCCTGGCCAAGCACCTATTCAACATAGAGAGCTAATTTGTGCAGAGACTCCACCGCGACTGGTGAACGCCAACGCACAATATACTCAAAACGATGCAAGTGTTAGGTACGCCGCCGATGGTCTGTAGGCGTTCCACCGCGTCGGCATCAAATTCCTCGATCTAGACAAAACCGGTTGATAAAGGGCACAGGAGCTTCTTCGAACCCCACCGAGCAGATTAGCAAGCTGGTCGAGAACGTGTATTACTGAGGTTGCGCCTCAGGTAATCAACGCGCATCAGGGTCGAAAATAGCTAAGCGCTGACGAAGTTGTGTCGGCCGAGGATCATATTGACGTGGGCACTGTCGTCATTTTTGGGGAAAGCAGCGCCTATTAGTTAGTATATTTCTGCGCGGCACTAGTCCATTCGATGGTCACCTCGCGATTGAATAAACCACTTTGTCACGAGCTCTCCGGTCGGGCTTGTGCTCAGTCGTGGCCGCGTCTTCCACGACCTCCTTTCGGGTTTTACTGCGAGCAACCCAGGTCCGTAACGCTCTTTTTTCGAGCACCCATGAACTAATGGGGAAATTCGCCGTCGTCTTCAGCAATCACTACCATTGTCGGCGGCCACGGTCGCGTAGTTTAATGCGGTCGCTATGATCACGCTACGACATCAAACTCCAGGCGCGCCAATCGATCTAAATAAGAGACGGACCCCTTCAGCAGCTTTTCGGTAATCTCCGTTCGTTTGTCATCGAGGGGTCCATATTGATCCCAAACTGCAAAACTGCAACCTCCGAGGATTCAATAAAATACTGCGACATTATTCGCCCTCCTCGACATAATCTGGGTCAAGCATTTTGGTGAAGGATTCCATCTCCGCCGTCACACTGGCTGCCGCCTTCTCTTCCATTGCCCGATATAGCTTCAAAACCTCGAATCCGAAGGCAGTCACCGACGCGCCGCCGCCACCTTTTCCGCCGGTCGCGGCGGCCACCAGGGGTTCGCGAAAGGCGGTGTTCATAGTCTCAACCAGGGTCCATGCACGCCTGTAAGACATCCCCATCTCACGTGCGGCCGCAGAGATAGAGCCAGTGCCCTCGATCAGTCGGAGCAATTCTGCCTTGCCCGGGCCGATCGCGATCGAGCGCCCGAGTAGGATCCTAAGACGCGGCGTCGTTGTATGAGCAAAGGGGTCATTAATCATACTAGTTGATCATTTCGATAACTAACCATGAAGATTACCTCTTACTATGTCGGCGGCTGCATCGAGATCCTCCGGCCGATTGATATTGAAAAACGGGTCGCCGTTCGCGGCGTCGAACTCTGCACGGGCAAGCTTGTAACGGGAGGTCCAGACATCGACTTTGCGAAGACCTTCATCGATCAGCGCCGCACGAAGCTCAGCGGCAAGCCCAACCCGCCACAAAGCAAAAACAGGCTGGTCACGCCCACCGGATGTCGCGCAGGCCATGTCCGCGCCGGCCGCTTCTATAGCGGCGGCCAGACGCACCACAAGATCAACGGGCGCAAAGGGCGCATCGCAGGGGAAGCTCGCCACCCAATCACATTCGGGCGCATTTTCCCGCGCCCACTCAAGCCCTGTGAGTACTCCTGCTAGGGGGCCAGCAAAACCTTCCACGACGTCAGACGCGACAGGCAGACCAAAAGGTTTGAAAATCGCGGGATCGCTGTTTGTATTCAGGACCAGAGGGCCGACCTGCGGCAAAGCGGTGTCGACGATACGCTGTAGCAATTTCTTGCCGTCTAGCGACAGAAGACATTTGTCGCCACCACCCATTCGCCGAGATTGGCCGCCCGCAAGCAACACGCCGCATATGTTTTTCGGTTCATGTAACATGACCGGTCAACATCCCGATGGTCATAGGTTCATCTCCAAGCAGCTCACGGAGCAAGACCGCGCCGCCGCTTTCATCGTCGACGCCGAGGCCCGAGAAATCGTTGATCCAAACGTCCGGCAGATCGTCCGGCATCGCACTGGGCGCTGCCCTGGCGTTTTCCATGTCAGCCGGCGTTGCCCTCAGCCGCGCCGCAATCCGGCGCTGCAGCAATCTTTCGGCAAGATTCAGATGATTTGTATGAAAATAATCATCGCAGAGTGCATACCAGAACCGTACCCGCCCCGCATCCGCCGCTGCCAACGCGCTGGCCTTTTCTAGTCGGCCATAGGCATCGATACGTGCCCCAGCATCGCCGCTAAACACGACCTTTCCTGTTGCGTCGCGTAGTGGTGACGCTAGGGACAGCATGGCCGCAAGGTGTTGGTCGAACCGTGAGAGTAGAGAGACCGATTGTCCAGCGTACGCAATCGTTCGGCCATGATCATATGACTTCGTCCGCAAGTAGACCCCCGCTTCACACAGATTTTCAAAGATCAACGGATCATCCGGAAACGCGTTCCCCGACGCACATCCCGGGCCGACCGGCCCCTGCCAGACAAGCTCGACACTCATTCGTCTGGGCTCATACTCGGCCAGACGCCGCCTTACGCCGATGCTTCGTGGGCTCATCCTCGACTATATCCGGATCGGCGTCATAGTTAATTCGGTCCTGACCGGCCAAGGCCACGAAACGCCTGCCACGCGCGCGCCCAATCAGAGTGAGGTTTGCTTGTCGGGCGAGTTCCACACCCCATGCGGTAAAACCGGACCGCGAGATCAGCACAGGAATGTTCATCTGCACCGTCTTGATCACCATTTCGCTGGTCAGCCGGCCGGTGGTATAGAACATTTTCCCCGCCGCCGGAATTTCATTGAGATACATGTAGCCTGCAATTTTATCGACCGCATTGTGACGGCCGACATCCTCCATATAGATTAGCGTGCGGTCACCTTCGCAAAGCACGCATCCGTGAATGGCTCCGGCTTCAAGATACAAGCTCGGCGTAGTGTTTATTAGCCTCGTCAATGTGTAAAGCCACGATGTGTGCACCTTCGCGTCCACGTCGAGTACTTTATCGTCGAAAGTTTCCATGATATCACCGAATACGGTGCCAAGCGCACAGCCAGATGTTCGGGTCTGCTTGGACAGTTTTTCCTCAAAATCGGTTTCACGCTTGGTACGCACAACCACAACGTCGGCCTCTTCATCGTAGTCTACGCCGGTAACAACATCGTCGGGTCGCAGCATGTTCTGGTTGAGCAGGTAGCCGACCGCGAGGCATTCAGGATAGTCGCCAATGGTCATCAGAGTAACGATCTCCCGGCTATTCAGGAACAATGCCAACGGCCGCTCGACCGTTACAGACATCTCCACGGGTCGGCCATTCTGATCGGTACCGCTGACCCGTTCTGTTAGACACGGATCGTATGGATCGGGTATTATGAGAAGACCGTTCTGGTCAAGCATGGTATCGCTCATTTCCGAACTAGTATGGAGCGGTTCGCCGCGGCACACAATGTTAGGAATACACAGGATTTAATGGACAGTCGCACCTTTCAGGTGGGTAGGCGTTCGAACTTTAGCGTAGATGACCACTAGTGGAAGGTCGACGTTAGACCATAGATAGGGGTCAATTGTTCGTCTCGGGTCCACTCACGCTTTTGCTCCCCAAGTCCTGTAAGACTGGGGAATCTATTGAAATTCGCCAAGTTCCCAGAGCGCATTCCCGATATTTGGGAAGCGTCTTCCCTTTGCCCTGAAAAGCGTTATATTCGCGGGTGAATAACGGTCCACGCGGAGCAGTCGAAACCGACACCCCAAGGATAACGAAGAATGACTACGGATACGGCCACACTGGTGCCGACTGGAAAAGCATCTACAGGCGACAACTTGCTGATCGACCCTTATGACCGGCATGTCAGCTATCTCCGCGTATCGGTGACTGATCGTTGCGATTTCCGATGTGTTTACTGCATGTCGGAAAACATGACCTTTCTACCCAAATCCGATATGCTCAGCCTCGAAGAACTGGACCAACTTTGCAGTGCTTTCGTTAACCGCGGTGTCCGCAAACTGCGAATCTCTGGCGGTGAGCCGCTAGTCCGGCGCAACATCATGTGGCTGTTCGAACGTCTGGGCCGGCATCTCGATACCAGCGCCCTCGAAGAATTGACCCTCACAACCAATGCAAGTCAACTCGAACGCTACGCGACCGCGCTTTATGACGCAGGTGTGCGCCGTGTCAACGTATCGATGGATACTCTGAACTCCGACAAGTTCGCGTTGATTACCCGTTGGGGAAAGCTAGACAAGGTGATAGGCGGAATTGAAGCCGCAGCAGCCGCTGGCCTGAAAATAAAAATTAACGCCGTTGCCCTGAAAGGCGTAAACGACGACGAAATTCACGATATGGTTTCTTGGTGCGGCGAGCGCGGGTTCGACCTTACTTTTATCGAGGTCATGCCGCTTGGCGAGATCGGCGGCAAGGCTCGGCTGGACCAATACTGGCCGCTGTCAATGGTGCGCGCCGAATTGAAAAAACACTGGACGCTCAACGACATTGACGACTCTACCGGCGGGCCTGCGCGCTACGTCCGCGTCGGCGAGACCGGCGAGCGTGTTGGTTTTATCACGCCGATGACCCATAATTTCTGCGAATCCTGCAACCGTGTGCGTCTGACGTGTACCGGGACACTCTATATGTGCTTGGGTCAAGAAGACGCAGCGAACTTGCGCGCGCCATTGCGCGAAAACAACGAAGCTCTTTTGATGGACGCAATCGACGAAGCCATCAGCCGCAAGCCACAGGGCCACGACTTCATCATCGACCGCCGCCGGGCAGCACCATCGGTGTCCCGCCATATGAGCGTAACCGGCGGCTGAAACAATCGGGGACCGACCGTCATGAACGCGCCTGACGATAGTCCCTCGGGCTCAAATCCAAAAGGTGCTAATTCGTTAAGTCGCCGCGACGCCGAAACGGTTTTTCACCCTTATTCTAATTCCGTGGCTAATGAACGGGACGGATCCTTGGTTATCACGCGTGGCGCAGGCGCGAGAGTCTGGGACGAAGACGGCAACGAATATATCGAGGGCATGTCGGGTCTCTGGTGCACCTCACTTGGTTTCAGCGAAGAACGTCTGGTCAACGCCGCCGCGGAACAAATGCGCGAATTACCCTTTTACCACGGCTTCAATCAGAAAAGTCATCCACGCCAAATCGAGCTGGCGGAGCGCCTTCTCGCGCTCGCGCCGGTACCAATGGAGAAGGTGTTTTTCTGCAATTCAGGCTCGGAGGCCTCAGACAGCGCGGTCAAGATGATCTGGTACCTGAATAATGCGCTCGGCCGGCCCGAAAAGAAAAAAATCATAAGCCGCTTCAAGGCCTACCACGGGGTAACCGTTGCCGCAGGCAGCCTGACCGGTGTCCAAGTAAATCACACGGCATTCGATCTGCCGCTAGGCGGTTTCCTGCATACTGACATGCCGCATTTTTACCGGTACGGCGAAGACAACGAGACCGAAGAAGACTTCGCAACGCGCTGCGCCGCTGGGTTGGAACAAATGATCCTTGACGAAGGCCCCGAGACGGTCGCGGCTTTTTTTGCCGAACCAGTCATGGGTGCCGGCGGGGTGATAGTGCCGCCCGCCACGTATTTCGAAAAAATTCAAGCGGTACTAAAAAAATACGATGTCCTGCTGGTGGCCGATGAAGTGATATGCGGATTCGGGCGTACAGGCGAAATGTGGGGCAGCCAGACTTTCGGGCTGAAGCCGGACATCTTGACCTGCGCAAAGGCGCTAACATCGGCCTATCTGCCCATCGCTGCGGTCATAATCAACAAACTCGTGTTCGACGCCATCGCACCGCAGACAGAACAGATCGGTATTTTCGGTCACGGCTTCACCTATTCAGGGCACCCGGTGCCTGCTGCCGTCGCGATCGAGACTTTGAAGATTTACGAAGAAATGGACGTTGTTAGCCGCGTTCAGGAACGCAGCATCCCCTTCCTAAGACGCCTGCACGACTTCGAAGAACACCCGCTAATTGGCGAGACCACGGGGGTCGGTCTGATTGGCGCGGTTGAAATGGTGTCAAATAAGGAGTCACGCGAGCCGTTGGAACCGCCTGGCAAGATTGGCCCCCACCTTGTAGCCCGTGCACAGGAACACGGCCTGATAATTCGCGCGCTCGGCGACCGCATCGCGTTTTCACCGCCACTTATCATTTCGGAAGCGGAAATCGACGCCATTTTCGATCGCTTCGCTGCGGCACTGAACGAAACGGCGGACTGGATCACCAGCCAATGCTGAGAACAGACCACGATGTGAGCGATATTTCGAAGACCATTCCTACTGGTGGCTACTGTTGTGGCGTTTCAGCGGTCGATTGACGAAAAGCGATGGTAGTAGAGCAACTTGTCCAACAGAAAAGGTTAGCCCCTCCTCCTCTGCAATCGGATTGAGAACCAGAATTTTCACCTAAAACTGAAAAGTTTACCGCCAATTTAGCGCGGCAAAACCGCGCATTATGCTAAATTCGAGTAAATTCAACGGACTAATGGCTCAGCATCGCGTGATTCCATTTCGATTGTAACATATTATCTTTAAAGATAATTGGGCACATTCTGTTCTTAAAATTTGCACCGGCACCGTCAGAAGGCAGGCCGTCCCTTGGAGAGCCTCTAAAAATGGACTACGAAAAATTTTTCGCCGACCGCATTTCGGATCTGAGGACAGAGGGAAACTACCGCGTTTTTGCAGACTTGGAACGCAAAGCGGGGGCGTTTCCGCGCGCAACCAGCTATACCGAAGCAAGCACGGACGAAGTGACGGTCTGGTGTTCTAACGACTATCTAGGAATGGGCCAAAATCAAGTCGTACGCGCTGCGATGAAAGAGGCCATCGACAAGGTGGGGGCCGGGGCTGGCGGCACCAGGAATATTTCGGGCACCACCCATTATCATGTAATGCTTGAACAGGAGCTTGCAGATCTCCACGATACGGAGGCAGCATTGGTCTTTACATCAGGATATGTCGCCAATGAAGCGGCACTATCGACCATCGGCGCGCAAATTCCCGACTGCGTGCTGATCTCCGATGCGGACAACCATGCCTCGATGATCGCGGGAATCCGTCATAGCCTGACCGACAAGGTCGTATTCGCCCATAACGACCTCAAAGACTTGGAAGAAAAGCTCGGAGCGATAGATATCAACCGACCCAAAGTGATCGTGTTCGAGTCGGTCTATTCTATGGATGGCGACATCTCGCCTATCGAAGCGATCTGCGATCTTGCCGACAAATATCACGCGATGACCTATCTCGACGAAGTCCATGCGGTTGGCATGTACGGCCCGCGTGGCGCTGGAGTTGCCGAACGCGACGGCGTGATGGACCGGCTCACCGTTATCCAGGGCACCCTTGCCAAGGCATTCGGTGTAGTTGGCGGCTATATCGCCGGCTCCGCAGCGATGATAGATTTTGTGCGGTCCTATGCAGCGGGCTTCATCTTCACAACATCGATGCCACCGGCCGTTGCCGCCGGCGCGCTGGCAAGCGTCCGACACTTGAAAGCAAGCAACGCCGAACGTGAAACTCATCAGGAACGCGCGGCCACCCTCAAGGCGCGGCTGCGCGAAGCGGGCCTGCCGGTAATGCCATCGGTATCGCATATCGTCCCGGTACTGGTCGGCGATCCGGTGCTGTGTAAACAGGTCACCGACGAATTGATGGACCGCTACGACATTTACGTTCAACCGATCAATTACCCCACGGTCCCCAAAGGGACCGAACGGTTAAGATTAACGCCGACGCCATTACATACTGACGCGGATATGTCGCATCTGGTAACATCCCTGCGGGAAATCTGGGGCAGACTGTCTATAAAGGCTGCCGCCTGACAGGCCCGACCGACACCCGGGCCGCAAAAAGGACGTTTAAAGGTCATGTTCAGTGATAATTCACTTCTGCCCAAGGAAACCATCAGGCTTGCCGCGCTCGGAATTCTCTCTGAAGGCCCGCTGATCTATGCGGATCTCGCCAATGCCGTCCGCCAGTTCATCGGACATATCGCGGGGCCATCACTTGAACTGACTGGCCCGTCGATAGAAATGCTCCGCTATGAAGGTCTGGTCGAACCGGCAAACGATGCCAAGGAACCGCCGCTGTCCCTCACGGACAAGGGCCGGGAGGAGCTTCTGACACTTCTCAAAGCGACCGTTCGGCCACCGATGACCGATTTGTCAAAGCTGGTCGTAGCGTTGAAGATGCGGTTTCTGCCGTTGCTGGAAACCGGTGAACGTCAGGATCAGGTCGACCTGCTGATCGATGCCTGTGAGCTGGAGCTCGCCCGCCTGAGCAACCTGAGTGATCCAACCGCGGACGAGCCGTATTTCCAAGACTGGCTGGCCCACGACATCAATCTCACAGAATCCCGTCTGACCTGGTTACGAGCGTTCCGCGACCGCGTCTGACAGACAACGCGCCAATGGCCGCAGCCGCATATCGGCCGGGCGATGACGTACCAGTCAACAACGCGACCCACCATAAGGACAGCCTGAGCAACGAATTGTTGATCGAACCGAGCGCGGTCAACTGGAAGTTTGCGGGGTGGGGTACCTTTCATAGGGAGCGCGAGGCGGCTAAAGACCTCGCCAGCGAGGTGTTGTTGTAAGACATTGAGCACCAGATCAGCCTGACCAGCGTCGACGAGCTAGTCGGCCCAAGCTTTGTTCATCTTGCGGCCGCTGCCTGCCGTTGTTCGAACACATCAGGGAACGATACCAAATCATCACCGGCAACTCCTTCGGACAGGAAACGCGATTCCGCGTTTTTCGCAGATATTTTATCTTCATGGCGAAGCACCTTAAGACACCGCGATAGACCTGCCCAACAATCACAAAGAGCGCGCGATATACTTGGTCAAAGGCGTGCTTCGCCTAGCCGGCTAAACCAACAGTGGTGACAAATTGGTCGTGGTTTGATGCAAACGCCTTGCCAGGTATCACGGCGTCGGCGGAGACCCAGTTCATGCAGCTAGGCGCCGCCCCGATCGAAGAGACAGCCTTCATTAGGTGCAATTTCGTCTTCAGCAACACAGACCACATGGACGCTGAAAGGGAATATCGGCGATCTAGCGGTTTCGAAATTGTCCCAGACGACAAGAAAAAAGTTATCGCCCTGACAGAATTATAGGCACATGCCTGACAGCGAGCCGATTCGATAGAAAATATGCCGCCATGATCAGAGCAGGTGCTGGCCGCCGGTAACGAACAGCTCGGTGCCGGTCACGTATCCAAAATCTTCTGCGCAAAGCTGATAGACTACGCCCGCGACCTCGGCTGCCGATCCCATGCGATTAAGAGGAATCCGCGGAATCAGCGCCTCATATTCCGGTCCGACCATTTCGGTCTCGATCTCGCCAGGAGCGACCGCGTTGACACGGACATTTAGCTCGGCAAATTCCACTGCCAGCTCTTTGGTTAATGCGGACAAGGCCGCCTTGGATACCGAGTAAGCTGATCCGGCAAAGGGGTGAATCGAATGCCCGGCAATCGACGTGATATTCACCACCGAGCCCTTGCCCCGATGGAGTGCCGTAGCAAACCCCCTGCACAAGGCGAGCGGCGCAAACAGGTTCAGATTAAAAACCTCGTGCCACGCCTCCTGATCGCCGTTNAGCGCNCCAAGGCGNTCNTTGTAGCTGGTCTTGGGCGACACGGCGGCATTGTTTACCAGCGCCGACAGCCCATCCTTGCCAAGCAACTCGTTGGCTTCTGCGACAAATGCATCAAGATCGGCGCTATCGCTCAAATCGGCCGGAATATGATGGGCCCAGTTGGGATCGTACTGACAGGCATCGGGCACATCGTCCCGCGAACAGGTGATAATCCGCCAGCCAGCATCGCTGAANCGCCGCACCGTTGCATGACCGATACCGCGACTGGCGCCGGTGAGGATGAGCGTTCTAATCGGGTCGGTCACGAAATGGGCCTATTCTGTTTGNCGGGTCNNGCTTACTTGGCNAGAAGCGTCGGGATCGTCGCGTTATTCAGTATATGCCGGGTTCGACCACCCAACACCATTTGCCGCAACCGGCTCTGCGAATAGGCGCCCTTCACCAACATATCGGCGCCGACCGATGCCGCATGCGTCAGAAAAGCAGCACCAACCTCCGTAGAAGACACTTCAAAGGCGTGAACTTCCGCATCAACACCGTGCCAGTGCAATCGGTCCACAAGATCGGCGGATTCGAGAGGTAGGGGCTGGGGAAGTTTTGGATCGAGCACCGTAACTTTCTCGGCCTCAACCAGCGCCTGAATCGATACCGCAATCGTTCGCGCGGCCTCGGGGCTGGCTTCCCAGGCAATGGCGATATGCTTCCCGCAATCGACCGCCGCCGAAGGCGGTGCTACTAGGATGGGGCGCCCGGTGTCGTGTAATGCCGCTTCAAGCGTAATCGGTGACGGAAGGGGGGTATCGGCGACGGGCCGGCCGACCACAATCAGGTCGTACAACCGTCCGCGGAGCGCAACGACTTCATCCTCACGGCCGGTTTCCTGGCGCCAAGAAACGGTGACGCCNGCATCGGCAATCGGGGTNTCGGAGATCGTCAGAGAGTGTTCCGCGCAGAACGCATCGAACATCGCTTTGGTTTCAACCGCGCGTTCACCTCCTTCGCGTTCGGTGACGTCCATGATTTCCTCGATCATCGAACCGTCCATGCCCTCGCCCGTATAAGGTACCAGACCACGCGGATCGGCACGCACGTGCATGATTTCAAGATGGGCGCCCCAGCGCCGTGCAACCTGCAGCGCCGTCGCCAGCATCGAAGTGCTTGTTTCTGGGCAGCTGATTGGAACCAGTATAGTTTTGAAACTCATTGCCTTCTCCCTGCGTCNTGCCTCCCGGCGATGGTGTGGCATNTCTTATTGACACAACAATGAGGCGTNATTNANNTATGCATCAAGGATGGAAATTNAAGAGACATTAGCCCNATTNAAAATCCATCNGGGGTGCTCAGGGGAAAATCCTACCTATAGACCAGCCGTCATCGGTCGTCCGCGTATAGATAACACGTTCATGTAATCGAAACGGCTTGTCCTGCCAGAATTCATATCGGATCGGCACAATCCGGTAACCTGTCCAGTGCTGTGGCCGAGGCACAGCGCCCACAACGAATTTTGCCGCAAAGTTCGCGACCCGTTTCTCAAGCTCGAACCGACCTTCCAGTGACTGTGACTGATCGGATGCCCAAGCGCCGATCTGGCTCCCACGCGCCCGAGTAGCAAAATACGCATCAGCCTCGGTATCGCTGACCCTTTCGACCGACCCGTTCACGCGCACCTGGCGACGAAGCGATTTCCAATGAAATACAATCGCGGCGCGAGGATTTGCATCTAGCTCGCTGCCCTTCTGGCTTTGAGTATTGGTATAAAAGACAAAGCCCTGTTCGTCGGCGTCTTTG